>CAZBXL010000005.1:55062-90526 GCA_964495785.1 uncultured Saprospiraceae bacterium | reverse complement strand
GAGATAAGCAAAATAAAAAACGACGGACAATGAGTAATGCAACTCACCAAAGCCTAACAGATCCTGATGCAAGAATAGCTAAGAAATCTGGTAAGCCACGCATGTTGTGCTATACCTCTACAATGACCACAGATTCAAAATGTAATGTCATCACCAATATCTCTGCCGAACATGCATCTAAAAAAGACTCTCAGCTACTCATAAAAAATACCAAACAAACATTAGCAAGGTTAGAAAAGAACAATCTAAAAGTCGAAAAAATATTAGCTGATGCAGGGTTCTCTTCAGGAGAAAATTATGCAATGTTAGAAAACCTTCAACTTGATGCTTACATACCACTACATGGAACCTATGAAACTCACAGACCAGGATTCAAATATGATGGTAGACGTAATGCATTCATATGCAACAATGGGCAGATAATAAAACCAAAATATACCAAACACGCAGATGGAAAACATACTGTCGTATATCGATCAAAAAAAAAGATATGTGATACATGCCCTTTTAGAAAAGATTGTGTCAGTAAAAAAGGAATTAAAGAAATCACATCTACACCATTCAAAAAAGAATATGAGCGAATGATAAAGCGCCTAAAATCGAAAGAAGGAAAGAAATCATATGCTCTTAGAATGCATACAGTAGAACCCGTCTTTGGCTCTTTACAACAATCCCGATAACTGTCGGGATGGACTGAGGCGAATGAACGTAAGAGGTCGCAACAATGCATCAAAAGTAATGCTCATGGCAGCTGCTGCTTTCAACTTAAAGAAATGGATCAAAAAGTTGTTGGAACAAGGCCTTAATTGCATCTATTTAAAAGTTTTAGAATTAAGAACTCTATATGTGTACCTCACAGAAATAAAATTAAAAATTGCTAACTTTAGATACTTGAGTTTGTGTGGTGGATAACAGTATCTTGGAAGAGATTAAAAACGGGCTCTATAGATAAGAAGGAAGACTTGCTTTCGCTGCATCCTCCTCTTATCATTATCAGTTATCTACAAGATGTAATTAAAAAAACTTCAAGATCGAGAAAATAGATTTAGAGAGATGAAAAAGGAAAAAAACAAAACACAATCATGGTTAGATAAATTGCAGCAAGAAAGCTGGCAATTAGAGTTGATCATTTCAAGTATACTATTACTTATTATAGGGAGTTATGACGACAAAATTCCAGATCTACTTCTAAAGTACAATACCAACGAGGGATTTAATTTTGCCTTTGTTATTGCCATAATTATACCTATCCTATTGTTTGTTAAATCCAATTTAATTGGACACATTTTTTTTAGAGGATTATGGATTGGGTGTATTGGACTACGGTATATATCCAAAGATGTAGATTTTAACTCCTTCGGATATTCGAACAAGTTCGATAATTTTCTAAAAAAGAAAGTTCAACCATTTGACATCTATATTGAAAAGCTTGAAAGAATCTGCAGTATTATTTTTAGCTATTCATTTTTGATGGTCTTTCATTTTCTTTCTTTTGCTCTAGTTTTCACCATTATACAATTTCTAAATTATTATGCAATTCCGTTAACGGATAACCCTGTTGGAGAATGGATACTTGTCATTATTACTCTTCTTTTAATGATCAGTGCAGTATTAAATTTTATTGATTTCATTACCATTGGAAAACTTAAAAAGACTAAGTACATATCCAATATTTTTTATCCTTTCTATCGTGTTTACAATACATTCTCACTCGCTTTTCTATACAGACCCATTCACTATAATTTTATTAGTAATAAATTAGGTAGAACCTATATGTTATTGATGCTTCCTTATATGGTACTATTGGCCTTTGCAGGTAAGACAGTAAGTTTAAATGAATATACTTATATTCCAAAGAAAGAAAACGCCGCTAACTGGGTCTTGGAAGACAATTATGATAGTCTGAGAAAAAGATCACTTATTGAACAGGCTACAATCGATAAGTTATTTTACAATAAAAATGAGCCTATAAAATTATTCATAAGAGTTGATGATACAGAAACGACTAATCAGTTAATTGAAAAAATTTGCCCAAACATTACATCTTACGACCGCAGTAGCAATAGGATTAGCCCGTTTGATGCTATCACAATTACTAATAGTGATGACTATCTAAAAAGAGTGTCGCCAACAGAGCATAAGGCAAAAATTGAAACTTCTATTTCATGCATATCAAAAATATATGAAGTCTCTATTGATTCAAATCAAATATCACCTGATTATGTCTTCTATCAACATTCCAATTCAGATGAAAATGGAATTCTAACTGGAATTAACACAAATGAATTAGAAAATGGAAAGCATAATTTGATTATAAAAATAAAGAGCTTAGATAACGACACCGTAAGAATTGGAGAAACGATTAAGATACCCTTCTTCAAAAATTAGCTTAATGAAATCCAGTTTATAACAATACACTCTGCCGACAAACTATTGACGTGTGTTTACTTACGTTAGACTAATATCCTGTATCTTCCTAATATGCAAAGCCTGCCCCACTATCGGGAGAAAGAATAAATACACACCTAAGCTGTTTGATAACTTACGCTTAGACCAACAAATTCCAGCAGACAACTTCTATAAAATATTTAAGCAAGTATTAGATCTCAATTTTTTCTACTCATCTATCTTAAAGTTTTAGCATTAAGAACTCTGTATGTGTAGCTCACAGAAATACAATTAAAAAACACTAACTTTAGATACTCCAGTGGGATAAAGTTCATCTGTAAATGAGTCTTAATAGGCACAGTATACATAGGCAAGGTATCAACTACCAACTGAGATCCGTCATAAGAAATATTAAATAAACCTGGTACACCAATGTCATAATCAAAAGAGAATGAACAAAAAAATTGAAAGTGCCATCGGAGAATGATCTGAGCTCAGATTTGGCAGCATAGGTGAGCAGCAGTGTATCGACTTCAAAGCTATTGAGGTCAACCAAATTTATGGATGTCATTTCGAAACTATTCTTGCTTACACCGTATAATAATTTATCTCCAAAGATTCTGGAATCTAAGTGTTCGTTAATTTTTCCTCTATGATCGAGCAACTCCAAATCTTGAGGAACTTGTGCTATGAGAGACTGTGATAAAAATAGCATAATGAAGCTTAAGCAGAAAAAAATGGAGTTGTTCATGGTGTTCTGTTTTAAATAAATATAATCAAAAAATTACGCAATGCTATTACATTGATGTAGACATATTCGTTACTAACTATAATCATCCAATTAGTTAATGGGTGAGAAAATTTATTAATCCTATAATTCTCTTAAAGAAATTACTCATTAGTTGTTTACAAAATAGACTCTGAAAAAGATTGTTTTAATCGCGATCATATCAAGCACACACACAAGCATAAAGTTAAAATACATAAAATCATGGTAGAATTTAATGATAGAATAATGGAATTAATTATTTTTAAATTAGGTAAGGCGTTTTACTATTTTAAAATAGAAAATAAATTCTCTAAATATGAAATCATTAATTACAACAATTTTACTTTTAATCTCTATTGGTGTATTTTCTCAAACAGAGTTAGTACTACAACCAAATTCGGAAGAAGGAATGGATGCAAGAATCCAAAGTAATATTCCAGATCAAAACATCTCTTCATCTCAGCTCTTTGCCTCTCAATCTGGCACGATCAATGGTGACCCATTTATTGACAGAGGTCTATTATCTTTTGATGTAGTGACATCTATACCAGAAAATTCATTGATTACAAGTGCAACTTTATCCTTGTTTGCAAATACGGTCAATGGAGGACACACACAAATAGATGGAAGTAACGAGTCCGTTATAGAGTTAATAACAGAATCATGGGATGATGAAACTGTCACTTGGAATAATCAACCAGCAACTGATAGTACAATATCAGTTACTCTGCCTGCCTCTCAGAATTCAGATGATGACTATATCAACATAGACGTATCTACACTTATAGATGAAATGATCGAAAACCCAAATCAAGCATTTGGCTTTATGATTAAGCTGGTAGAAGAAACAGATCGAAGATCATTGCAGTTTGGTTCGAGTGATGCTCCTGATACAAGTCTGAGACCTCTATTAAGAATCGTATATCTCGAACCTGACGACTGCATTGAGGCTAATAGCACCAATATGGATGCAAGAATCCAAAGCAACATTCCAGGTCAAAACATTTCTTCATCCCAACTTTTTGCTTCTCAATCTGGATCAATCAGTGGCCAACAGTTTATTGATAGAAGTCTAATAGATTTTGATATTTCGCAGATACCCACTAATGCTATAATAACATCGGCAAGATTAAACCTATATGCTAACACTGTCAACGGAGGGCATACTCAAATCGATGGAAGCAATGAATCTATAATTGTACAGATCACTGAAAGTTGGAACGAGAACTCAGTCACCTGGATTAACCAACCGTCAGTAGATGAAAATTTTAGTGTCGTATTAGAAGAATCAGTTTCTTCTGATCAAGATTATCTAAATATTAATGTTCGCTCGATAGTAGAGAACATGAAAGATAATCCCAGCAATGCTCATGGAATGATGATTAGATTAACTGATGAATCAGGAAGGAGAAGTATGCAATTTGCATCAAGTAATGCTCCAGATTCAGAGCTGCATCCTTCACTAAATATTTGTTATAAGACGACGACCTCTGTAGATGAAGAATTAGCTATACAAAGTAATATTAAGATATATCCAAATCCAGCTAATACTCACTTTATTATTGAGATGAAAGAAGCCAAGACAGGGAAAGCCATTATTCTTAATCAAAATGGTCAGCTGATTAGTCAATTCGATTTAGTAAATAAAATCACAAACTACAATATTGAAGATCTACACAGTGGGACCTATTTTATTTCGATCACTAATGACAAAAACACCATCACTCAGAAGATAGTAAAGATATAACCTAATACAGACAATAGATAAGAGGAAGCCCTATCCTATTCAGAAGAGCTTCCTCTTACAATCAATCGCCAGCCTACAAAAGAATTCCCTAATTAAGCCACAGTTCTATTCATAGTATAAGAGCTAAAATCACATCACAAAAATCAACTCTGTTATAAGTAAAATGGCATACACAGTTTTTGAATAAGAATCTATGTGCATAATTAATTCCTATCAGATACCTCTCAGAGATTAGACAAGAAAACGATCATTTATTATTATCCTATATCGGTTCAGGTATTCTTAATATGTTGAATAGGCATTTCTACACAGATATGGTTCTTACAAATTGTCATCCAATCTCCACATGACCATGAAAGACAATTTCACAAAAAAGTTATAAAAACTATTCTTTGTGTTCAGAAATTTTAAACTTTTTGCAATAACTTTCTCACCTGATACCGGTAGCTGATTAAAATACCCCATGATATATAATGAGGCTTTAAACATGCATCGAGCATTCTGCCAAAATTATATGGGACATTTTGTCCTTGAATTAATATAATATTTGAATCAATTATAATTTTCTCTGTCTTAGAATCTTCTAATAAATTAATAACATGACAAAGACATTTACCTTAATCTTTAATTTCATCATCTTATCTATTTGTTCGTTTGCACAGAATTTTGCTTTACAGTTTAATGGAGTAGACGAAGCATTAACAATAGAAAATACCATAGAGACGACGCTATCTAATAGTTTCACTTTAGAGGCTTGGATTATAGCTCGAGAGTGGAAGGCACAAAGCTGGCAAGGGAGTATCATCACAGCGGATTCAGGAGGAGCTAATGGTGGTTTTGCATTTAGATGTGGTAATGATGGAAGACTGTCTATCGCTGTAGCGGCTAATAATGCATGGAACGAGGCACTATCAGGACCTGTAATGCAGAGAAATAAGTGGCATCATGTAGCTGCAGTAATTGATCAAGGAGTCATCACACTTTACGTAGATGGTGTGTCTGTAGCAACGGCAAGCTTTCAAGGGTTACCAGCAGCCAATGATCAAACAATAACTATAGGTGAATCAACAGGCTTTCCTGGAAGATTTTTTGATGGCGTCATCGATGAAGTAAGAATATGGAGTGTAGCGAGAAGTGCAAGTGAGATTGCTTCTAATGTAAGTACAATGTATAATGGTGACGAACCTGGATTAGCTGCCTATCTTCCGATGAACGAAGGCACCGGGACAAGTGTCAATAACTTAGCCAATCCGAATATCGTAGCAAGAACTGTCAACATGGATCAATCTAACTGGGTAGAAGGATTTCAGATTGTAGATTTTGATGTTGCGGTGAGCAATATAGCCAATATAGATAGATTAGCGATGAAGTCGAGACCTGTCAAAGTAAGTGTAGATATCCAAAATGTAGGAGCTCAGATGCTGGATAATATGGATGTAACCTTGGAGCTTGATGGAGTAGCACTCGCTACAGAGACAGTTGATTTTTCTTTAGAATCTGGTGTTAGTGATACCTATATCTTTAAGACACCCATAGACCTGACTGACGTGCAAGATCCGCAGCTCTCAGTTACTATTTCTCATCCTGAAGATGATAATCTTTTTAATAATGCAACGACTAAAAGTATCAATAGCCGTGACGGCCTTATGGTGAATATCTTTGAAAGCGAACAACACAACTTTGCAAGTGCTGGACAGAGACAACTTAATACCATAACCTTACCAAGTGATCTTTCACGCTATGATGAGATACGTCTGCGTATAGACATTAATTGTCCCTCCACTGGATGTGATCCTTGGGATCAACCTGCCAATATAAAAATCAATACCTCTCAAGGTATATTTGAATTAGGGAGATACATCACGCCATTTGGTATAGCTTGCGGTCCTTGGTACATAGATGTCACCGACTTTAAATCTGTACTTACCGGTGAGGTCACATTTGAATCTTACATCCAAGTATGGGGTCCGTCAGGATGGAATTTAGACTTGGATTTAGAGTTTGTTATAGACGACGAGGACAGAGAATATACAAGACTATCACCAATCCATTCTACAGACTATCAAGTGTATGGAGACCCCAATATAAGTTATGACCTAGAAGACGTCGACCTCAGTGTAGCTCAGAATACGGAGACCTCACATGTAAGAATGCAAGTATCAGGTCATGGCCAAGGTAACACAGATAATGCAGCAGAATTTCTGCAACGTATGCACCAAGTCAGAATCAATAATTCTGTCATTGCATCACACAACTTATGGAAGACAGATTGTCCTGCTAACTCATGCTCTAACCAGTTTGGTACATGGTTGTTTTCGAGAGCTGGATGGTGTCCAGGACAAGAGGTAATTCCTGCTATATTCAATACGACACAAGAAGTATCGCCAGGCGAAGAATTTTCGTTTGACTATCAATTACAGAATTACACTAACCTTCGTAATACGGGTTACAATGGAGGCAGTCATACAGAACCACATTATCGTATCCATAGTTTCTTTATTGAGAATAGTAGTACATCATACCGCAATTATAGTAACTTGGCGGTAGCAAGAATCGCTTTCACATCTGATGATAAGATACGTGTCGATATAGAAAATGATGGTACCGTAGATCTAAATAATTATGAAGTACGTCTCTATGTAGATGGAACATTAGAAGCCACACAAGCGATAAGCTCTGCTATTAATTCAGGATCAGGTTCTGTAGTTTCTTTTGATGCGGATTTAGATAATTTATTCAATAGTTATATTATCGCAGAGGTTGTAGAAGTTAATGATGAGAATCCTGGTGACAATCTGCTTGGAGC
This sequence comes from uncultured Saprospiraceae bacterium, assembly GCA_964495785.1. Classification (GTDB taxonomy): domain Bacteria; phylum Bacteroidota; class Bacteroidia; order Chitinophagales; family Saprospiraceae; genus RFSX01. Next base: position 82,816 of record CAZBXL010000005.1, on the reverse strand, counting down.
AATATTTGAAGGTGTTGTCAGCACTCAGGAACTTGAAGCTGAGAGTCTCATTTCAGTATTTCCTAATCCATCACGTGGCACAATAACATTAGTTACTGAAGCTGATCATATAGGTGGGACTTGGTCATTGTATAGTGCTGAAGGAAAATTAATAGACTCCAATTCTATTAATGATTCTAATACAACTATGACCATAGACCAGAAAGGCTTATATCTTTTAGAGACAGTATCTTCTAAAGGCATCACAAGTAGCCATAGAGTTGTAATTCATTGATAGGATCAAATAGAGTGATGGAAAAAAACTAAAATCGTAATCAGAAAAATCTTAGTTCTATTCTAAAATATCAGAAAGAATCAACATCGTCTCTGTATCGCCATAGATCATAAGTTTTTCTATAACGGACTGGAGATGTGTTTGATTCCTAAGGACCAACTTTAAGTGCACGTTTTGATTACCTGTAATGCGATAGGCATTTTGGACTTCTTTAAGCTTAGGAATCATTTTGAGAAATGACTTTAGTTTGCCATGAAAAACTTTTACTAAGATGATAACCTCTAAATCATTGCCCAGCATTTTCTGATTTAGACTTACGCAATACTGCCTTATGATTCCGAGGTCTTCCATTTTTAGCACCCTCTCCCTCACCGCCGCTGAGGACAAGCCTACTTGTCTGCCAATCTCTGCGTAAGCAAGTCTTGAGTCCTTATCTAATGCATTGAGAATTTCTCTATCTATTGTATCTACCATTAAATCATCAGTTATTTATGCAAATTACAATATAATTAATGCCTATTAAGAGAAATAACTATTGATTTAATTTTGATGAATAAGGGTATATAAAGAACTTTAAGTGTATGTCAGTGGATATTAATCATATACTACAAGAAGAATTTTTAAGCGAGAATCTTGACTTCAATAGACTCGACGGGTACGTTAATGCTAATTATCTCATAACTGCAGAGAACAGCAAGTATATCTTCAAAACGTATCCTTACTCTAAGTCAATGGCGACTATTGTCAGTGCTGAAAACAATGCCTTGCTACATCTGCAAGAGACAGCATCTGACAACTTTCCTAAACCGATTAGTTTTAAGGATGCTTCGTATATAAAACATCTCAAAAGTGATGAGGAAGAATACCTTATCAGAAAACTATCTTATCTGGAAGGTGAGTTACTAGGAGGCGTTCAGCATGATCATAAGCTATTGAGATCCTTGGGCCGATTCTTAGCTAAGATGGATCTCAAGTTGCAGGGCTTTAATAGTTATGTTTATCAAGCAAGACAGTTTGAGTGGGATATACAGTATGTCCATCTCAATCAGAAATATATCAATGATATTCCATTAGCTAAGAACAGAAAACTCGTTCAATATTTTTTTCAACAATATAATGAGCATGTCAGGCCATCCCTTCCTCTACTAAGAAAACAGATCATACATAATGATGCCAACGAATGGAATGTGCTCACTCAAAATGGTGAAGTCTCAGGTATCATAGATTTCGGAGACATGACTTACAGTCTTCTTATCAATGAGTTAGCAGTCGCCATTACTTATGCCTGCTATGATAAAGAAAATCCTATAGAATGGGCAGCAGTAATTATTCAAGCCTACCATGAATTACTGCCTTTAACAGAAACAGAACTCTCAGTATTATACTATCTCATTGCGGCAAGGCTGTGTATAAGTGTATGCAACTCTGCTCACTCAAGTAAAGTAAATCCTGACAATAGCTATATTTCCGTAAGTGAAAAGCCTGCATGGTCTATGTTGGAATATTGGCTGTCCATAGGTCCTATCAAAGCAGAAAACGCATTCAGAAAAGCGATAGGCCTAGAGGATATTTCTACTCCATCAGTGGATCGTGTAGTGAATAAGAGAGCTAAGCATATCAGTTCTTCTTACTCATTGAGCTATGACGAACCTATTCATATGGTGAAGTCCGCCTTCCAGTATATGTATGATGCTAAAGGCAACTCTTTTTTAGATGCCTATAATAATATACCTCACGTAGGCCATTGTCATCCTAAGGTGGTAGAAGCAGGTCAGAGACAGATGGCTATGCTGAATACGAATACCAGATATCTATATAATCAACTTGCAGAGTACGCCGAGCGGTTGCAATCAAAATATCCATCCTCACTGAATAAGATATATTTTGTCAACTCCGGAAGTGCCGCAACAGATCTTGCTCTTCGCATGGCCAAATTTCACACTGGTTACAACAACGTTATGGTCATGGAACTCGGTTATCATGGTAATACTCAGAGCAGCATGGAAGTCAGTGATTACAAATTTGATAATCCAAAAGGTGATGGCATAAAAGATCATATAATCAAGACAGATATCCCGGACACCTACAAGGGGAAATATGCTGAACATAATAATCCAGGACAACTATATGCCTCTGATGCCATTGCTCAAATACAAAACTGTCACTCCCCTATAGCTGCATTTATCGCAGAGCCTATTGTCGGATGTGCAGGGCAGGTACCATTGGCGCCAGGATATCTTAAGGAAATATATCCAGTCATCAGAAAACAAGGAGGCGTCTGCATAAGCGATGAAGTCCAGACAGGATTTGGGAGAGTAGGTCATCACTTCTGGGGATACGAAGCTCACGACGTCGTACCTGACATAGTCATTATGGGGAAACCTATAGCTAACGGACACCCTATGGGTGCTATCATATGTACAGAGGAAATTGCAACCTCGTTTGAGAAGAGTGTAGAGTTCTTCAGTTCATTTGGTGGTAATCCCATATCCTGTGCTATAGCGAGTGCTGTTTTAGATGTGATAGAAGAAGAGCAATTACAAGAAAATGCCAAAGCTGTAGGTGACTACTATATATCTCGCCTAAGAGGTCTTGCAGACAAGTATAACTGCATAGGAGACGTGAGAGGTATGGGACTTTTCATAGGTGTAGAATTAGTTATAAACAATTCTAAACAACCCAATACGAAACTTGCTAAACACATCAAAAATAGCTTGAGAAATAAAAACATACTTATCAGTACTGATGGTCGGTATGACAATATACTAAAATCAAAACCTGCACTTTGCTTCAATAAATCTAATGTAGATAAAGTCGTAGACAGTATTGAAGAACTACTATCCAATTACAAACAATAATTAGAAAAATAGAATATGAAAAATATAAATTTAATTTTAGTTGCTTTTCTTTTTGCACTTAGCCAAACGGTGTTTGGACAAGATCCACTCTTCCCTAATTCAGTCGTATCAAATGATATAGACTTTATTCAAGAGTCTGATCCTGATTCATTTTCTGGATTAAGTTTCGTAGGACGACAAGACAGAGAGATGCCTGGAGATCCGTCTGGTGGTGGTCTATTTGATAATGACACTTTTTTATTTGAAGCTTCTTTTACTGATGGTGAGTCAATGGAAATCTGGTGTCACAGTTCTTTCATAACTGAAGATGCAGCCAGAGAGTATGCCGAAAAATTAGGACCACGCTTGGGCAAGCTCCCTGCATTTCAACGTAACATGGTCAATCATGTGGTGATACATAGTGGCGATCGGACTGCATTTGCAGAGATAGAGGGACAGTTTTTTGTATTGTATTCTGAAAATATGGATAGGCGTATCAGTACGAATGACTTAGAAGAAACCGTCTTCCATGAATCTGTCCACGCTTCATACCAGTTTATGTATGAAGACCATCCTGACTGGACCAGTGCTCAAGCGGCAGACCCTTCTTTTGTGACTGTTTATGCTCAAGAGAATCCGCAGCTTGAAGACTTAGCAGAATCTGCTCTCTTTGCTTACACCTACCTGACCTACCCAGGACGATTATCTACAAATGTAGAATCTTGGCTTGAAGAGAACATACCCAATCGACTTGAATTTTTTGGAGCATTCTATTCAGAAACGACAAGTACATTAAATCTATTCCCGAAGTCTAAACTCGTGATCAGTCCTAATCCGAGTAATGATCTTTTTGTAATCCAGTCTGAGAGTACACTGCTACAAGGGGACGCCAGAATAACAGATATGCACGGCAGGACTGTAAAAGTCATTAATTGTCACCACGCAGAATCGATCACTATAGACTTGAGTGGATTTGACAATGGACTATATGTGGTATCTATTAACGGATATAGCAATGAAAGATTATTAAAATATAACGTACACTAATTATAAATACAAAATATTAAAGTCAAAAATATGAGAAGATTTCATTTTGCTTTCAAGATCAAAGATATTGAGTCAACAAGAAAATTTTATGTGGAGATTCTGGGATGTGAAGAAGGAAGGTCTACAGAAACATGGATCGATTTTAATTTCTTTGGCAATCAATTATCAGCTCATGTAAGTGAAGACATACCCGCGTTAGATTACTGTGGTCATGTAGATAATGTCAAAGTACCAATACCTCACTTTGGCTGCCTTTTATCTAAAGATGAATTTATAAACATAAAAGTGAGATTAGAAAAAGCGGAAATAGACTTTGTTATTAAACCTACGACTAGGTATAAAAATCTATCTGGCGAGCAGCTCACGATGTTTGTTTTAGACCCTAGTAATAATCCATTAGAATTTAAGTCCTACTCTGACGAAGGAGAAGTCTTCTTATAGTTAGATGTATTCTAATACAATATAGACTTAGTGTAATTTCTAATTTCTGATTGTCGTAGCTCTTTTATTAATAAAGAAGAGGTATATTTATAAATCACAAACTGATGGGTGCCTACATGATGACTTGCTTTTCAATAAGCAAAAAAAAAAATGAGCTATGATGTATATTCAATTTTTCAAAATCTGGTCTTTGAAATATATCATGATACTTCCTATCACCTGCATTGTATTCTCTGCATCAAGTCAATCAGATAATATAGGGCTTGAAAAAAAATTCTATAAGTCGAAACAAATATTAGAACAAGATGAATACAGCTTGAAATACTATAAAAAATCAAAGCGTCAAAAAATAGCTGCAACTTCATTTGGTTTTGTAAGTATCGCAGCTATCGCAAGTGGAGTATATTTTATTATCCAATCAGAACCGACTGGACAATCAGCTGATGTCGCAATCTATGTCGTTGGTTTAGGATTAGGTCTTATCGCATCTCTTACAGGCCTAACTGGATTAGCGTACAATTCTAAAGCCAAAAAAAACAAAAGAAAATCCATTGATTTCTATCACGAACGATTTGGCTATGGGATTATTTTGAATCAAAGCAAACAATACAACACTATCATTAGAGCCAATATCGGTAACAATGGAATAGGTTTGGTCTTTAGCTTTTAGAAAACTTAAAGGAGTATTCTAAATATATCGAATATAGTCGGCGTATCGTGAACTTTATTATATAATTTTAAAGGTCGTACATCGATTGGTGACTTTATTATTCTTTAGTTAGTTATCAGTATCATTTTTACATGATGAGACGTCTACCACACCGTTATCCATAGCATAAGATAGATGCGGTCTAACATCTCCCTACTCTATGATTATAATCATTTTACGCCTTCAAGCTTACAAAATACGTCAAGAAATGGCCTGAATTAGGCTTAATTATTGCATTATATACCTTTCTATCTGTAAATTGAAATTGGGTACATAGAATATTATAACATTAGTTAAATACTTACAATGGTTAGAATAGGGGTTTTAATAGCAGCAATTATATCTTTATCGAGGATAAACTTAGATGCACAAATTACTTCGATAAATATTGAAGAATGTAATCTTAGTGGTGGAGGATTTCAGAGTGACGTTACGATAACAGATGATGGTATGACCATCTATTCCTCAGCTGACGTTTCTGGAATATTTAAATCTACTGACGGAGGATTAACATATTACAATATTAATGAAGGATTAAAAAGTCCAAAAGTAGCCAGTCTTGTAATCACTCCTGATAATGATCAGATTCTCTATGCTGGTACTGGTGACAAGGGAGGATCTGGAGGATTATTTAGATCTATTGATGGAGGTGATACTTGGGAGTTGCCAGTAGATGGTGATGCTGCACAGTTTGCTGGAAATCATTCTGCAACTAGTGATCCCATACCCAATGGTCATCCAAGATCTAATGGGGACTTAATTATCGTAGATCCAGGATCGCAGCAAGGAACATACACTGACGATATCGTAATAGCCGGTACCTACAAGAATGGAGTAAAGATATTTACAAGTGGAGGTGATGTCGAAGCTTCTATTGTCAATGGCAACGGGTTTGTTAGGTCAGTGGCTTTTGATCCGTCAATTCCGAATACTGCTTATGCAGCAATATATTTTAATACGGCGAGTCTTAACGGCATCTATGAGATAGACTATTCTAATCCTAATGCCGCAACATCCACATTAGTCTATGCTACACCTTCTCCAGAAGGCCTTGCAGTATTGGGCAGTGGTCACGTATATGCAGCTATCGGGCCTGAAGGTATTGTGAAGTATAACGGAAATTCTTGGTTTTTAGTTAACACAGGATTGGATACAGGTAATAATCTTAGGTATTGGTCTGCTGTCACAGGGTATGTACGTAATAACTCAGATATCGTCTATGCAGGAGTCAATAACTTAGGTGGAAATGCGAGTGGATCAAATTATTCAAGTATATGGAGATCTACTAATGGAGGGAATTCTTGGATAGCCTTGGTAGATGTCAATAGTAATGTATCTGATCAGATATATGGTCAGTCTCATGACTGGTGGTTTAGAACCCAAGGTTTTCCGCAAGCGGGACTTGGAAGAAAAAATAGTGTTGTAAGTTCTATAGATGTTGCATTAGGTAATTTTCCGCAGTTCGTATCTGATGACATCATTTATGTCTCCGGGCGAGGAGGTATCTGGAAGTCAGCAGATGGAGGTTCTAATTGGAATCCAGCCGTACACAATATGCAGGCGACGGCTAACACTGATGTAGCTGTCAATGATGATGATCCCGATCAGATTGCTATAGCGAATACAGACTATGTGTTACTCGAAACAAGTAATGCTTTTAATGGCAGTAATATATCACGTGACAAACCGAGTGGCTCTGAGTCCAGAGGCTATGATGTAATATTTGACGAAGTCAGTGATGATATCATTCTCGGAACAGGTGATAGAGATAATAATTCTGGAGGAGAAGTTTTTATCAAGTCTTCAAATGCTCTTGGCAGTCCATCTGACTCAGGATGGACAGATACTAATCTTGATGCCTTAGTGAATGCCCGTGTGACCGCCGTAGCTTATGGATATCATAATGGGAATGCTGGAACAACTCAGACAATACTTGCATCAGTAGAAGGTGAGCATGTCTACCGCTATCATAATAACAGTTGGTCTAATACTGGCCTCAGTATCGGGTCGACTAAGCGTACGAGAATGGTATGGCCAGATAGCGAAAACTCTGGAATAGTATATCTTATTGATTTGTCCAAAGGCCTCTTTCGATCTAACAATGGAGGACAATCATGGACTAATATGTGGCCAAGTATGAGTTTTAAGAATAATGATTTTTATAATACTGGCTATATAGCAGTTGACGATAATGATCCGACAACACTATATGTTTCGTTTCAAGGTAATAATGGCTCTCCCGTAGGAACATCGTTCAAAGTGTATCGACTTACAGGAGCCGACACCAGAATTTTTGGTCTTCCTGGTACAACTGGTATAGAAGACATTACTTACCACACGAATAACTCATTGATCAAACGTCCAGGCCCAATTGTTTTTGGACCAAATGGTAATCTGTGGCTTACAGAACAACAGAATTCTCCTAATTCGATAGATGCAGGATTCTATGTCATGGAGAATCCTACAACAGATGCGACATTCACAAACTTAACATCAAATGAATACAAGAATATTGTTACCAGACCTAGTGGGATCGATGTCTCAAGTGATGGATATATCTACATCGTACAAAACGGAACTGGACTGACTAAAATAAAATATATTGGAGATGAAGTAGAAGGAGAAGATCTCATCCTTGTCAGCAATGATTGTATAGAGTTATTAGAAGAACCTGATACTGACGTCTATACTGTAAGAGGTACCTTAACTGCTTACGATATCGACATCTTGTATGCTGACGAATCGGTTCATTCGACTCTTGATAATTCTGGAACTGAAGTATCCATTGATACGAGTACATTACCAGCAGGTCTTTTCTTTGTCAGAGTCTCGAGACATGGTAACAGTGACTTACATTTACAGACGATCATTAAGGAATAGATAAAAAATAATAAGGTATATCCTCTGATAAAGTGTTACTTTCATTGTTAGGTTAAATAATAAAAAATGGCATCTTATCTGAAACTCATCCTTATTCTGATCTTTTCTGTTGTTGTAATTTCTTGTTCTAAGACAAGTACGACTGCCTCTACCGCGACGAAAAGCAAAAAAACTGAAGAATCAATTGTACTCAAGAACAAAGTACTTGTTTTTCAAGATGGGTCGTACGAGGATTTTAATTTAGACAAGATGCCCATTCCAACTCAAGGAGAAGATAATTTTTATAGAGAATTATATTCAAATCTAAAGTATCCACTCATTGCGAGAAATAATGGTACACAAGGCAGTGTGATGTTCTCAGTAGATATCGACCAGTCAGGTGAAGTTAAAGGCATCACAAAAATCACATCTCTATCAGCCGAATGTGATAAAGTAGCAGACACTGCTATAAGGAAAGCAAGCCGTAAGGGATTCAAACCCTACAAATATGAAGGGACTCCCGTGAAAGTCAAATATTTAATTCCTGTGAATTTTGTTATAAGGTAGTCTGAGGCACTTTCAGATTAATTATGAGTGAAATTAATGTTGTCCTATCTCCTATAGAAAACTTAGTCGATCTATAATATCCAAGAAAAACGCATCCCATCATATCTCCACAGTTTTGGAAATGAGAACAACATGACGTATTCCATTCTGTAGGATAAAACAGGATACACCAAACTTGAATCCTGTACCAAATACTGGTATATTTATCTTACAATAAGGACTATGGCAAAGAACACATCAGTGACATTAGGTGATCACTTCGAAGACATCATCGAAAAAAGTATTCAATCCGGCAGATATTCATCTGCGAGTGAAGTAATTCGTGCAGGTCTTAGATTAGTAGATGAGAGAGAACAAAAAATCGCATTACTAAGAGAGGCAATCGAAGCAGGAGAGAAAAGTGGCTATGTTAAAAATTTTGACCCAATAAAACACTTAGCAAAACTGAAAAAGAAAGTCTCGGAGTGAATTTTGAACTAAGCAAACTTGCGTTAAAAGACATCGATTCAATATGGGAGTATACTGTTCAAAATTGGTCAATTAAACAGGCTGAAAAGTATTACAAAAACATAATTAGTACGATAAAACTTATTTGTCAGAATCCAGAAATTGGTAAGTCAATAAGCGAAGTAAAGGAGACTCATAGAAGAAAGATTGTCGGCTCACACATGATAATCTATAAATTTCAAAATGATATAATTTATATAGATAGAATACTCCATCAAAGTATGGACATAGAAAACTTACTTGATTAAATTACTCAGAATAACACATTCTGTTTGATAAGAATTATTCAGATTTTCCAGTCTTCATATTAATTCCATCAATCCATATTTAATCACAAAAAAATTAAGATTTGTATTTAGATTTTAAAAAATATTAAGATTATCCTCCCCCTTAATACATCACAATCTTCTGCACATACATTTTATCCTCTTGAGCTAGTACTATAAAATACATACCTGCACCAGGTAGCTCACTTCGATTTATTTTAATGTTATTAATACCTGCTTCTAATTGAATCGGATTAGATACAATCAATCTTCCATTAACATCTATCAGATTGTATTTAGTAAGAATGTTCTTTTGACTTCTTATCTGTACTATAGTTTCAGTATTGAAAGGATTGGGATGAACATTTAATTGTATGGCTGTATCGCTATTCTGATATGATTCGCCTTTCTCAAATTCTAAATTAAGAGAATGAGGAGCAAGATCTGACGCTTGATAAATCTCATTCTGAGAATTAGAATCCAATTGAATTCTACTGTCATCGAAATCACCCTTTGATACAAACTCAAATAAAAGGTCACCTTTTTCAAAATTTTGATCATGATCAGACCAACTGATTTTCAATCTTCCATTATTCAGATGAAAGTTTTGTTCACCAATGCTGAGACTGTGAGGGATTAGAGTTAGTTTTTCTATATGTCCTACATCAAATGTTGCTTGTATCCCAGACAAAACAAAATCCTCCGAAGCATAGAATCCATATGCTAATTCACCACTGCTTTCTCTGCGTTCTCTGACTGTAAGATTATATTCAGATTCCGATCTCAAATCAAGATAAGTATCATCTGCATTAAGAACATGACTCTGATTGACATCCCCTACTTTGACACCTTCCATATTTAACGCATCATCAAAATTAGTGACTACCACCTTATCATCAAGATCACTTAGTACATCATAATCTGTAGATGTATCTAAAAATCTCCAGCTTGTATTCTGAGGAAAATCATCATAAAACCCTAAGATCATTTTTCTCAATTCCAGAAGATCGATAGCCGTGATAACATTATCCTTATTAATGTCCGCAGCAATAAAATCTGAGAATTCATCAAATCCATCTATTCCTAAAATATGTCTTTGTATATAGATCAAGTCCAAAGTAGAAACCCCATTTAATGGATCATCATTCTTATATAACTCTACATCAACGGCACTGCTATTATATGCTGTCTCAAATGCAAATTGTCCATCACGACCTGACAGATAAGACTCTATATCATCACCGTCGCTGACTGTAATTTTTACATTAGACAAGGGTTCTAATTTATTTGTCTGCACATTTCCTATCACCCTATTGTTATCAGGTTCGCAGAAGCCAAAAAGACTGAGCTCATCAATATCCCATGCCGAAACATTGGATGTAATACCAATAGGACAATATGCTAAAAACTCTACCGTCATCATTCCTGCTTGATCAAAAACAAAATCATCTAATCCAACAAAGTCATAAGATTGCAAAGTCCAATCACGATTAGTAGTTACAGATTGATCACTATAGATGACTGCAGCATCTTTCATAATCCGAACAGAATATAGTGTAGGATAATTATTCTGACCAGTACCTCCAGCATTAAACTCATAATTGATAGGCGCTTTTTCAAAAAATCTCATTCCAGAGATGACAACAGGACCAGACATAGGATCAACGAACACATCGAAGATCAATCGATGCTCAGAATTATCTTGATAAACACAAGCAGGGTCTGCAGACACACACATACCGGAACCCATCTCACCAGGTGTACAAGAATGTGGCAAGCCACTGGGTCGGCTAAGTATAGACGCATTTATTTCTGCACAATCCGGTACAACATCGTATCGAGGAGAGAGCTCGTCATAACTTGTCCCCCCCGCTGCACAATTATCTAAATCATAATGGACCAATGCAAGTGGCATCGGCAATACACTTAACTTAATTATAATCAGACTATCACAGCCTTCAGAAGATTGTAGTAGCTGCTCGTACGTACCCTCTACGGTAAAAGACTCTCCATTGGAAGTAAAGACTTCTCCATCAAAGATGGTTACACTTTCGCAAGTTTCCGTTGCTGGAAGAAAATTAATATTAATTGTCAGGAGACTATCGCAATTCTCTTCATTGATAAGATTCTGAGAGAAGGATCCCGCCGTCGCATATGATATACCATTTATGATAATATCAGAGCCTTCGCATATTTCTTCGTTTATCACACCTGTACTTACTGAAGTAAGTTCTAATTCCAATATTAATAATGAATCACAGCCAGCGACATTGGTGAGGTTCTGTGTGAATGTACCAGCTGTAGTATAACTTTGTCCATTCAATAAATATGTATCGCCTTCACATGTCTGAGCAGAAATAGTTTCTGTACTCGACTGCAATACATCTAATTGTAAGGTAAGTACGGAATCACAAGATTCTGAATTAGTAAGAACTTGGGTATAAGCACCTGCCGCTGTATATGACTCACCATTAAGTTGAAATGATTCTCCCTCGCATATTTCAGCAGACAAATTTTCAGACGTAGGCGATAGAACTACTAAATTTAAATTCAGTATTGAATCACATCCAAGGCTATTCGTTGTCATCTGGATATAGTTGCCTGCGCTGACGTATGTCTCACCGTTAAGTGTCAATGATTCTCCCTCACATATCGATGCGTCGATAGATTCCTCAGTTACAGGATTGACAGTAAGATCAATTAAGATAATAGAATCACATCCTCCTGCAGTCATCAGTTCTTGCTCAAAGAGTCCACTCATAGAATAAGAAACTCCGTTTATATCTATAACGTCTCCTTCACATATTTCTTCCACTAATTCTTCTGTCAGATTGGGTAGTACTGCAAGCGTAAGATTCCAAAGTGTATCACAACCATTAGCAGCACTCAATGTCTGCTGATACATTCCTGCATCTGTATATTCCTCACCGTTAAATGAAAAAGTATCACCACTACATATTTCTTCATCCACAAAAATAGGATCAGGTAATTCGCTTGAGTCTAATTCTATCATTACTTCTACTGAAGTCGTACAATTATCTGCGTCCCTGACAAATATTTGTTGAATTCCTTCGTCCAGTTGGTCAAAGAAACCATTCAATGAATAATTAATACCATCAAGCGAATATTCATACACTTCATCTGTAGTACTGAAAATATTTACAGACCCTTGCTCATTACATGTAGCGGGAATAATGTCCGTATCAATCTGTAATCCAGAATAGCAAAAACTAAAGAAATCCATACCTAAGCCAAAAGCTCCCTGTGAGGATTCAGGTCTAAATCCTGCGTATCTTATTGAATAAATAGAGCCTTCGCAACCAGGTAGATTAAAACCCCAACAAGTCAATTCTCCATCACCGGTATTAGGATCACCTGCATCAAATCTCTCTTCGAGAATAACTTGCCCAAATTCATCTAGAGCTTGAATAATGAAAAACTCCTGAAAATCCATATCTAAAATACAACCCGCAAAACTATCGATTGGTATCTCAAAATCAAGAATGATAGGAGGGGATGTTAACCCAGATAATTGTCCATCATCTGTAAGGAAAAATTGTCCTATATCTACCCCAGGTGCTGGCGTGTCATTACCCCAAGCACTACCAAAAGCCTCCGCAACATTACCTCCCACTTGTGCAAGAACAGGAAAGCCGCCTCCCTCTAATCTAAAACTTAAGCCAAAAGCATCTTTGTATTGATCCGATAATACCAAACCAGAAACTGGCGTCTCATCAGGGAAGGATTCAAAATCTAAGGATATACATCCATTCTCAATTTGAGCATTAAGAAATAGAGCACAAGCAACTAGAATGGAAGTGGATAATAATTTCATAGCTTAAAATTGAATTTGACCTATCTGATTTAAAGAATAAAGTATTTAATCGAAATATACGAAAGTTAGATCATAATAGAGCTAATAAACTTGACACCACTAAATTCATTTTACTGCAGACAATCTATCTATAGCTATAAGCTATTCTTCAGTAATGAAAATAGATGGTATAAAAATTAAATCATCCGAGTGTATTATTGAAAAATTGTAAAACTGTAATTTCGCAAGCAATTGAAATAGATATGTTACACACTATAGAAAACGATAAGTTGATATGCGCCATAGAATCAGATGGAGCAGAAATACGATCTTTAAAAGACAAGGTCACTAATCAAGAATATATATGGCAGATTAAAGAATCTGTCTGGGGAGGTAGCTCTCCCGTATTGTTTCCATCTATAGGAAAAATAAAAGATGATAAAATCTCATACAAGGGTAAGGACTATGCAATGCCTAAGCACGGTATTATCAGAAATAATGGCTCACTTATCTTTGAACAAGTAAGTAATTCTAAATGTACTTTCACCTTACAAAGCTCTTCCATCACACTTCGCCAATATCCATTTAAATTTATATTTCAAGTACAATATGAGTTGATAGAAAATCAATTAGTCATGACGTACAATATAGAAAATAGAGATACTGTACCTATGTACTTTTCGTGTGGTGGTCATACGGCATACGCATGTCCTCTTAGTGATAATGTAAGCTTATCAGACTATGTCATAGAGTTTCCTACCCAATTTGATTTCTTGAGTGACACCTTGAGTCCATCACTATTATTGTCCGAGCGTCAACGTAAGATTGATACCAATCGAAATGTTCTTTCGCTGTCAGAAACACTATTTAATGAAGATGCATTGATATTTTCAAACATCAATTTCGATTGGGTACGGTTACGACAAAAGAATTCAAAAAAAGGAGTCGTTATTCGATTTAAAGACTATCCTCATCTTGCATTATGGGCAAAACCTGGCGCAGATTATGTTTGTATAGAACCCTGGTTAGGCTTACCTGATCGAGAGAATGAATCCAATGATATAAGCCAAAAATCAAGCTATAAAATGATCGATCCCAATATAAAGTTCTCGATAGACATAATTACAGAAGTCGAGTAGTCTAACTGATATCTATCATTATTGAATTATATCTTTTATAGATAATCCTGTACCGATAGCTGTTTAAAATGCACCATGATAACTCATGCCGATTTAAACATGCCTTGAGCATTATACCAAAATCAGATAGGATATTATGTCCTTAAATTAGTATTATTATGTACACTAACTCATAACTCCTGCATAGGAGATACCTGTGAGTCTATGCATATCATAATCCATTGTGCTCAGATCATTTGCATTAAATTGTGTGACATCATCATAACCACAAGCTCTGGCTATCACCTTGACCAATTCATTACTCGCATCGAAGAAGTTTTTTAACTGTTCTGCAGACGACTCTATGATGAGCCGACTTCTAAGATCTTGCTTCTGAGTTGCTATTCCTACTGGACAGTTATTGCTACCACAAGCTCTCATCCCCAGACAACCTATAGCTTGCAATGCAGAATTAGCAACAGCTATCGCATCTGCTCCGAGCATCATTGCCTTGGCAAAATCTTCAGCAACGCGGAGACCTCCTGTAATTATTAATGTGACATCAGTGGCTTCTACATTATCAAGGTGTTTTCTTGCTCTGGCCAATGCTGGTATCGTCGGTACGTTAATATTATCTCTTAGAATCTTAGGTGCTGACCCAGTAGCTCCACCACAACCATCCAGAATAATATAATCCACTCCTACTGCCAGAGCAAAGTCAATATCACTTTCTAAATGACTCGCTCCTATCTTGAACCCTACAGGTATACCTCCAGTCTTATCTTTTACTTTCTCGGCGACCTTCTTAAAGTCGTCTACCGTTATAAGATCTGGAAACGTTGCTGGCGATATAGCTGTCTCTCCTTCTTTTATATCTCTAACTTTAGCTATCTCGTCATTGACTTTATTGCCTGGAAGATGACCACCTACACCTGTCTTGGCTCCTTGACCGCCTTTAAAATGAAAGGCTTGAGCCTTGACTACTTTCTCCCAAGAAAAACCAAATTTTGCAGAGGCCATCTCATAGAAATACTTAGAATTATTTTCTTGCTCTTCGGGCAGCATACCACCCTCTCCACTGCATATGCCTGTGCCTGATAATTCTGCCCCCATTGCAAGCGCCATTTTAGCTTCTTTAGAAATAGCACCAAAGCTCATATCAGAAACAAAAATCGGGATATCAAGAACTAATGGTTTCTTAGCATTGGGACCGATTATCACTTGAGTGGATACATCATCGTCATCCATGAGTGGACGAGTCGCTAACTGAGCTGGCAAGAATTGAATATCTTCCCATTTCGGTAAAGTGTTTCTATCAACCCCCATTGAAGCTGAAGGCCCATGATGACTTTTTAATCCATTCTTAGATAAGTTTCTGATATATCCGTTATATGGTTCTGTATCCTGCGGATTAGTATCTGCATACTGCCCTAAATACGCTTCTCTATCAAATGGTTGCGGATGCTCCTCTAAGTAAGCATCTATTTGATCTTCATCTACATAAAGGATGTCATCTTCGATCAATGTATCAAACTTCTCAAGCGCCTCAGAATTGTCATAAGCACTAACTCCCGTATCTAATCTGAAGTCCCAGCCATGAAGTCCACAAATGATATTTTTACCATCTATGTATCCGTCAGACATTAATGCTCCTCTATGCAGACATCTACCATATAAAGCCGTTATTTCACTGTCATACTTAACGACCACAATATCTAATCCGTTAACAATATGGTGGACGGGCTTTCTATCCTCTAATTCTGAAAATTTTCCAATTTTATACTTCTTCATTTTATCTATAGTTAGCTGTGAGATTGCGGTAATTCTTACAAAATATGGTATCCTGACTAATCAGTTGCATTAATTGCCAAAATTGACAGAGTTTATTTCACATTAGCCTTATACTCTTACCATCTTTATTACCAATGGATTATTTGGTTAATAAGATAGGATATTTGTATTATTGACAATCAATATAAATTCCAAAACCCTACGATAGTAATAGGTAGTATGTTCGCAATAATAGTAGACATCAAACAAAATTGATTTAAAATAAAATTATATGGCTTCAGGTTTTTTTGTTCTTTTAGATGATATCGCTGTGTTAATGGATGACGTAGCTGCAATGAGTAAAGTTGCTACACAAAAAACAGCTGGTCTTCTTGCTGACGACTTAGCAGTGAATGCTGAGAAAGCTTCTGGATTCGCTTCAGCAAGAGAATTACCTGTATTATGGAAAATCACAAAAGGATCAATAATAAATAAGATCATTATCCTACCGGTGACCTTTCTATTGAGTGCTTTTCTTCCCCAGGCTATAGTCCCCATTCTAATAATAGGAGGCATCTACTTATCTTATGAGGGAGCTTTAAAAATCTTCGAGTACTTCTTTAAACGTGGAGATAAGAAAAAGCAAATCCGAAGCAAAGAAATGACAAAAGAGCAATTGCTCGAACATGAGAATAAAAAAGTTAAGTCTGCCATCTTAGTAGATTTTATATTATCTATCGAAATAATATTTATTGCATTAGGCACTGTCATCGAGGAAGAATTCATAATGCAAATCATCGTGGTGACCTTCATAGCTCTATTAGCGACCGTTTTTGTATACGGTCTCGTGGCACTACTTGTACGTATGGATGATTTTGGTTATAAATTAATAGCTCATAACATAGAGACAGATAGCTTTTCTGACAAAGTAGGAATTGGGCTCGTCAAGACCTTACCTTATATCATCAGAAGCTTAGGAGTCATAGGAACAATTGCTATGATTCTAGTGGGTGGCGGTATCTTCGTACACAATATTCATTTCTTTCACGATATCGTACATAGCCTACCAAAAATACTTGGTGAATTTCTCGTAGGATTAGTTGTAGGTCTTATAGCTTACGCTATTATTAAGCCATTAAAAAAGACATTTAAGAAAGCTTAAGCTGATATACTTAGAAATTTATACCCCAATAAAATGAGCTTAAGATTAGAAGATTACTCATACGAGTTACCTGAATCTCGAATTGCGAAACATCCTTCTAAAGAACGTGGCACTTCAAAATTATTAGTCTACCGGAATGGTAGTATACATCACTCTCATTTTGGCTCTATTCATGATCAGTTACCTATAGGATCGACGTTGGTCTTTAACAATACGAAGGTCATTCCTGCCAGAATCATTTTACATAAAGATACAGGTAGTCGCATAGAAATATTTCTACTGGAACCGCTTGCTCCATCTCGTGTGCATGAGCAAGTCATGATGAGTACAAGTTCCTGTACTTGGAAGTGTATGATCGGAAATGCTAAGAGATGGAAGATAGGTACTACCCTCGCTAATATTTCTGTAAATCTGAAAGCTACACGGTCAGGAATAGACGAAGTTACTTTTGAATGGGAGGGATCTACATTCAGCCAGATGCTTTCTGAGATAGGAAAAACACCTCTTCCACCCTATCTTCATCGCGATGTAGAGAAAGAAGATAAAGAACGATATCAGACAGTCTACTCTAAGATAGATGGTGCCGTCGCTGCACCTACAGCTGGTCTTCATTTTACAGAAGAGATCATGGCTGATCTGACTGCTAAAGGTATCCTTACAGAATATCTAACACTACATGTATCTGCAGGTACTTTTCTACCTATAAAAACGAATGACATTACGAAGCACCCCATGCATAATGAGCAAGTGTGGATTACGAGATCTACCATAGAATCATTATTGACCTCAACGAAAACTATTGCCGTAGGTACGACCTCTATGCGGACTTTAGAAAGTCTATATTGGTTTGGTGTAGGATTGCAATATGACCGTCATGATTTTTATATCAGAAAAGAAACGCCTAATGAATTCAAACCCATCGATAAGTCGATGTCATTGAAGAAAATATTGCAATATATGGATGATCATCAATTAGATCAATTAGGGGGTCAGACAGAGATATTCCTCTATCCAGGTTATACTTTTAAGATGTGTGATGGATTGATCACTAACTATCATATGCCTAACTCCACACTGATTTTATTGATCGCTGCATTTGTCGGAGAAGACTGGCGAAAAATATATCAAGAAGCCTTAGATAATAATTACATGTTCTTAAGTTATGGAGACAGTTCTCTATTATTACCCTGATATACTTATGTTACCACCTGAGTGGTCAAACTTTTAATTCTATTCTTGATCAGAATCTCAACTTTAAATATTAAGCAATAAGCCCCATATGTAATTTTATGTTGCGGCATTTAAAAAAACAAATCATTCGTTTCATATTACTCAATTGTATAGTGTTTGACATTATTATCCTATTTCATACTTTAACATACCGTTCAGGTAACTATAGCCTCTCGCAAACGTCTTAATAGCGTATCATTCCTACCAACCTAAGATAATATTGGATTTATTTAAAACTACAGATACTTAGACTCACTAAGGTGTCTTGCTTTAGCATACCTAAGTATTAACTGTAGGTCACGTTTTGATTTAATTATTTAAAAGAAATAACAGAAGATTATGAGAAAGATGTTTTTGTGTACCCTAATGGTTATAGGCGTTATGAATTTTTGTTTTGGCCAATCAGTCAAGAATACTAAAAGGCTCACCGTGCAGACTATAAATAAAGATGGTTCGTCAGAACAATTTCAATTAAACGGTGCTGAAGTTTTGTCATTTGACATTCCTGCATTTATAAAAGAAAATGCACACTTAGATAGAGTCCTGATCAATGGCTATATCAAAGAAGACCTTTCGTCTACCATCCTTAAGTACGATTCTTATGAGCAAGAGGACATATACACTGATTATATATGCGAAAATACTGAGACTAAGTTCACTCCTTTCCTAGGTGTCGAAGCTATCGAAAAAATAGATCTCAATGGTGTAAATCTCAAAAAAATTGTACCCACTACAGCAGCAGCAATAGCTGGAATATCCACTACTGAAAGTATCCTCGAATACAACGACGAAGTTCTTAATAGTCCTTGCGATCTTATATCAGCAATTAAGACGAGTTCTATAGGAGAACGCGTAAGATTAAAATTAGAAAATGGAGGAAGTCCATATTATAAAAATGTAATCATGGGTAGCAGAGGCACTAAGACTGTAACTTATAAGCACTGTACTGAAGAAGCATTTGAATTAGCAGGACTCAATAACAAAGACGTTATTACTGAAGAAGTCTCTATGAATATATATCCTAATCCGACAAGAGACATATCCCATATCAGTTATACATCAGCGTCAGATGAGGATGTTATATTTAGTGTAAAAGACATGCTGGGAAGTTTAGTCTACAGAGAAGTAATATCTGATTTCAGTGATCATATAGATATTGATTATGATCTTAGTGCTGAAAGTGATGGCACATATATCATCACCATACAACAAGGACAAGTTGTACAAAATCAGAAAGTACAGCTCACTAAATAAGAGTAAACTATAAAATAATAGAAGCGAAGATCATAATTTGATTCTCGCTTTTTTTATGCCTTTTAGAATAAAGTATGACGTGACAATCTTGTACCACTCGCCTACAACAAGCTATACTATATTTGATATTAAAAAAAATCTATCAGAAAATGACATCAATGATGGCAACGGTAAGTATTTGCAATATCTTAAATCTACGAAGTCTCCACGAGAAGATAAATTTTACAATAACGATACTGGGGCTAAGTCTCGAGATATAATCAATTATACAAGCCCCAAGACAGTTACATTAAGGTTAAACAACTAATCGTTTAATAAACTCACAATTCAATGTCTCTTTACAAATGTGACGACGTATTACAGTTACAGTCAAAACAAAAAATAAAAACTTTAAAATGAAAATCAAACTAATTACCCTGACATGTTTTCTGTTGTCTGTATACGCTTGCACAGATAAAAAAGACAGTAAAAGCACTACTGCCACTATGGAGCCAGAAAAAATTATTGCAATAGAAAAAGAAAATAATGAACTCCAGAATCTTGATGCAGACATCAATAAAGAGATTGAAGAATTAGACAATCTTCTAAAGGATTTAGAAAAGTAATTAATTTAACATTTAATTAAAAAGCAAATTATTATGAAATATTCAAAGACAATAATCGTAAATATTCTTATGCTCTTAATGGTATTCAGTGGCACGAGTATAACAGTATCAGCTCAAAATAATGGCAAGGCCAAAAGTGAACAAGCTAAAGCCAAAGGCAAAGCTAAAACGGATCAAATGAAGAACAAAGCCAAAGCCAAAGCAGAGGAGATGAAGAATAGTGAAGAAGACCAAGTCAATGAAATGAGAGGTAAAGGTAAAGCCAAAGCGGATAAAATGAAAAACAAAGGAAAGGCTAAAGCAGAAGAAATGAAAAACAGTGGCGACGATCAGGTGGATGAAATAAAAGGAAAAGGGAAAGCCAAATCAGAAGAGATGAAAAATAAAGTTAAAGACCAAGATAATGATATGGATAATGGTATAGATGACGGTGATGTTAAAACTAAAGAAGGTAAAGCTTATGGCAAAAATAAAGGCGAGTTAAAGGGAAAGGAATTTGGGCAAGCGAGAGCTGCAGAAGCAAAAGCAACCAATGAAGCTAAAAAGGCCGAATTAAAAGCAACCAAAACTAAAGGAGCAGATAAAGTAAAAGAAGCAAAAGATAAAGTGGCAAAAGCAAAAGACAAGTTGAAGAAAGAAAAGGAGAATGGAGAAATTTCTGATGAAGAGTACGAAGAAGAAATAATTAAAGTAGAAAATACAGAAGAGAAAATCTCTATCCTCGAATCAAAATTAAAGAAGGCAAATATCAAATAGATTCATAGCCTACATATAAACATGTCAATATCGAGAGGCGTATCTTACCAAATAAAATGGAAAAGATACGCCTCTCAACTTTTTTATACTCACTAAGATTTTAGTATAATAATAATGCCGACCACCAACCTATAAGATTGAAGCCACATTGTTGTAAGAAAAATAAACATCTTTTTCTTACACGACATACTCAAGATCGTTCTATTTAGCACTTACCGCATTCAAATAATCTCATATGATTAATTACTTTCATGTGTCATAATCTATATATACACATAAAGTGAAAGTCTGTATTGCAGAAAAACCAAGCGTCGCTAAAGAAATAGCCTATGTCATAGGAGCCAAAACAAGAAAAGACGGCTACTTTGAAGGTAATGGATATCAGGTGACGTGGACCTTTGGTCATTTCTGTACGCTACTTCCACCGCAAGATTATAAGCCTCAATGGAAGAAGTGGGACCTTGACAGTCTTCCTATGTTACCTGACCGATTTGAGACGAAGGTCATGGACAACACTGGCGTTAAAAAACAATTTAAAATCATCAAAGGACTTTTTAAGAAGGCCAAACTCGTCATTAATTGTGGCGATGCCGGAACAGAAGGAGAACTGATACAAAGATGGGTTATCAAAGAAGCGGGTTACAAAGGAAAGATTGAGAGACTATGGATATCTTCGCTGACTTCAGAAGCGATACGTAGAGGATTCCAAGAATTAAAACCTTCTAACGACTTCGATAAGATATATTACGCTGCTAGTTCCAGAGCCATTGGTGATTGGTTACTCGGCATGAATGCTACTCGACTATATACCCTCAAGTATGGTGGATATAAACAGGTGCTCTCTATAGGTAGAGTGCAGACGCCTACCCTCGCCATGCTTGTCAGAAGGCACTATAAAATAATAAATTTTGTTCCGAAACCTTATTGGGAGTTACATACACTTTACCGTAAAGTGATTTTTAAACACACGACTGGACGATTTGAAAAACAAGAAAAAGGAGAAGAATTACTGAATCAAATATCTGGTAAAGATTTAGTGATCACGCAAGTAGAAAAGAAAGACGGTAAGGAATATGCACCAAAGCTGTATGATCTTACAAGTATACAAGTCCACTGTAATAATAAGTATGGCTTCAGTGCAGAAAAAACACTGAAAGTAGTACAGAAATTATACGAAATGAAAGTCGTCTCTTACCCCAGAGTCGACACGACTTACTTGCCAGAAGATGTATATCCTAAAGTTCCAGATATATTAAAAGGCCTGAAAGACTACACGGAATACACCGAGGGTTTATTAAAATCGAAAATTAGGAAATCTAAAAAAGTATTTGACGATAAGAAGGTGACAGATCACCACGCTATCATTCCTACCGGAGAACAGCAGCATCTTAATGGTGAGCAACAACAAGTCTATGATATGATTGTACGGCGTTTTCTCGCTGTATTCCTCCCTGACTGTAAAGTAGCTAAGACAACCGTCAAGGCCAAGGTAGAGTCGGTAGAATTTGTAGCCAAAGGCAAAGAGATTATCGATCAAGGGTGGAGAATACTATTTCCTAAAAAAGACAAAACATCAACAGAATCATCAGACGACAAAGAGAAAAATGACGATGATAAAGTACTGCCTTCTTTTGTGAAAGGAGAACAAGGCCCTCATAAGCCATCACTACTTGAGAAGATAACTAAGGCGCCTGCGTACTATACAGAAGCATCACTACTACGTGCTATGGAGACCGCAGGCAAACAAGTAGATAATGAGGAACTGAGAGAACTTATGAAGGCTAACGGAATCGGAAGACCTTCTACTCGTGCCAATATTATAGAAACCCTATTCAAAAGAAAATATACTTACCGTAAAAAGAAACAGATCATACCTACAGAGATGGGTATTCAACTTATCGATACAATCAAAAACAAACTGCTTACTTCAGCAGAATTAACTGGACAATGGGAAAAGCGACTTAAGGAAATCGAGCAAGGCACTTACAGCCCTAAGCCATTCATTAAAGATATGAAAGAAATGGTCCGTGAATTAGTCAACGAAGTCAGAATAGAAAAAAACATAAAGCGATTTGTATCGGTAACAAATAAATCAAACACAAAAAACAATTGGAAAAAGAATAAATCAAAAGAAAATAAAAAGTCAGCTCATCGTAAAAAAAGTACTACTACCAAAAAAGAGTCTACATCAAGCTCTAAAATGAAATGTCCAAAATGTAAGACAGGTCAAGTTATAAAAGGCAATACTCGATATGGATGTACGCATTATAAAAGTGGATGTAACTTTGGGATACCATTTGTCTACATGGGCAAAAAAATAAGTGACAAGCAAATTAAAAGACTTGTAGAAAAAGGATCAACAATTAATCTGAAAGGATTTGTTACTGAAAATGGAAAAGCTGAAGGGACAGTCTCTATGGATCATAACCAACAACTTATATTCACCAAGTCGCAAAGTAAAAGTACAAATCCAAAAACAACAACCATCAATACTGAAGCTATGCCGCCATGTCCTAAATGCAAAAAAGGGCAACTTATAAAAGGTAAAACCGCTTATGGATGCTCACGATGGAAGTCAGGCTGTGATCTAAGATATTCATTTGTAGATATAAAATCGAAAGCTGCTGGTCAGAAACTAACTAAAGACTTAGTCCTTAAAATTATAGGAGGCAAAACATAAGATTATAACAAGGGCAATCTTATATAACATGAACCAATTGTGAGTAATGTACTTGCAAAACAAACAACAATCAAATGGATGAAAAACCTAAAATAGAAAAACAAGCTAATAACCCACTACATGGCGTTAAGTTAGCAGATATCTTAGAAACATTAGTCCATGCTTACGGATGGGAAGAGATGGGCCGTACTATAAATATCAGATGCTTTAATCATGAGCCCTCTATCAAATCAAGCCTCAAGTTCCTCAGAAAAACGCAATGGGCCAGAGATAAAGTGGAAGCAATGTATCTGGATTATATATTTCAGAATCAGAAAAATAAAACGTAACTCAAAGTTATGTTTGAAGTATTTTAATTTAAATTATTACTTTAGGACTATTCCTTCATTTTACTAAATTTATTGGGTCATTATTAATCGAAATAAAAATGAAAGTTACAGCTGAAAAAAACGACAAAGTGGCTAAAATGATTTTTGGATCTATTTATCCGCTATACTTGAATAGATTAATAAAAAACGGTAGAACCCAAGAGGAGTTGAATCAAGTCATTGAATGGTTAACAGGATACAATGAGAAAAAAATCCAAAAGCTAATAGATGATAAAGTGACATTCGAAACATTTTTTAAAAAATCTAAAATGCATCCCAATGCACATCTTATAAAAGGAGTCGTCTGCGGATATAGAATAGAAGATATAGAGGATGAATTTATGGTATACAAGCAATGTAGGATGATGGAAAAACTTGTTGATGAATTAGCAAAAGGTCGTAAGATGGAAAAAATCTTACGCAAAGAAAAAGTCTAAAAAAAATAGATTTCTCTATATTTTTAAACTGAAAAAAGGATGCCTCGCATATTCCACCATTTATAAAATGCAGTAAAGTTATAAGGACACTATCCCTTCTTACTTGCATTGACTAAATCTAAAGCGACATCAATTATCATATCTTCTTGACCACCAACCATTTCTCGTTGACCTAATTCATTAAGGATAGTCCTTGTATCCAAGCCATATTTCTTAGCAGCTCGCTCAGAGTGCAACAGAAAACTGGAATACACTCCAGAATAACCCAATGACAATGTCTCCCTATCGACTTGCACAGGACGCTGCTGTAGTGGACGTATGACGTCATCTGCGATATCCATTAATTGGAATAAGTCAGAATTATGTTCGGCTTCCATTCTATTAAGTACAGCTACTAATACTTCTAATGGACAATTCCCTGCGCCTGCTCCCATACCGGCTAATGATGCATCTAATCTGGTAGCCCCTTCTTCCATAGCTACGATAGTATTAGCGACACCCAAGGATAGATTATGATGACAATGAATACCGATTTCAGTTTCTGGTTTTAATATAGATTTGAATTCTCTTATACGTTCCCTGACACCATCCATTAATAAGGCGCCTGCGGAGTCTGTTACATAGACACAATGAGCACCATAGGATTCCATCAGTTGAGCTTGTGCAGCTAAGTTAACCGGATCATTCATATGCGCCATCATCAGAAAACCTGAGACATCCATATCCATATTTCTGGCAGCTTCTATATGTTGAGCAGAAATATCTGCCTCTGTACAATGAGTGGCTACTCTTACGGATTCTACCCCAAGATCTTTAGCTCTTTTGAGATCTTCTATTGTACCTATGCCAGGGATCAGAAGTGTCGTTAATTTAGCATGTGTTAGATGATCAGCTACACCTTCTATCCACTGCCAATCTGTGTGTGCACCAAAGCCATAATTAAAACTTCCTCCAGTCAGCCCATCACCATGTGCAATTTCTATAGCATCAACTTTAGCTTTGTCCAGAGCTATAGCGATATCGAGAATTTGTTGTTTTGTATATTGATGCTGGATCGGATGCATACCATCTCTTAATGTGACATCCTGTATATATAGATTAGCCATTATATTTTTTATTCTGATTTAAAATTAAGACTTAGCGATTGCAGATTCTATTTCTACGAACTGATCAGCTGTCATCATAGCGGCTGATGTCATGATATCCAAGTTGCCAGCATAAGTCGGAAGATAATGACCTGCTCCTTCTACACGCAATAAGACTGTTGTCTTCAATCCGTGTCGATGTCCAAGGCCTTCGATGTATACAGGTTTGTCTTCAGGGATATCATCAAACTGAACCTCTTGGTGTAATGAGTAGCCAGGTACGTACTGCTGTACTTTATTCACCATCATATTAATGCTGTCTCTGATGGCATCTCTATCCCCTTGTTCACTAAGAGTAAAAACCGTATCTCTCATGACCAAAGGTGGCTCAGCGGGATTCAAAATAATGAGTGCTTTGCCTTTGTCAGCACCTCCGACCTGCTCTATCGCTTGTGCAGTCGTCTCTGTAAATTCATCGATGTTAGCTCGAGTTCCTGGGCCAGCAGACTTACTGGCTATGGAGGCCACTATTTCTCCATAATGTACTTTAGCTACCTGACTAACTGCAGCGACAATAGGTATCGTAGCTTGTCCTCCGCAGGTGACCATATTGACATTTCTCACATTATGAGTCTCATCGAAATTAACTGAAGGCACGAGAAAAGGTCCGATGGCTGCCGGCGTTAAGTCGATAATTCTCTTATCAGGATATTTTTCTACTATACCCCAATTATAAGCATGGGCTTTGGCAGAAGTCGCATCAAAGATGATTTTTATATCCTTCCATTCTGGCATCCCTTCGAGACCAGCGAGCCCTTCAGCTGTCGTCAAGTAACCCATTCTTTTAGCTCGTGCTAATCCGTCAGAATTAGGATCTATCCCTACCATAGCTGTCATATCTAAGTTCTTAGATAGGCGTATGACCTTGATCATTAAGTCCGTTCCTATATTACCTGGACCTATGATAGCTACTTTTGTTTTATTATTTTCCATCGTTTTTAAAAGTAAGAAAAAACCTATATCATTTTGGATTTTTTCTTGAGGAATAGTTAATCATTTTCTGGATGTAGATATTCATAATAATAGCCTAATCGTTCATCTATATTAGTCAATCGATTTATAAATAGATTTATCTAAATTCGCTAAAATAAAAACTGTCAATAAAAAATGATCTCCAAGAATACAAATAGCATTATCAGATTAGAATTGACATTTCTATATTTTCTCGCAATCTCTATGTGTGGATGTATTACAAATGAGAAAACAAATTCTAATGACAATACACAGTCATCTCCTGCTGCAAAGAATGAGACTTACAATAAGACAAGCCCAAATCAGATTGAATTAAATGACCAAGGTGATCTTAACTTAGCCCTTTATGAAAATAGACCCTTAAATATCGATTCTCAAATTGATTCTTTTATACAATCTACACTAAAACAAAATCAGCGTTACCACTCAAAAGAAGACTTAAAGAAAAATGATATTGCTCATATTAAAATTTTTGATCAGACAGGACTCACCAACTATTATGCATACTCTGATAAGAGGTATCCGCAGAGCGATCCACCAACAGAGTACGACCACTTCACTTTATTTGTATTAGAATATGATAACGAAACTTCAGCTTCCAATTCTTTTAAAACTGTATACCGTCATTCTAAATTAGATCGTGAGCTTATCGATAGCTTAAGAGTACTTGATCCTCAATTACTCAATAGCATAGCCACTTCCTTAAAGCCAGGTGGATTAATATGCCACAGAAATAATTATATTTTTAGCTTGGTCAAAACATGCAGAAAACCTCCATTCAATATAAAATGGGATGAATACGAACAGCTATTCATCAACTGTATATCCTCAGACAATATCCTTATTAATACCCTGAATGCAAAGTGTGGTAAAATGAAATATAGATTTGAAAAAAGAAAGTTTATTAATTCCTAATATAACAATAATGAAAGTCAA
>CAZBXL010000005.1:52611-54962 GCA_964495785.1 uncultured Saprospiraceae bacterium | reverse complement strand
AGATATGTTTTTGGACTGTGATAATCTGTTGGGAGAATACAAACTTTATAACAATGAGGATATCGAATGCCAGTTTCATTATGCACTGACAGAATATAACAATCAACAATTTATCGAACTGATAGCTCACTGTGCTGATCTCTCAAGACCATTCGTCATTAATGAAAACTGTGAAGACATCTGCGAAACTTTACCTCGAGACGAGAATTCAGATTGTAATAAATATCTGAATGAGAGGACTATCACCAGAATACTCCTGATAGAGAAATAAAAACAAATGCAATGAAAGAAAATTTTATTTCGCTTCTATGCCTAATAATGTGCCTTGCAATTATAAGCCTCATATCATCATGCAACAATGATGATGGCATCGACGGTGATGGACAACATTCAGATATGATGGACATAGAAAATCTTCAAATTGGAGATCGTTTTCTATTTGTATATCTACAAGGCGAGTCTTATCATGACGATGATAATTTTGAATTCAATTATACATCTGACACTCTTGAGTTAGCGGTCATGGATATCATTGATCAAAAGTATATAGTTCAAGAAAGTATATTACCTACATCTGCAATTTTTGAAACAAATGATAATTACTTAGCAAAGGATAGCATCTATATAAATCAATGGTCTGTAGAGAATGATAGTTTAAAAATATCATCAATTAGTAGTGAACGCAATAGGAGTCATCTGGTTAATTTATTCTTTAGAAACGAAATAGGTTTTCCACTAAATGAATTCACAGATGAAAAAATAAATATAAGCGGATGGAAGACCGAAAAATCATACGTAGGTCAATCCTTCGATTACTACACTAATAACTTCACTCTATTTGATAATGATTATGATAGATTAAATGTCATGATTAGAAATACAGGTATGGCAGTCGATGCTAACGGATGGACATATATGTATAACAAAAATCAAGGATTTGCCCGAGTAATCACCTATTCTGCTTGGACCACCAGGGGTCGCGGATGGGATAGAATTTAGTGCAGCTTAATCCCAACTTACCTTCTTACTTGCCTCTAATGAAAGCATTCATTGATTTCGAATACGAGACACAATACACTCTTCTATGCTTTCGGTAGATGACATATCACTGTTACGAATTCTTTGATAAGTGATAAATATAAATTGTATTATCTTACTTAATATTGATCATCTTTACAGTACCGTTCTATTTTTATTGCACAATAGATGAATAACACTCGTCTACTCTACAGTAAAATTAGAAGTACAATTTTACTTCTTTCAAAAAAAGGAGAAAAGACAATATGAAAAAAGTTAAAAAGAATATAGGCATTGCTCCCGATGAACTCATCTTCAGAGGAGAAAAAAAAGAAGATAATGTATCGTTGCGGATAATTGATTTTGACTCGCATAACCTGACTGAGAACGCTTTCAATACAGTAAAGGAAGTCAGCGAATTTCAGCATAAGGAAACAGTGACTTGGTTAAATGTAGATGGATTGCATAATACGGCTATCATGCATGAACTCACATCAACATTTGGAATTGATACTTTAGTAATGGCAGAGGTGCTTAATACTGAAGCTCGACCACGAGCAATAGAGTATGACAATTGCGTATTGATCACTGTAAAGATGTTGCGGATGGATGTAGATAGTACGAGAATTATAGTCGAGAACTTAAGTTTAATTCTAACGAATACTGTACTAATCTCATTTCAAGAACAACGTGGGGATGTATTTGAGCCTATCAGAGATAGAATCAGAAAACAAAAGAAAAGGATAAGAAATGGCGGAACAGATTATTTAACCTTTGCCTTATTAGATATTGTTGTAGATAACTACCTCCATGTCATTAGCATATTAGGAGAAAAAATTGAAAACTTAGAAGACACCCTACTTCTCAATCCAGATCAAAATATAATCAACGAGATCAACGACTATAAGAGAGAACTCAACTTCTTACGCAAGTGTATTAAACCTGCTAAGGAAATGATTTTCTCATTAGCTAAAATAGACTCCGATCTTATCACAGAGGGAAACTACGTTCACTTTAAAGAATTAGAAGATAACATAAGCCAGGCGAATGATGCATCTGATACCTACCGTGAGATATTGTCGGATCAACTTAATATCTATCATACCATCATCAGTACAAAACTGAATGATATCATGAAATTTCTTACTGTATTTTCAGTCATTTTTATACCACTTACTTTCATTGCAGGAATCTATGGTACCAATTTTGAATACGTCCCAGAGTTAAAATATAAATACAGTTATTTTATTATGTGGTTTGTAATGATCGTCGTGACTGTAGGGATGTTGCTTTTCTTCAAGAAGAAAAAATGGTTTTAATTTTCGTATAAAAAT
>CAZBXL010000005.1:40649-52511 GCA_964495785.1 uncultured Saprospiraceae bacterium | reverse complement strand
ATTTTGAGACGGAGGGCCTTAAGGCCGACTACTCCTTCTAAGTCCTCGACATCAAATGATTCTGGTTCTCCTAAGAAGTAACCCTCGTAAGTAAGGAAAGAAACATAATTCAAATAGTGTTCTAAGTCCACTGCCTGAGTATAGATGATGACTATCTTCCCTACTTGAGTAATTCTTTCTTTGGTATTTTTAATATGAGCCTTATCGATTCTTTTCTTAATAATTTCATACCGTGCATTGTAAGCCCCATCGACATCAAATTGTTTTTCATCCATACGGTACTTAATGGCCAGTGGCGTAGAATAGACCATTATGAGTGTCGCAATTTCTAAGGGCATAGGGTATGTACTCATACGTTGCCGGTGCTCTATTTCGAGTTGGCACATTGTCTTTAACTGCCATAATCGCAAGTTGTCTAAGTACAACTTATTAAATGGAATCTTAGGAGCGATCTCCTGACCTATGTACATATTATGATCTACACCATCAGTCTTATATCTCTCGAAGAAATGTGGATATATTTCTTGAGCTTCTTTTTGTTCAGCATCTAATCGACTCGATAGGTGCTGATTAATTAAGTTAACGGTATCATCATAATCTTTTCTTTTATCATATATCACTTCCTTGTTCTCCCCTATCCTATCAAAGTAGTCATTAATCTCGTCGGACAGATCGTGATCTCTATGCCTCATCTCATTAAACAACGGATTAATTGTATTTCTCAAAAACTCAAGAACTTCTTGTTCCATCCCTGCAGCAAGGTCGCTATCCAGTTTTTCATTGATGATCGTTATTTGATAGATAATACTATCTAAAAGCGGCATCGACATGTGTGACTTTAGATTTTTGACAATACTCTGTACAGTCCCCATCTGATTAGAAAGATCAGACTCGATAGCATTGTTCCGAGCTACTGAAGAGCCGGCTATATCACTTTGTCCATAGAGTGCCGTAAGAGATCTAAATGATATCTCAGGAAAATCATATTTTTCTGAAGAGGCATCAAGATGTATAGCAGTCCTCGCCTCTTCTCTAAATCGCCATGCTACAGATGGATGAATGGAAGTAAACTCTCTTTGGATAATAGACGATAATTGATTTTCGCTCTCGTCCTGTAATCGCTTAACCGTATTAAGAAATAAATCCTTGACTCGATTGACGACCATGATCGCCGTAGGATCCAGAGATTGTGAGATACGACTTGCTATCTCTATAACACCTAACAATTCACCTTTATTAAACAAAGGCACCATCAAGTAACTCTTAATATCTTTTTTCTTAAGATTAATATATAAGGTAGATAACTTACTCTCGTCAGATATACTTTCTATATCAGGTATGACAATATTCCCTTTGACTTCAAAGATTATTCTCAAATTTTCGTGACATAACAACTCTTCTTGACTACAATGTAAATTGCCCTCAATAGCAAAACTATCTGCCTCTTCTTCTAAAGTGTGAAATGACTCATTGACATTATCATAAAAGAGAAACCCTCCCTCAATACCCGGCGTATTCAACAAGGTACTCATCATAGAATTGATATCTCCTTTTGACTTCTCAGAAGAGTCTTCTGCACCTTGATTCAGAAGTATAGATTTAATTTTTCCGATAGCCTCCTCATGACTCACGTCTACGAAACTTTTAATACCAAAACCTCTAACCTCCCAGCTTAACGGCGGAAAATATTCCTTCCATAATTCTACATTATCATCATTCGCCTTTAAGATACTGATATCAGATTCAGTTAATACGGGTGGCTCTCCTAAGGGAGTGAGAGTCATAAAATCTGCATTGTATGTCGACTTATAAAATTTGACAACACCCCTCCCATCAGTGACTTGGTACACTGTTCTTACATCTACTCTGAAATTTACATTATAATATAGCTTACAAATAAGTTTGCACATCAGTATATACATATTATCTGCATTGAAAGCCATCACCTCTTTGGCTTCAACTTGATCTATCTCTCCAAAAATTGACTTGAATCTTTTGCTTGCAAATAACACATTAGGGCTGAAGGGCGGCAGAGCTACTTTTATCTCATTTTCAGATAGAAGATCGGGAAATAAAAAAGATAATAGTTTATAGATATCGGCCTCGTACTCTTGCCAGCCACGAGAGTTAAGAAAACCATCCTTGAGCTTAGAGATATCCTTAAGATCAGATAATACACTTTTGACGTATGCATTGTTCTTAGCACATCCCTGACCATCAAGATTATTTAATTCTTCGATCAGTTTATCAAAGCCTAATTTCAAAACAAAGGGCTTCTCGAGACTTATAAAATTTATCTTTTCATTCATAGTCAAAAAATTATAGTAATGTTAGCTAAATATAGTCTTCAAGACCGTATTTTGCCTATTATCTAAGCAATGAAGGAATAATCTGCTTATAATTAT
Organism: uncultured Saprospiraceae bacterium; assembly: GCA_964495785.1. Classification (GTDB taxonomy): domain Bacteria; phylum Bacteroidota; class Bacteroidia; order Chitinophagales; family Saprospiraceae; genus RFSX01. The sequence goes on along the minus strand of CAZBXL010000005.1, from coordinate 50,106 downwards.
ACAATTTACACACCATAATTTTAATAATGATAAAAGAGGCCAAAACTTACATAGAACAATTTTTTACGGACAAACGGTGTGCATATCATTCATTAGATCACACCATGGCTGTGTATAGCTCGGCCAAGCAAATAGCAGAGAAAGAAAATCTCGATGACAAAAGAACAGAATTATTGTTGATCGCAGCACTCTTTCATGATACAGGATTCATAGAAGATCCTGAACATCATGAAACTAAAAGTGCTCTGAATGCAGAAGGATTTTTGAATAAATACAATTATGACACAGAGAGCATTTCTATAGTTAAAAGTACAATCCTAGCCACACAGATGGACTATGAGCCGACGAACAAGCTGGAACAAATTATAAAAGATGCAGACCTTGCACACCTTGGTCAAAAAAGCTTCACTGAGAACTCTCTCAAATTAAAAGAAGAACAAGAGGCTTTTACTCAGACTAAAATTACAACAGAAGATTGGTTAGATAATAATGTAAAATTCTTAGCGAAGCACAACTGGTACACTAAATCAGCAAAGAAATTATTCAACAAAAGAAAAAAGAAAAATCTTATAGAAGAGAAAGAAAAATTAAAAGATATAAGAAAGGCAAATAAAAAAGATATCCCTGAAAAAGGGATAGAAACGATGTACCGAGTGGCACTCAGAAATCATAATCAACTCAGCAAAATTGCCGATAACAAATCTAACATCCTGCTTTCAATTACTGCAATCATGCTGTCGCTCATTATATCCAATCTTGCAACAAAAATAGATAGCAATCCAGAATTTTTAATACCCACAGTATTGATCATTATCGTCAATATAGTGACTATGTTTTTTGCGATATTAGCTACAAGACCCAAGGTAAGTAGTGCCCCTTATTCTAGAGAAAGTTTTCTAAATAATAATGTCAACATTCTGTTTTTTGGAAACTTCTATAAAATGGATTTAGAAGAATTTGAATGGGGTATGAATCATCTGCAAGGCGATAGAGAACTTCTATATAATTCTCTCTCAAAAGACTTATACTATTTAGGAAGTGTCTTAGCTAAAAAATACAGATATCTACAAATAGCATACGCTGTATTTATGGGAGGATTAATTGTATGTGCTATAGCTTTCGTCTTGACAATCATCAACTAAAAATTTCTCTCTCTATAGGGAGATTAAAGATGGAGGGATACGGATTATCCAGTGTTTTTTTTTATTTACTAATAAACATATTGGAACCTTATGACTGATAGCCATAAAAAAGAATTTAATATAATTTGCAATAGGTCTTCTAACTCAGAATGAAGATCAGATAATCTTGGACAGTAGTCCACTTACTATACTTACGATAGCGGCAAGTCCCAGTGCCCACCAAAAGTTCTTCACCTTGAAGCCTGGCAGAAACCAATCAGCTACTTGGATTAAGATAGCATTCAGCAACCAATTAAATATTCCCAGAGTCAGTATACCTAATGATACTATTCTCAGAAAATTACCCAAGGTAAAATCAAGTATACCTATAACTATGGCTACTATAACACACTGAAGTACACTTTTCATCTGTACTCCTGAGAGAAGCATACCTCCTACATAGAATGCTACACTACCTATAATTATATTTACTATCATTATTATTTTTTGTAAAAATATTAAATTCCTACACTATCCAAAGCTTTGTCTACGAGTCCTGAACTTATATTAGCTACAGAAAACTTATCAGATTGAGCTTGTATTTTAAAGTAGTCAATATAATCATCTATTCCGATAGAATCTACTGAACCTCCTGCACGGAAGTGTTCGTTATATACATCCCCTACGACAGTTGTAAGGAATCCACTTATTGTCGCTTTTATAAGTGACTCGCCGAATATCTTTTCGACTTTGGTAGACACGGCGAGAGAGCCTGCAGCTTCAGATATCAACTTAGAAATTATAGCTGTCAGTAAAGAACTGATAAGCAACTTACCATCTTTTTCTATCTCTATATTGTAAGAATTGGCCAGTTTCTTTACCATATCTATCTGTATGTAGACGACCCCTACGACATCCAGCAGCGGCACGGGCAATGCTGCTACTGTAGACGCTTTAGCCGTGGCCTTAGCAATAATTTTCTTTTGTTGTGAGTCTATTAACTGACCGTTAGATAGATCCTGTGTTCTGTCTTTGATTTCTTCGCCTACATTCATAGTTACATTACTTGCTTAACTTTATCTTGTTCGCTTTGGGTGAACAATTTTCTACTCAAAATATGACAGGATCCATTGAATAGGTTTCTTAGCATTCTTATTTACTGAGTATCACATTTAAGATACACATATTTAGTTCCATTAGACATTTTAATTAATTAATAATCAATAAGTTATTTTTATGCCTCGCCGGCAAGCTTTCATTTTTGTCTTGAAACAAAAACGAAACAATCCCGATATCTATCGGGACAAGGCTGATTTCATTTCTTAACGATTCTAAAAACTAAAATTCCTAAACGGGCTTAAACTCGCCTTCGGCTCAGACACAACCCCGTTCTTAACGAAATTTGAGCCATTAGAACCTAAAATGAAAAAGGCCAACTTCAAAAAATGGTCAGCTCATAATTATTAACCCGTGTATTTTAAATGCGTAATTCAGCTTATTTAAAACAGGTATCACATCGGAAATATCATGGGTGTCAGTAGTGACGAAATGATCCAAAGTGATAATGACAAAACACCTCCCACTACCACAAAGTCACGAAACCTATAGATACCCATACCATAGACAATCGTATTAGTCTGGTAACCAATAGGCGTAAAGAAGCTAAAATTAGCTGCTAACATTATGATGATAAGAAATGGTAAAGGAGACAACTGTAATCCCGTAGCAAGTGATATGGCAATCGGAGTAAATATGATTGCTGTGGCATTATTAGATATGACGCTACTTACAAGCATGGTAGCTAAGAAAAGTAGACTAAGTACTATACTGGGACTATGATCGCTGCATATAGAAAGTAGATTTTCGCTTATAAAATTATCAGCACCAGAGTTGCTCATGGCAGCTCCTAAGGGCAAGAGTCCAGCCAATAAAAATATGACTTGCCAATTGATCGAACTATAGGAGTACTCCATTGTCGTACAACGGCATAGAATAAGTAACGCCACTCCCATAAGAGAACTTGTCATGATAGATAGCATCCCTGATGCCGCTGCTATAATCACCAAAATTAAAATAGCAAGAGAAAGAAATTTTTTAAATTTTTCTTTATTTGGTTGGTTCATATGATTGAGGATCTTATTTCCTCTATCCATGAGCCAGTTGACATCATTATTATCATCAAGTTCTATTAGGAGCCTATCGGCTATTTCTATTCTATCTTTACTATCCTTAGGTTGCACTAACTTTCTATTAGCATTTACAAGATTCCTATGTTTATTAAGTGCTACTGGCAAGGCACCATCTAAATCGTTAGAACTCAATTCCGATAATTTTTTACCCAATAGATCAGAACCTGGCAAAACCAAATATTCTACAATCCTCCCCGAATAACTCTTAGTCTCATCTTCCTCAGATTCATTAATTAATTCATAATGTTCATCAGTCTTTAAGTTTAATATTTTCTCTACATCAGAGCTAATAACTAACTCGTCCCCATCACGGAAAGTCTGCCAATAAGATGGATATTTGATAACCTTTTTATCTCTTTTAATCTGAAGAAGTTTAGTGTTGTTATCTTTGTAGATATCCGTATCTCTAAATGTTTTCCCTATAATCTTATTCTTTGGTAGTATACGGAGAAGGGTTATATATCTGGGAAATTGATTTTGATTAACCACCTTCCCACTATTCCTTAAGAAAGAAATAGCTAACCCTGACGTAATAACTACACCCGCTACTAAAAGTATAATCCCCAAAGGCGTCACTTGGAAGAAATGCATAGGGTCAAGACCCGACTTTATAGCTATCTGATTAACCAACAGATTAGTACTTGTCCCCATGAGGGTACAACTACCGCCTATAATCCCCGCAAAAGATATGGGCATCATAAACTTTGCTATATCAATGCTGTGTCGATGTGCCAGTGTGGGTACTATCTTAACAAATAATATTACCACCGCCGTCGTACTAATGAACGCTGAACAGCCTCCTACTACCAACATTATACAAGGCACAGAAAATAACAAGGGAAGCTTGAACAATGGTATCATCATATCTGCTAATAGTCCTATCGTCCCATTTTTTTCTAAAGCAGATGTGATTATCATCAATGCTAATATCGTAACTACCGCAGGATTACTAAATCCAGAGACGGCCTCTTCTGGAGATACCAACCCAAACAGTAACAAAGACACCAACACCAAGAAAGCCACCTTGTCTACAGGAAAAGTCTCGGTAATAAATAGTAAGGTAGAGATACCGAGTATAACAAATAATATAATGATTTCTAATGTCAATATCTATACTATATTAAGTGCTGTTAATGAAATATCCACAAAGTTATAAAGCAGGATATGTATCAACTCATTATAAATTGCTATTCAACACAATTCATCCAAAGATTAATTGTATTACAAAATAATTAACTCCAAACATATCATACAACACAATGCGGCCTAAAGTTCGAAATGCCTCTTTATTATATGTCCTCTATTATTTTACATAGAGTATGCTCACGCTATTATTTTCAGTACCTTCATTTCTTACCATTATAAAAATCAATTATACTAATATTGATTAAGTTGTAGACAATAATAAATTTTATGAATAGAAATATATTTAATATCGTATTTGGGTTGATCATGTTATCACAATTGGTATATAAGTTATTAACGTGTCCAGCTTGTGACGACAGGATATTTGGATTTAGCGTACCTGGCTATGCTAAGATTATATTTTACATCGTATTAATGCTGGCATTTTTCTATCCAGTATTTAAAGACAAGTTTACGGCACAGAAAGAAGATTAGTGCTTTGGACTATTGTAAGAATCAACCTATATACTTGTCCATTATAGAAACAAATAAAGGATAAATTTCATTATGCGATCAATCATATTCAATGTTCTCATCTATGGCACAATAGTATCTGCAATTCTCTTAGGCTCATGTGCAAAGCAAAATACTATTGTAGAAAATGAAATATCTTTTGAGCCTATAAAATTTTTAGCATTAGGAGATTCCTATACTATCGGCCAAGGCATCGAAGAGACACTTAGCTGGCCTGTCCAATTAGGTGTACAATTAGAAGCCAATGATTATCAAGTGGATATAATTGACATTATAGCTCGTACAGGATGGACAACAGAACGCCTTATCGATAGCATAGAAAATACCGAACTCATAGAGTATAATTTAGTTTCTTTATTGATTGGAGTGAATAATCAATTCCGAAATCAATCCTTTGAAGTATTCAAATCTGAATTTGACGCATTACTGGACATGTCTATAGGTATTACAGGAGAACAAAAAAAGGTTTTTGTAGTATCAATACCAGATTATGGAGTGACACCATTTGGTCAATCAAACAGAGAAAAAATTGCCGAAGAAATAGATGAGTACAACAACTATATTTCTATGACTTGTAACAATCGTAATATTCCATATATAGATATAACTGAGATATCCAGAAGATTGGGAGATTCTCCGGGAGCATTAGCTTCTGATAATCTTCATCCCAGTGGATCTCAATATGCAGAATGGGTAGATGAGATACTTCCGGTGGTCATCACCCTTCTTAATGAATAAACTCCAAAAATATAAAAATGAAAAAGACAGCATTAATAACCGGCGCAAGTAGTGGCATCGGAAAAGAGCTAGCTCACATACATGCAGAAAAAGGCGGTGATATGGTAGTCGTAGCACGTAGTGTTGATAAATTATTAAAACTCAAAAGTGAATTAGAAGAAACGTACAACATCAATGTATTCGTTATCGAAAAAGATCTTACTGAAACTAATGCTCCGCAGGAAGTATACACTCAAGTACATAAGCAAGGTATCAAAGTAGACTATCTTATCAACAATGCAGGATTTGGTGGTATAGGCAAATTCTATGAAAAGGATATAGAAGAAGATCTTTCTATGATCCATCTCAACATTGTAGCTTTAACTTCACTTACACATTACTTTCTGAGAGATTTCGTAAAACGTAACGAAGGAAAAATCCTCAATGTATCATCAACTGCAAGCTTAATGCCCGGACCGTTACAGGCTGTTTACTTTGCGACTAAAGCATATGTGACCTCATTTACCAATGCAATCGCAGAAGAATTACATGATACTAATATTACGGTTACCAACCTAATGCCAGGGGCCACGGAAACGGAGTTTGGAAAAATATCTGGGATGGACAAAACAGATATGTTTAAAACCACCGCAAATGCAAGAGATGTTGCTTTGGCAGGCTACGATGGATTAATAAAAGGTAAGCTCAATGTAAAAGTAGGACTGACATTCTCCCAAAAAATACTGACTGCCATAATACCTTTAGTTCCAAAAAAGTTAACTCTGAAGATAGTAAGAAAAATGCAAGAAGTTGATTAGATAGATTATCATTGATTTTAAATACCCAATGAAGAATTTCGTATTAAAATACATCTAAAGACTTGGAAAGAAATATTAAATATCGTTTTCAATTATCTTTCTGAACTGAATAAGTCAACTTCATTCATTACAGCCCAAACGATTTGCCATTTTCAATTTTAAAATATTATAAGGATATAATTTAAATAAGTAGAGATTATAATCTACTTTCAAGTGTACAATACAAGCTTGAAATTATTACGTACGCTTATAACTCTTTTATTATCTACAATTATAAATCAATTCGCAAACAAACGACTATCAAGATGAAGGAAATTAAGACAGTAATTACAAAACCATTATTAGTATTGTTTTTATCTATAGCTATCATACAATTATTAAGTAGTTGTAAGAACAGCTCACAAGAACAAAATGTGGCCAGCGAAAATAATGCGACTACAAAATCAGTTACTCAAGAGGTTCTGTACCCAAGTGATGTAATTGGATTGTTTGATGATTTTAATTTGGTATTAGGTGATGGAGAGAATGTTGGACTTCCCGTAGACTATCAGAACAAAGATTTCTTTTACACTACAACTGAAAATAACGTAGACTATGTTGTCTACAAAACGCCCAATGCAGGTAGTCCTCACGGCACGTCTAACAATACGAGAACCGAATTAGGACAAATAAAAAAGTGGTATCCTACGACGCCAGCTCAACTTACTGGCACACTTAAGGTCATGAACGTCTCAGCCACAGGTGATGCTCGAGTAGCTGCTTCCTATTCTGTTGTAGTGGGCCAGATACATAGCGCAGATGGCCATGAGAACGAACCACTTAAAATATTTTATAAAAAATTTCCTAATCATACTAAGGGTTCGGTATTTTGGAATTACGAAATTAACACAGCCGGGGATGATAACTCTGGCAGATGGGACTACTCGACACCTGTATGGGGATATGATTTTTCGGTAGTTGGCGATACAGAAAACTCAGCTCCTGCTGAACCTGAGGACGGAATTAAATTAGGTGAAGAATTCTCTTACGAAATCGAAGTTAAAGACGGCATTATGTTCTTAAAATTCATGAGTGAAGGACATGAAACAAAAACATATGAGAAAAACTTAGTCAAATCTGAATATGCTGCTAAATCAGACATGCCAGAACAAACGAAAAAACTATTTGCACCTATTGGGCAAGATGGTGTAGAACGCAAAAATGCATATGCTAACGAAGGCCTCTTCTTCAAGCAAGGATGTTATAATCAGACAAATGGAAAATCGCCTGAAGTCAATAAGAATTGGTGTTCTGGCGCAGAGACACATGGCGGTAATATATCAAAGCAATATGCAGATGGTAATTATGCTGAAGTATGGTTTAAGTCTGCGACAGTTACAATTAGTCCTGATGCCATATCGAATCAAGCATACTTTGAAGTGAATGATCATCTACAGCAAAAATAAAAACTGCTTTACATATGTTAGCCCAAAGTAACACTACCCTTGCAGTCGATCGGACCATCTTAGCTAATCAACGTACACTCTTGTCATTTATACGTACGAGTTTTTATTTTATTGGCTTGGGTCTGACTATCATAGGTATAGATTCATTTCACAAATTGAAATTTTTAGCCATTCCATTATTTATCATGGCTGCTGTAATGATAGTCGTCGGATTCATATCATACTATCGCCTCAAAAGGAAATTAGAAATTGTCATCCCGCCAGAAAAACCTGCTGAATCAAGCGAGACTTAAGACAAAATCATTTCTTAAGAATTAACTCAATGGCTAAAGAAAACAATTTCTAATTTATAAAAACCCGGGATATTAAAACACTCTAATAATTAGATTCAATGTATTCTATCTATCACAAACAATTGCTATAGAATATTTTAAGATAGAGATGGTATGTATTTGTCTATAAGATCAAATGTCGTAACAATACCTTTAAGTTCTTCATCATCTACTATCGGTATAGCGTGAAATAAGTTCTCTTTAAATATCTCTATAGCCACTCCTATCCTATCGTTACTTTCAAGGACGGCTAACCCTTTCGTCATTATAGAACTTGCAGTCTCTCTGTTAGTTCTTTTTTCGTCATAGGCATCTTCTATTGCAAGATCGTTATACCCTCTCTTAAAAAATAAGTAATCAGACTTACTAATAATACCAACTAATTTTTTTCCTTCAGTTACTGGAATATGGTGTATTCTATTCTTAGAAAAAATGTCTTCTACATCAGAAATAGAACTACCTGGATTGACTGTGATTAAGTCACTCGTCATTATGTCTTTTACGGGAGATAAATCGTTCATCTTGATTAAATTTTAATTATGCAATTAATAATTATAATAATAAATACACTACGTTTTAGTGTAAATAGTCAGATGGTACCACTGCGATTATTTTATAACTAATAAACAATAAATATCAAGAAAGGTTTGGAGAGACTGCCGGGAAATAATGAAGTAATACTTAGATTTTTATTGAGTCAATTCTCGTATAATTCTGGTTAAGTTATAATGACATTATCAGAATTTAAAGGTCCCATTGAAGTCAAGCTCTATTGTATTATTGACTCTTTCGATGAACAACGCAGCATCAATATCCCAATGGCCCTCTGATATTTTTTCTCCCTCTATCCTTCCATTAATTTGTTGTAGAACAAAACCACAGCCTGCGTACAAGCTTTTTGAATCTTCAAATTCAGCTTGACTGTCTATAATAAATGAGTCTGAGTCGCCATCTACTTCAAAGAGAAATCTTACTTCTACTTCGTCGTCATCTATATTAAAACTGTTCTCTAAGAAATGCCTATACACAAATACGATATTGAATCCTGGCTCTATCGAGTAGCCCACATGAGTCAGTGTAATAGCTGTATCTAACTCAAGCTGCAATATTCCGATTTCTGCATTGTATAAAAATTGTTCGTCCTCTGTAATTCCAAATTCTGGACTGAAGCAAGTG
>CAZBXL010000005.1:15399-40549 GCA_964495785.1 uncultured Saprospiraceae bacterium | reverse complement strand
CCATATATACGTGATACTCTTGCATCAGTATACATTCTGCTGATCTCATACTCTGACATGTAGCCGGCACCCCCATGGAGTTGTACGCCAAGATCTGTCATACGGCCTTCGAGTTCAGACGCAAGTAGTTTGACTTTGGCACCCGCATTGGCAGAGAGTTCATTTTTATTATTAAGTTCCACACAGTGATCGATGTAGACTTCAAGCATATCAAGTTCTGCATCCATCTGCGCCATTGTGAATTGAGTATTCTGAAGTGCACTTATAGTCTTACCAAAAGCTTTACGTTCCATTACAAAATCACGTGTAATATTAAAAGCCTTTCTGGCATTGACTGCTGACTGTACAGCTATGATGAGACGCTCTTCTGCAAGACCATGCATAAGATAAGAAAAACCTTTGCCCGGCTCTCCGAGAATATTCTCTTTAGGTATGATGACATTATCAAAAAATAACTCTGCAGTATCCTGACCTTTGAGTCCCATTTTGGATAAGTTAGCACCTCTCTTAAATCCTTCCATGCCTGCCTCTACGACACACAATGTCATATCATGACGCCCTGATCCAGGGTGTGTTTTTGCAGCTGTCACAATAGCATCTCCATTGATACCGTTAGATATATAAGTTTTGTTTCCATTAAGGACATAATGATCTCCTTTGAGTTCTAACGTTGATCGCATACCTGAAAGATCGCTACCTGCATCTGGCTCAGACATTGCCACGGCAAGTATAATATCACCAGTAGCCGCTCCAATAAGAAATTTTTCTTTTTGAGCCTCAGTTCCTAATTTATCAAAATAAGGACCTACTAATCGACTATGCAATGTATTGAACCAATCCATACATCCTGCCCGACACGTCTCTTCTATGATAATCTGCTCATATTTAAAATCTCGATCTCCGAGACCTCCATATTTTTCGTCAGGCCATATCATTAAGAAACCCATCTCACCAGCTTTCTTAAAAGCGATTCTATCTACGATACCATTTTCTCTCCATTGATCCATATGAGGAACAATCTCGTCTGCTAAGAAACCTCTATATGCTTCCCTGAACATGATCTGATCTTCTGTAAAGTTTCTTCTTGAGCCTGATTTTGATATTGATGCTTCCATAATTTTATAATTCTATGTGGACACTATTTTCTTATAATTCTAATTACTGATTAGAAAGGTACTGGAAAATCTTTTAATACACCATTGATTTTCTTAAGAACTTCCTTATCTAATATAATATCGAATGCTTCGATATCTTCTTTGAGCTGTGACATCTTAGTAGCCCCTATTATAGTCGACGCAACCCAATCAAAAGAGTTGCACCATGCTAAACTCAACTGGCTACATGTAATATCGTGTGCATCAGCTATGGCCTTATATTCTGCAACTGCTTTATGTACATTCTCCGTATTTCTAAAAATCCCATGCCTCTGACTGAATGTCCATCGACTCCCCTCAGGCATTTCATTATTAAGGTACTTACCACTTAATATACCTCCAGCTAATGGAGACCATGGCAAGTAGGCAATATTCTCTATCATACATGACTCTATGACATACGGCCAATCTTTAGAGTGCAGAAGACTAAATTCATTCTGTAGAGAAATCATACGAGGTAGATCATGCTTCTTACTCAGTTCTATATATTTACTGATACCCCATGGTGTCTCATCAGATAGGCCTATCTCACGGATTTTGCCAGCTTTGACATTCTCTTCCAGAGCTCTTAAGACTTGTAAGAAATTCTCTTCCTCTCGTTGTCCATCTATATCCTTAAGTGAGATACCATCATGCCAATGCTTATTGAAATGAGGGTGCTGACGATTAGGCCAGTGCAGCTGATACACATCCATGTAATCAGTCTGTAGTCTCTTAAGTGAGGCATCTATGGATGATGTGATGTACTCAGCTTTGATATTATCACCATGACGCATATAGGGGATTCCTCTTCCGGCTATTTTGGACATGATGATGAGCTCAGATCTTTTATTAGAATGTCGACTTAGATAATCTCCTATAATTCGTTCTGTATCGCCAGCTGTCTTTTCTGATGGTGGCACTGGATACATCTCTGCAGTATCTATAAAGTTAATACCCTGAGAGATGGCATAATCTATTTGCTCATCTGCATCTTTCTGAGTATTCTGTATACCCCATGTCATCGATCCTAAGCATGCACGCGATACGTTTATATCCGAACTTCCTAATTTGTTATATTTCATCTATCTCTATTCCTAATTATTATTAATGATATTTTGAATATCCTTAGCAAGAAGAGCTGGCTTCTCTAATGGTAATAAATGTGTCGTATTCTTGTATTCTATTAAGTGCTTATCAGAAAACTTCTTATGCAATTTACTCCATGTATTATCAGATATTACATTTGTTTTTTCTCCTCTCATAATGAAGAACGGCATCTTCAATCTATCTAATGCGTCCAGCACATTGGTAACTGTTGCATATATATGCGCCTCCCATTGTTTGGTAAATCTCAGCGTAACGCCTCCCTCTTTATCTCTGACTATTCCTGCTCTAATCCAATCCCATATTGTCTCATCAGACAATAAAGAAAATATTCTTTTCTTCCTGTAAGAATCAAATATCTCTTGCTCTGTATCCCAATGGTCTCTTCTGTTCAGAGCGACCTTAGCTACTGGCACATATTTCTTACGCAAAAACATAGGCATTAGGTGATTGATAGATGTCATTAACTTAGGAAAGATCACTGGCTCTATCAAGATCAACTTCTTAAATAAGTCAGGTCTCTTATCTGCCGCCAGTACACTTACGACACCTCCCAGTGAATGTCCTATGCCTACAATATCTTTCATAGAGTGTGCATCTAAAAATAAAATCAAATCATCTGCTAACATATGCCAGTCTCTGACCACAGTATAATCAGAATCCTCCCATAGAGGTCTCTGCATCATCCCAATAACTTGATATTCCTGAGTCACTGGATCTAAGAGCTGCTTATACGCTTCAGGAGGATAACCATTAGCATGAGCAAAGTGCACCACCTCCCCTTCTCCACCAAAAGAATGGTAAGGTATCATAGAAGGATTTTGATTATATGCATGAGTGGTTGCCATTTAATTAGTCACTTTTTCTTAATTGAAGCCTCTTTATGGCACAAATTTAACCGATAAAAACATTTATTGTAGGACCAGTAATATAATGTAAATGGTGCCCTATAGTTTTAAGTTTTCCAATAAATAATAGCAACCTATTATGTAGACTTGATATCTAATGCTTAATTGGAGCTATAAGTCATTTGAACTAATAATCCAATGAATCTACGATCAATTAATCGATGCTACAGGCTTAAGAAGTAGTAATATAATACTGAAACAATAGCAGAGGTGTACTCATGAAGGTGATCTGACTATTTTTCTTTCAATAAATCACCTACAAGATAGGGAGGAATTTTTCTTGTCTTTCCTTTCCAATTTAGATATCCCAATAAACTCAAAATCAAATAAATGATAAATAAGAACACGACAATATACAATCCCTTAGCAATGTAGATCACAATAGAAATGACATCAACTATTATCCAGATCAACCAATTTTCGATATACTTCTTAGCTAAAAGATACTGTGCTATTAAACTACCCACGGTGGTAAAAGCATCAAAGAAAGCAAAGTCTGCATTAAAATATCTTAGCATCAAATATCCCCATAATGGCGTCACAAGAAGTACAATCACACCGATAACGAGCCATTGTGATTTAGCTAAAGACAGTGTCACATTCTCATCTTGCGTTACCTCTTTATACTTATACCACGTCCACCATCCATATATATTTAAAATCAGAAAAATAATGTGGAGTACAAAATCTGAAACGAGATTATTCTGATAGAATAAAATGGAAAGAAGCGTTACACTTATAATACCGAATATCCAAGAACTGATTTTCTCCATAGTTTGGAGACAGACGCATATGATACCGGTTATTGTCCCGATGATCTCCAGCCATATATTCCAATTATAAATAAAATCTAAATCCATTCTGATAATCTAATTTTTCTTATCAGTCAGGTATCTTATTTTTATAGATAAGCCCGCCACAAGTAAAGTCATGAAAGGGCTCAACCAATTGAATATAGCATAGATAAAGTAATCAACGACACTGACACCTAAGACGGTAGACTGATAAGCGCCACATGTATTCCATGGCACGAGAACGGAAGTAACCGTCCCTGCATCCTCAAGCGTACGTGAGAGATTTTCTGGTGCTAAGTTTTTATCCTCGTAAGCTTGGCTAAACATTTTACCAGGGACGACAATCGCAAGATACTGATCGGACGCTGTGATATTCAATGCTAATGCACTCGCGACTGTACTTGCAAATAGACCAAAGACACTTGACGCCATACTTAATAACGCTTTACTAATTCTGGATAGTGCTCCTATCCCGTCCATAACTCCGCCGAATATCATGGCAGATATAATCAATAAAATTGTCCACAGCATTCCTATCATACCCTTAGATGATAATAAATCTGCAAGCTCTGCATTACTTGAGTTAACTGCAGTTTCTGTGAATATAGCTTTACTCAGTCCACTTAGTATAGAAGAGAGATTAGAATCAGTTGAGCCTGCTACTTGGGCTATCACCTCGGGTTGAAATATGACAGCAAAAATAGCTGCAAGAATAACACCTACTAATAACGCAACGACAGGATGTGTTTTCTTTATAATAAGAAGAACAACAGCGAGAGGCACTAAGAATAAGATAGGTTTGATATTAAAATCTGTAGATAGTGATGCTAACATTTGTGAGACATCAGTATCTCCGTTATAATCTACTGTAAATGACAGAATAGAAAATACAATTAGGGTTATGATTATAGAAGGAAAAGTCGTGTACATCATATACTTGATATGTGTAAACAAATCTGTTCCTGCCATAGCTGGTGCAAGGTTAGTCGTATCTGACAGAGGTGACATCTTATCTCCAAAATAAGCTCCTGAGATTACAGCTCCTGCTATCATACCTCGTGGCATACCTATGGCCTCTCCGATACCTATTAATGCAATGCCTACCGTAGCAGATGTCGTCCATGAACTACCCGTCGCAAGGGATATTACTGATGCAATAATCACTGTCGCTGGAAGAAAAATTTCTGGACTTAAGATCTTAAGACCATAGTAGATCATCGCAGGTATAATGCCACTTATGAGCCACGTACCTGCAAGGGCACCAACTAATGCCAAGATAAATATAGGGATCAAGACACTTTGGAGATTCTTAAGTATCTCTATGGTCATTTCTACTATACTCGACTTATTATAGAGTCCAACTATGGCAGCGACAAGACCACCTATTATTAGTATACAATGATTACTGTATGCCCCTAACATCTCACCTCCACCAAAAAAAATATTGATTGATAACAAAATGATAACAACGGCGACTGGAATCAATGCCTCCCAAATATTGAGTTCAGAATTATCTACTACATTGGTATCGTAAGATTCTAATATGTCTTTCTTTTGGTTCTTCATAATTTAAAACTGAAACCTTCCTAAAGCAAGAAGCGTTAAGAAAATTTAATAAATTGCATAAGTGGTATTCATCACAATCTAATTAATTTTTATATAAATAATACAGAGTGATCTCATCGATTACTATAGAAGCCTATAATAACTCATATCTTTGTCAGGAAATAAAGAAATCACTATTTTGAAAAAAGTAATAGTTACAGGAGGTACTGGTTATATAGGATCACATGTTGTAGTTGACTTAGTCAATAAAGGCTACGAGCCGATCATTATAGACAATCTATCTAATTCTGAAAGGTCTGTTTTAGATGGAATAAAAAAGATCACAGGTACGGAAGTAGAGTTTGCCGAAATAGATTTACGAAATAAAGTAGAGACTTTAGATTTTTTTAAAAAACACAATGATAGTGTTGGCGTAATTCATTTTGCTGCTCTCAAAGCTGTCGGTGAAAGCGTAGAACACCCTCTTAAGTATTATAACAATAACTTAGATAGCCTAATCAATGTGCTACAAGGTATGAGTGATAATAATATTTCCAATCTCATCTTTTCATCTTCGTGTACTGTCTATGGAGAACCTGATGCGCTTCCAGTAAATGAGTTGTCTCCAATAAAAAAACCAACATCACCTTATGGACACACCAAGCAGATGGGGGAAGAAATTATTCAGAACTATATAAATTCAACTACTCAAAAGAAAGCCATTTCGCTAAGGTATTTTAATCCTATAGGAGCTCATGAGAGTGCTCACATAGGAGAACTTCCTAAAGGTATCCCAAGCAACTTGATGCCTTACATCACACAGACTGCAATAGGTCTGAGAGAATGCCTGAGTGTATTTGGTGACGATTATAACACTCATGACGGTACGGCAATACGTGACTACATCCATGTATGTGACTTAGCTGATGCTCATATTGTTGCATTAGAAAAACTTCTTGCAGATAACAATCAAGAGCACTACCAAGTCTATAACTTAGGATTAGGAAAAGGTTATAGTGTACTTGATGTCATCAAATCATTCGAGTCCTCTACATCTCAAAAGTTAAACTATAAAATAGCTGCTCGTAGAGCTGGTGACGTATCAGCTATATATGCCGATAATACTAAGGCTACTACTGAGTTAAACTGGAAAGCTAACTACTCATTAGATGACATGACATCATCAGCATGGAAGTGGCAACTCAAACTGAACAAATCTTAGCCTAAGCTAATACAACCGGACCTCTGATATTGAATTGGCCCTCAGAACGTGTCAATCTTATCAGTTTTTGAATCGGATGCTGATCAGAAACCACTAATACCATTTCTGAATACTTCAGAGAGCATTTGATTTTAGTAAACATCAAAGTATTGAGACCCGTAAGGTCTATTTCGGTGACATTAGTAATGTCGACAATTAATTTTTGTCGCTTCTTGATATACTTGTGTAATTCAGTCTTCAGATCAATGGCATTGATCGAAACTAACGAGCCGGATATACATACTGTAGCTCCGCTGTCATTTTGTGTACAGTCTAAGGTCAAAGGGTGCATAGAAATATTCGTTTTTGGTAAAATATTTCCACATTACATTCTCACCTTAGATTGTACAATAAATGTGCCTAACTACTATAGAGTTATTTTTTTGCTTTGACGTGACTCCAGTTTTCACCGCTTTCTATTCTGTTAATCTGTGTATGACTAACATCATATTTTTCAGCGATTTTCTTTTTCATCATCTTACCTTGGGCAAGATACTTTTTGATTTGAGCGACTTGTTTTTCAGTTAATTTCGGCTTGCCTCCCTTTCTGTGAGCTACAAATCCGAACTTCTTAGCTCTGTCCTTAATATACTGTTTCCACTTCTCCTCAGTCACCCATACAACGTTGCCTGGCTTGTTGTTAGACCTATCAAGATCTTTATGAATGTACTTCACCTGATTTTTAGTAGGCTTTTTTGACCAGTACTTTGCCACTTGCATGTGTACGTATATCGCATAGTTTCTGTCTTCTAACTTGACAGAAGATCGCATATAACCTTGTCTATCTGGAGATGGATTTAATAAATACTCAGACTTATCTTTCTTAGAAATAGACTTAAGTCTACCTTTATTAGAGATATAATAATTGACTCTGTTAGATGGAACTGGGGTTGCAATTTTTTTCCAACTTTCATTTCTTAAGTCTTTAACTTTCTTTTCCCTGTTTTCAGGAATTTTCTTCTTAGCCATTTAGATTACGTTTAATATTGTTTATGTATTGATTTTTCAGGAAGTAGTCTTTTAATGCTAAAAGTGATTGTTGGTCTATATTATCTGCTTTAAAAGTAGTAATAAAATGCGAAATTTGTTCAAAAATTTTACTTTCCAATTTTTCTAATTGTCCGATTAAGCTTTGAAGACCTTTTTCTGAAGGCTCCATTTTATACTCCATAATCTCTTCGTTGATATCCATCATTTCCATTAAGAAATCTTGAGGGACACGTTCCTTACCTTCCTCTAATGTAACGCCAGACAACTGAAGTATGTTCTTAATACGTGATTGTCTATCCTTGATCACCTTATACGCCTCATTAATAATAGCTGTATTATTAATGGCTTCTTTTTGTTCTTCTGCACTCTTAAGCGTATACCTATCTGGGTGATATTGCATAGATAGTCTGTAGTAAGCCTTAGTCAGCGCTTTTTCATCTATCTGTATCGCAACTGGAAGATCAAATATTTCAAAGTAATTCTTATCCTTTAAATTCATCCTACATATGTCTAACGATATCCAGACCTAAAGCGTAGATCATGAAAGCAATTAAAATGAAAAATCCTATCATCGTAGCTTTTTCCATAACTGAATCTGGCACTTTAATTCCTGTTATACTTTCAAATAATAGAAACATCACATAACCACCATCCAATGCAGGTATCGGTAGTAAATTAAAAAATCCGAGAAGTATCGACAACATTGCCGTCATTCTCCAAAATCTCTTCCACTCCCATTCTGGACCAAATAGTTTTCCTATACTTATAAAACTTCCTAATGAATCTTTAGCTTTTATATTTCCCTTAAACATCTGACCGAAAGCATTAATCTGATCACCGAGAAAACCCCATGACTCAGACCACCCTTTAGCTAATGCTGGACCCATATCAAACTTTTCTGACTTGTAGTTAAAGAACTTTTCTGAGTCATACAATTCAAATCCGAGACGTCTCTGCTTATCTGCATCCCTATTAAAAAGACGTTGTCCTATTGTCTTCTTTTTATCGAACAATGTTGTGTAACTCAATGAAAGTGTGTCCTGACCTCTGAGTATTGTAAATGTAGTCTCAGGAGTACCATCTTTCGGCAGTCCTATTACCTCAGATACAAACTGATCCATATAGTCTACCTTTTTATCATTAACGCCAATTATAACATCATCTTTTTGTACTCCTGCTGCTCCCGCTTTAGCTAACGAATTCTTAGAAATATTAGAAACCTGAGCTGGCATCTTTAGGCCCACAAGCCTCATATTTTTATTTTCATATTTTGAAAGCAATGGTGCCCACTTAGGATCGACAGGTATCGTCTTGACCGTACCCGACCTTTCGACTTCTATTGTTTTAGCACCGTCTATGATGAGACCTTTGTTGACTAAACCTGGACTAAACTTTGATGCATCTAAGTCCCCCACTTTTATGATTTTATCCCCGTCTCTTAGACCTAACTCATAGCCTTGTTCTGTAACGACGATACCTTCTTTTAATTCAGAAGAAGGGAGATATTTTTCTCCCCACACAAAAAAGACAACGCCAAATAATATAATTCCCAAAATAAAATTGACTGTCACACCACCTATCATGATGATAAGTCGCTGCCAAGCGGGCTTTGCTCTAAACTCCCATGGCTGAGGTGGACCAGACATCTGTTCTGAATCAAAACTTTCATCTATCATTCCCGATATCTTGACATAGCCACCTAATGGCAACCATCCTAAGCCGTACTCTGTCTCCCCTACCTGAACCTTAAAAAGCGAAAAGTAAGGATTGAAAAACAAGTAAAACTTTTCTACCCTTGTTTTAAACCACTTAGCTGTGCTAAAATGACCTAATTCATGAAGTACTATAAGAATTGAAAGACTTAATATAAATTGCGCTACTGTTATCCACATATCATTAAAAATCGTTGAGTCAATTATACTCTTTTATTAAACTGCATTGCTGATTAAACTGTTCAAAAGTAGCAATTATTATAGGATTAGTTTTGCAAGTAATTTTATGAATAAAATTCATAGTCTATATGATCTTCTTTTTTGTAAATAGTATTGATGGTAAAGTCGCTTTCCTGGAAGATGAAGAGTACGTACATTGCTGTAAGGTCCTCAGAAAACGTGTCGGTGACAGTATCGCCATAACTGACGGATTAGGACAATCTGGAATGGCTGTCATCGATTCTATATCAAAAAAATCAGCTCAACTTACAATACAATCAATATCTAAAAACGAAGTTCCCCATAACAATTACACGATAGCTATAGCTCCACCCAAAAATCGATCGCGTTGGGAATTTTTTGTCGAAAAAAGTGTAGAGATAGGAGTCCATCATATCATCCCTCTTAAAACAAAAAATTCTGAGCGTATCAAAATAAATATAGATCGATCAAAGAAGATCATCAGAAGCGCTGCTATACAATCAATGCAACATTATCATCCCTCTATAACCGATACGATATCCTTCTCTAAATTAATGGAGATGGCGCAACAATATGACCTTAGATATATAGCTCATTACAATCCTGATAATAATGACCTAAGACAAGAGATCATTCAAAAGCAGTCTGTCATAATCTTAGTAGGACCAGAGGGTGACTTTACGGAAGAGGAATTAAATAACGCAACACAGAATGATTTCATTACTGTTAACATCTCCAATAACAGACTAAGAACCGAGACGGCGGGCATCGTTGCGTTAACTCATATCATTACTTAATGGTATTACATTTTGATGAGGTCAGATTGTACAAAAAAATTCACCCTTTTAGGTGATAAATAAACCAATATTGCTTCTTAAATTTGAATAGTCAAATAAAGCCAATAGTAAAACAATTTCATTTTAGGTAGTCATTTTAGAGTGTTGAATACTTTTAACCCTAAGAAGCGATAGGAGGTAATTTATTTACCTCCTATTCTTTTTGTTTCTTTTTTATATCGACTAAGGCGCTAGCCGCTTGGAGATATCTTCAGATATCGCCAGTGTATGATAGTTGAACTTGAATCCTGTTAATCAAGAAGACAATCTAGTTTCTTACTGAAGATTACTCGATTCATTCTTCGCTCGCAATGAAAAGAAACACAACATCTTCTATTCCTCTATTTTTACGGGTTCATACTCATCATAAATATTGAGTGGTAGAGACTTAATTTCTTCTACGTACTCCTTCCAATCTGTAGAGAAGAAACCATTTACAACATCTAACATTTCTACTATTCCTTTCTCACCTTGATCTACAGCAAATCTTCCGTTAGGTGATGGCTCTTTCATCGACGTACCTATGTACCTCCTCCCTTTATATATCTTGTCCATCAATGTGTGGGAGCTATCTTCATACTGTGGCTTTGACGGTTCTGGCAGCATATATAGATTCATAATACTATCTATCTTACTGCTGATTGCTTTATGCTTTTTATTATATACCTCAGTTATCGTATCCTCTTGTACATCTATTATTTTTTTGTAGAGACTCAGGGATTTCTTTGCTTTTTTAAGATTGTCAAAAGCTTCAGTTGCCGCTGTTACAGATGTATTATATTCTTTCATCGCATCGTACTTAGCTTGAGTATCTATTATATCTGAGTCAATTCTCGGATCTAATGCCACAGTCAGCATAGTGGAGTCTTTGTGCTCGCCATATTCAAATACCATCTTATAATCTCCTGGCAATATTGGCATCCCTCCAGGTTCTCTTTTTTCTTTTCTATCTTGTCTACTTGGATAATCAATGCCTTTCGTATCAGGATTCCAAGAGACTCTATTAAATCCCGGTTTTAGCTTTCTTGAGAATGTTCTTAATGTATCTCCCTGATCATCAATGCATAAAATTTTGACTTCTCCTTTCTTAGAGCCTTTACTCTTCTTATCATTATCAGATGACATTTTATCATCAGCATCGGATGCCTTTTTCTCTTTGTCAGACTTTTTCTTTTTTGACTTTTTATTTTTGGATTCTTTATATTTCTTCTCACTACCCTTACGCTTATCTTCAGATTTCATATCACCATCTTTTGTCTCTTCTTTAGGCTTATTCCATATTGTAAATGAGGCCGCCGTAGATCTATTATCTCCGACGAATTCTCCTTGAGCTATGAACCTGATGCCATTGTACGATCGCATAGATGTCTTATAGGCTGTATTAGGTTGGGTGACCTTAAAAGGTGTATCCATGAATTTACCAAGCCCAGCTTGAGACATTTCCCGTAAGGGTTGTATATCATCAAGTATCCAAAACGAACGTCCAAATGTTCCGAGGACAAGGTCGCTATCTGTCTCTTGTATTTTCATATCTCTTATCTGTACTGGAGGCAGTCCTTTCTCCCATTTCTTCCAAGAGCTTCCATGGTCTAAAGAAAAATACAAGCCTACATCTGTGCCCAGAAATATCAAGTCATCCTCGACAGGATCTTGTACAACTGAACAAACAAATCCAGCTACCTGATTATCATTAACGATACGTCTCCATGTGGCGCCATTATTAGTAGTATGATATAGATAGGCTCCCCAGTCATTCTGACGATAATTATTAACGACGACAAAAACTTCTCCTTTATTTTTCTTTGATACCTCTATCTGTGGGATGAACGGATTCTTAGGACAAGATGGTAATAATGAAGTTAGATTAGTCCAACTTGTACCTCCATCTTTAGTCACTTGTAAGTTGCCATCATCTGTTCCTGCCCAGATAACCTTATCATCATGAGGACTCGGTGCTATAGCTAATATAGTAGTATGATTCTCAGCTCCTGTAATATCTAATGTCAGTCCTCCACTCTTAGACTGATTTTGCTTTATCGTATCATTGGTTGTCAGGTCGGGTGATATCACGTCCCATGTCAGACCACAATCTGAACTGCGATGTACAAACTGACTACCAAAATATAATCCGCAATCATTATTAGGATCTAGTGCTAATGCTGCATTCCAATTGTATCGCAACTTAACTCCATCGGGATGTACGGGTTGTATAAACTGATTTCTGCCTGTCTCACGATCCCACATGCCTACATTACCACCTTGCGACATGGCATAACCATATCTATTATTGTCTCTTCTTGGCGCTACATCAAATCCGTCACCAAAGTAAAGCTCCTGCCAATCATAATTTCTAATACCACCACGCTTGAGTACATAACCTGGCCCCACCCACGAGCCGTTATCTTGCATACCTCCGTAAACATTATAGGGAAAATCATTATCTACGTCTACATGATAAAATTGTCCTAAAGGAAGATTTGTAATAAACTGCCATGACTCTGTTCCATCACGAGAGATATTCAGTCCCCCGTCATTGCCATCTATGACATAATTAGAATCATCAGGATCTATCCAGAAGGCATGATGATCAGGATGCACATTATTACCGTAATCAGCAATTGTCTTAAATGTCTTACCACCATCTTCTGACTTACTCACGTAACTCCATAGATTATAAATACGATTTTCATTAAGAGGATCAACGTAGATTTCTGCGTAGTAGAATGGTCGGTTACCTACATTTTTATTACTGACCATCGTCCACTTCTCACCACCATCTGTACTTTTATATAAGGCATTCTCTTTGGCTTCTACAAGAGCATAAACTAATCCTGGCTTAGACGCTGCAAATGCTAATCCGATTCTTCCTAAGTCACCTTTAGGTAATCCTTCTTTACTTGATACTTTCTTCCATGTACTCCCACCATCATAACTGATATGAATACCTGAGCCCTCACCACCTGAATTAAATCCCCATGGCGTTCTACCAAACTCCCACATCGCCGCAATGATCTTATTGGGGTTATGTGGATCAGCAACCATATCTGCGATACCTACATTGTCATCTACATATAATGTCTTAGTCCAGTTCTCGCCACCATCCTTCGACAAGTATACACCTCTTGCTGAAGATGCCCCCCAAGCAGAACCCATAGCTCCCACGAGAACTTCATTAGGATTAAGTTTATTGATAATTATTCTGTGAATAAGTTTAGTATCCTTAAGACCTTTATACGACCATGTCTTACCACCATCTACAGTTTTGAAAACACCAGCTCCACTATTATGAGAATTTCTCGGGTTACCTTCTCCTGTACCTACCCATATTTCTGAAGGATTATTTTGATTGATTTTCAAAGCTCCGATTGATAGCGTCGGTTGATCATCGAATAATGGCTTCCATGAGATACCACCATTTTTAGATTCCCATACACCTCCAGATGCTGACCCTATGATTATATGATCTTTGTCTCTCAGATTGACATCGATGGCAGTGACTCTACCACTCATACCTGCAGGACCAATGTTTCTAAATTCTAAAGCTTTCATATGATCAAAATCAATATCCTGTGCAGATAATGATAAAGTCATACATATCAACGAAAAAATAAGGCAGTATAAATTCTTCATTATAAAATTAGTTAGTCAAGTGAATGATGTAAAATAGTGCACTTTCATAAAAGTAAAAATTTATAGAGTACAATAATTGATTTACAACTACATCATCTAATGATATAAATCCTGCCAATAGGTAAAGCATCATTAATTACATCTAAAAAATATGAGCTCATACCAAGTGAGGGAAATTGTCTTGAAGACTTATAGACAAGACATTAAGTATGTCAATATTTTGACATTTGTCTTTTAACTCAATTGTAGTCTTTCTATTAATCTATAATTAGTAAATTTAGCTAATGCATTTTCTGTTTGCCAAAAATAGACCCTTAATTAAAACCATAAGTATCATCGTATTGATACTAAGCTACAATGCAAGCATTTTTTCACTACCTGAACTTCCCGAGAATATAGATGACCCTACAGACTGTGATATACAAATAACTGTACCTTCAGATATCACAATATGTAGTGACGGAGAAGTTTTTTTAGGAGGTGAGATCAATGGTCTCTATGACGATTATGTATGGTGTGAAGATGGAATAGAAACGCCTTATGATCTTAACGAATTTGTCGATGTGGACAAAGCGACTACATTTACCTTAAAGGCCAATTATTTAAGTTTTGACAACATTATTGTCAACGGAGATTTTGAAGGAGGTGATGGAGGATTTACAACAGACTACTTTCAAGGTCAAGGAAATTGTAATCATGGAGCAGGATATCTTGGTTGCGAGGGTGCTTATAATGTTATCTCTGATCCGAGTGATGGTCATACTAATTTTGATCCTTGTAGTGATAATGGAGGTGGTGGTAATATGATGGTCGTCAATGGTGCCGGTTCGTTACAACAAGTGTGGTGCCAAGAGGTGTGTGTAGATCCTGATGGAAGTTATATTTTTAATGCTTATGGTACATCTGTAAATTCAAGCTCTCCAGCAAGTCTACAGTTCTCTATAGACGGCAGCCTCATAGGTGATGTATTTGGATTATCTGGATCAACTTGCGGTTGGGAATTTTTTGAAGCCGAATGGCAAGCAGATGGCGAGACCTCCGTCGAAATATGTGTCACAAATCAAAATACGGCAACGGGTGGAAATGACTTTGCATTAGATGACATTGGGTTCTTCAGAATATGCGAAGAAGAAATGAGTTTTGATGTAACGATTTCAGATTTTCTAATTGACTATAACTCTCCAGAAGATATAGACTGCAATACATTTGAGACACTCGTAGAGTTAGACATATCTCCCGATGCAGGTTATACAATCATATGGGACACTAATGATGGAAATATTATAAATGTCATAGATGATGGCTATACTTTGATAGCTGATCAGGCTGGAGAATATTTTGTTACAGTGACCGATGACAATGGTTGTGAGAAAGAAGAGATTATAGAAATCTATTCTGACATCGAACCATTAGATATAAATGTAATTATAGAAGATATTCTTACATGCGATGTACAATCTACTGAAGTATATGTAGACAGTGACAATAACGATTTGATCTTCACATGGTATGATGAAAATGATAATATTTTATCCTTTGATGAAACTATTGACTTATCTATGGCTGGATCATATTACGTCATCTCAGAGGATGAAGATACTGGATGTGACAAGAGGGTTGATTTTGAAGTGATTGAAAACATAACACCGCCAGAATTTTTATTATCAAAATCTTCAGATCTTGATTGCAATACAACATCAGTCACAATCAGTCTGGATACGATAAGTAACAATGTTATATGGGAAGTCCCTGTTAACTATCCACCGTCTATACCTATACCAACAGATTCAGAAATATCTGCTTTTGAGCCAGGAATATATATTGCGACCATAGAATCAGATAACGGATGTACTCATACCGATAGCATAGAGATATTAGAATCAATTCCTCTATTCGACTATTCTATTCAAGCAGACAGTATTATAAATTGTAATATTCCGCGGGCGAGTATAGACATACAATACGACACCACTAATTTTAATATAGACTGGCTCACCTTAGCAGACACCTATAATGATTCCATCTCATTTTCATTATCAACGGCAGGCGTATATTTATTTACACTACAAGACACTATCGGTTGTGAACTGACTGATAGTATCATCATCGCCTCAGACATGGCCCCTCCTACACCGATCAACGTACAGGCTGATTTGATTAGCTGTACAGAGCCTACAAGCACCGTCACCGCTGACAATCCTAATAATTACGATATCACTTGGACTCAGCTGAACGGCACTGGAGGTGTAGGTGACAGCTATCAAGTATCAGAAACAGGGATACTGAGTTATACATACACAGCTGCCAATGGATGCACAGCTCATGATAGCCTTACTATAGAGGCATCTGATGACATTCCTATTCTCAATATATCTGGCGATACACTTACCTGTGAAATAACAAATGTCGAATTAACTCTAACATCAGATAAACCCATAGTCAATTATACTTGGAGTAATACAACAGAAACAAATCTTTCTAATCAAAACAACATAACTGTCACTGATGCCGATACTTATAGCATAGAAGTTATAACTGACCTAGGTTGCGTTGCTACTGCAGAGTTTGTTGTTGAGATAGATACGATATCACCATTATTAATGTTACCCGCAGATAACATCATAGATTGTTCTACTTCCATTATAAGTGAGGATGTCATAATAGATGATAATTACAGATCTGTTCTCTACACCGGCGATTGGTATGATGAGCTTGACAATAATATTACCATCACAGATGAAGGCACCTATACACTATCAGTTATCGGTAACAATGGGTGCATAAGCGAAGATTCTATTACCGTGATCACAGACACCATTCCTATTCTTGTCGATATCATAACTGATACTATTCTTGACTGCAACATAGATACGCTGATAGCCAGCTTTACTACTAATGACACATATACAAGTATAAGGTGGGACAGCCATAATGGTACGAGCAGAGACTCTATCCTATCAATCACCTCACCTGGCACATACACGCTGACTGCTATCGGTGATAATGGTTGCATTAGTTCAGATATGATTGAGATCATACAAGATGTATTGCCCCCGACGTTCATGGCTTCAGCAAGTGAGATTAATTGTGCATTTCCACAATCAACTATCAGTGTCAATGCAAGCCATCCCACAGAATCAATCATCTATCAAGATAGTAATGGAATAGTAATAGGATCAGGAAATAACTTCATGACAGACATTGCTGAAACTATTACTATAGAAGTGACAGGCACTAATGGATGCATATCATCAGCAGAGATTACAGCTCAGGTTGATCTTGATAATTTTGACTTTGAGGTCACCGCAGATACTATAACTTGCAATATGACAGAAGTTATGGTTGCAATATCAGATAGCCTGGACTATTTTGAAAGTAACATATATGACATTAACGGTAACCGAATAGGCGACTTATCAGATCCCGTGTCTGAAGCAGGAATGTATGTTATAGAACTCATTCTTGAAAATGGCTGTACATCTACAGATGATCTCATGATAGAAGAAGATTATACGACAGTCGACTTCTCCGTGTCTGATATAGAATTATCATGTGCCAACTCATCTGCTCCTCTTAGACTTAATATTCTATCTAATTACGACAAAGTAGAAATACTTAATGCGTCTAATGAAATCATCGGAGACGAGAACACTAGTCTATCGGAGTCAGGAACATATGAAGTCATTGTATATAATGTAAATGGATGTACAAATACTAAAAGCTTCGATGTCATTGAATTATTAGATGTACCTCAATTAGAGAATTATTCTATAGACTATCTTGATTGCGGAGAATCAATTGCACTACAGATAAGCAATATACAAGGAGGACTGGCACCTTACACTATTACAATAGATAATAATCTTATTGCAGAACTCAATGAGATAAATACGCTGGCAGCAGCTGGACAATACAGTATACAAATAGAAGATGATAATGGATGTAGTTCTGATACCATACTTACGGTTCCTGAGTTGATTCCTTTAATGGTAGAACCTATATCGGATATCATGATTAATGCAGGAGAAAACCCACAACTAAATCTTAATGTCAATAGACCTCTCAATGAGATTCAAGAAATACAGTGGCGAGACGAAGTCTTCTTGTCATGCTATGACTGTCTGAATCCGATATTCTCTGGAGATACCACGACGAGCTATCAGGTTAACGTCTTAGACATATACGGATGTACAACTGAGACTGAAATAAGAATCATCTTAGAAAGAGTAATCAACTATTACATACCTAACGTCATCCACCTCAGCAACAATAATCCTGCAGAAAGAAACTTTACATTATTTTCTGATGGCGATGACATTGCTCTGATAGAAAGCTTAAGCATCTATGACAGATGGGGTAATAAAGTATTTGAGAACGAGAACTTCTTAGCTAATGATCCTTCATTAGGCTGGAATGGAAACTTTAATGAGGTATCTGTAGAGCAAGGCGTATATGTCTATTATGCTGTCTTAATAACGGCTGAAGGAGAAAAAATCAGCTTGGCTGGTGATCTGACTGTATTGAGATAGTCACTTACAATATCTTTTATTAATGATAAGATTTTAGACATAATTAAGGCAACTCAAAAGACACTGTGACGATAGACTTAATCTCTAATTGTCCGGGAGCAAATCCCTGAACATTGCCTACACTTGTGCCGCTTGTGGATACAGTACTTCTTCCATAAGTCTCTGCATTAAAAATTGTTTTTTGATTCTGAATTTCATTAATCAATTTTGCTTTGCCTATTGTTTGACCAATTTCTTGGGCAAGCATTTCTGCTTTTTTCTTAGCATCTCGCATCGCTAATCGTAGAGCCTCTTCTCTTTTTTCTACGATGTCATCAGTACGAAAAGTAACTTTATTAATAGCAAAAACATCTAAGTCAATTAATCCATTTAGTATATCATCATATTTACTGAGGTCTCTTATACATACATTGATGTTCTGTCGAGAAAAATAGTTTTCTATATCTGATGAGTTTCTTTTACGCTTAGGTCCTGCTGTTAGATACTGAGACTGAATATGTTTCTGCTCTATACCTTGAGACTTAAGAAAAGTAATAATATCTTTTGATTGCTTTTCGAACGCCACGCGAGCATTCGACATATTCACATCACTTTTAAAAACTTGTATGTTAATCAATACTTCATCAGGATTGGCAAAAAGTACAGCCGAACCTCTTACGGTAATCAATGGTATATCAAGAGATTGTGATATTGAAAATATAGATGTCAAAAGCAAGCCGAGACTGATGAGGTATTTCATATATTCTATTTATAGTAACAACAATATGAAATGATGTCTTAGTATCTTAGTTATGTTAAAGTGTACAGTCGACGTATTTATAAATCGTGCTTATCTAATTAAATAACTTAAACGCTACAGCTGCCATTCTTTTTTTAAAGTCAGTCAATGTAGCATTCATGGCACCACGAATTGTTTTTTGATTGATACGTGATTGTACGGGATAGGGATATACTCTATTATTGATTTTTTTTATAGGTACATGAGCATGCTTAGCTAACTGAAGTTCTTGTATAATTTCGCCTGCATCAGGTGCTATGAGAGTAGCAGATAATATTTTTCGATTGCCAATATTAGATTTGTTTTCCATCCAAATACTCAAGTGTCCATAAGTATATTCTTGTATGATAGCCCTGTCGTCATGACCAAGACTTTGATCTTGCCTGTAGTAATCTACTCCATTCTCTTGGAGTTGTTTTTCAGTCCAACCAAAATGAGCTATCTGAGGATCAGTGAATGTCACCCAACTGAGGTCTCTCATATTATCTTTTTGCTTGAATACAGGAATAAGAAGATTGCGCCATAACATTCTTACCATCTTCTCGGCACCATGAGAAAACATATATGTGCCTGCAGAATCACCTACGGCATACACCTTGGGATTTGTTGTCTGTAAGTAGGGATTGACTTTAATTTTACCTTTGTCCGTCACCACGATACCACCTTTATCTAAGTCCATACTTTCAGTATTGACAATTCTTCCTATGGCGAGTAGAACGGCATTGCATGTAATAGGATATGTATCCTTTCCTTTAGTAGATATGTAGGCTTTTCCATTCTCAAACTTCTCTACTGAAGAATCATTAAGCACTTGAATACCTTCTTTCTCAAATTGTTCTTGCAGAATAATAGATACTCTCTCAGGGTCATTTCTTAATATTCTTTCTCCCCTATTGACAATAGTTACCTTACTACCTAATCGCGACAATGCTTGACCCAACTCACAACCTATGGGTCCACCTCCAATGATAATGAAATGATCTGGTAATTCCTTCAGGTCAAAAAAGATATTCTCATTAGTGTATATCGGCATGGAATCCATTCCTTCTATATCTATCGTTCTAGGAGAAGATCCAGTACATAAAAAAATCTTACGTGCAGTATACTTATCCTCGCCTACTTGAATGGTATTCTTATCGTAGAACTTTGCAGTTCCTATCACGACATCTATACCTTGCTTACGAAGAGCATCTCCATCTTCTTCACCTTTAATGATTTCTTGCTTTTCGTGAATGTAATCGAGTACTTTGCTCATATCGGCTTTCCCCTTGGTTTCTAAGCCAAAGCGAGTCGCCATCTGAGCACTGTGAAACTCATTAGCGACATGGATCAATGCTTTGCTTGGAACACAGCCAAAATTGGTACAGTCACCACCAAAGTGATTTTCGTTTTTTTCAATGAGTAAGGTATTAAGTCCAATCTCATTAGCGACTCCTGAACAACCTAATCCTCCACTTCCAGCACCGATAACAATGACATCATATTTTTTCATGATAGTTTACATTTGATTTTTCAAATGGCTAACCCCCTAAGAATTAGCTAAAAAACTAAAGTTAAAAATATAAATATGAATAGTTATTGATATTCTAAAGTAGGCACATCCATTAGATGATTGATTATGGTACTGGGTATTGAAAATTATATTATAACTCTCTAAGGAATGAAGTAATATGGGATGAAACAAAATATTGTAAGAAGGTTTTTATTTATCCAATTAGCAAATTTATTCGACGACCTAATCCAGTTTCAAATATTCTATATAAAGTTGAAAGCTGGATATCACATTTACCATTTTCAAGTCGTGAAATATAGCTTTTCTTAGTTCCAACTTTTTCTGCAAGTTGCTCTTGAGTCAAATTTGCTTCCTTTCTTGCTTCTTTTAACATTTCTGAGATTACAAAGTACTGAGCCTTTTCTTCAAATTCATCTCTTGCTTTTGTTCCTATTTTACCGAATTGTACATCGAATAATTCATCTACATTACTGGCTTCAAGTAGTCTCTGTTTTTTAGTTTTACCTTTTTTTAATTTTGAAGTACTCATCTTTTAATTTTATTGCTTTTCTAATTTCTTTTCTGTCTATTTTTTGGTCTTTTTTTTGGAAAGCGTTGAAGAGAACAACTAATTTGCCTTTGTCAAAACAACAAAATATTCTGTAAGCATTTGATTTAACTTCGATTCTAATTTCATAAAGACCATCCGTATCAGTTAGATGCTTTAGGAATTTTTCAGGAACCTTATCTACAGTTCGGATGACTTTAAATACATACGCAACTTTCTCTTTTACAAATTTAGGCTGCTCAGCAAAAAACTTGGTGAAATATTGCTTATAAAATATTATGTCACGCATATTTTCCACACCACTAAGTTAACTATAAAGTTAACAAAATGCAATTAATCTACAATGTACCAGACCAACTGATAGATTCTTAATTTATGAAATATGTATAAAAGGCACAGATACCCAGTCGTAAATGAAGAACAGTAGATATAAGCCCTATAGAGACTTCAATGTAGCGATAGTTTTTTCTATTAGTTTATCCACAATTTCTGAATTATATGCATCTGGATGTGCCATTCCAAATCCACCTTTATCATTATCAAAATATTGTCCATTGATATCTTCAGATTTTTTGATTAGAGCTAAATCATAAATTATATCTGCACCCTTATCAGCTGAAGACCAAAATTTGCCATAAGCTTCCTTAACCATCTTAGTATTCAGTAGTGATCCTGGATTAAGTGCTACTGTTACAATATCTTTTTCTTGGTCTGCCAAATAAAAACTCCACATTAGAATAGCTAACTTACTCTGTGCATACGCTTCTTGCTCTGAAACCTCTATATTGCCACTCAGTAAGTCCAATGAGACAGGACTCTGAGCTGCCGAACTTAGATTTATAATTCTTGCATCTGAGCTGGCTTTTAATTTTTCAATAATTCTATTCGTCAGAAGATAAGGAGCAAAATAATTTACAGCAATTCTGATGTCTATACCTTTATCTGTAAGTGCTTCAGATGATTTGAAGACGCCTGCATTATTAATCAATACATCTAAAGAAGAAATCTTTTCATTTATTTCATCTGACATTTTCTCTACTTCATTAAGCTCAGAAAAATCAGCCGTAAATCCGCTGACACTTTGATTACCAGATGCTGACTTAATTTCATTAATCACATTATTCAATTTGTCTGAATTTCTACCATGTAGGTAGAGTTGATGCCCATCGCGTGCCATCTTTAGAGCTGCTAATTTTCCTATTCCATCGGTACTACCTGTGATGAGAATTGATTTTTTCATATTTATATATTTACTAATGAAACTGTAAAAGTACTTTTTCAGCTAAGGTCTCCATTGTCGCTTCAATACTATTGTTATTAAATCTCAAATTGATGGCTACATGATTCACACCAATAGACTGTAACTGAACTAAATATTCAACGAGGTACTTAACTCCAGTCCTAATACCAAGATGAATACCTACTGGTTCGAAGTCATCATCATTTTGTAAATCCACATATAGCGGCTGTAAGAATGGTTTATCAAATTGAAAATCATCAGGAATAAGAGCTCTCCATTCTTTGATATTGTGTTCTTGCATATAGAGATTTCTGGGATAATACATCCATCCATCTCCGTGCTCTGCAATCCATGCTGTCGTTTGCTGGCTATGTCCTGTAACTAACATGGGAATCCTCTCTCCATAAGGTTTCGGTAAAATATCGGCTGTACCTTGCAACTCCCCATAACTATTACTTTCCATCTTAGGAAAATCCTCTTGTGCTTTGCGGATATAACTGAAAGCTTCGCGAAAAGCTTGCCCTCTCGTTGGGTAAGCGATATTCATGGCGGGATATTCTTCATATCTATCACCAGATGCAACACCCATCACAAATCTTCCCTCACTCAGCTGATCCAAAGTGGCTGCAGACTTTGCTACATGTAAGGGATGACGTAATGGTAGTGCAATACTTGCAACACCAAGAGTTATATGTTTAGTTCGTCCAGCTAAGCAACCTAGATATGTGAATGGATCATACGTCTGACCTGCATCACCAAAGGTCGGTACATGCGTAGGGACATCTCTGACCCACACGGCCTTGAAACCTAATTGTTCTGCAGCAACTACTCTATCTACATGATTAAGCATCAGTGGCACAGAACTATTGCTGTAGTTTTCAATCGGAATCACCAATCCGATACTCAATGCATTCGGCTGGAATACTGAATTAAATCCTCTATTTATTTTATCAAATGAATTCGACAGTTCGTAATTTTTTTAATTTTCGACAACAACCTTACCCATACCGTCACCACTTAATAATCTTGCATAAGCTTCATTGACATCAGTGAGTGAATAATGATTGGTATCCAATACAGGTTTTAAATTACCGCCTTCTACAATCTTAGTAATCTCCGTCAGAATCCTATGGTGCTCAGCTCTTTTATAGTTATGAAGCATAGGTATCAACATAAAAACCACATGCAAAGTCAGTCCTTTAAAGTGCACTAACGACAAGTCTATCTCAAGTAAAGATACAGTGGATACAACATGTCCATTGAGTCTAGCTGCATTGAATGAATTAATCATATTTTCACCTCCTACAGAATCATAGACTATATCAAAACCTTGACCTCCAGTACACGTTTCGACATAATCTTCCACTTTGGTATTCTTATAATTTATTCCAGTTGCCCCAAGACTTTCTATTAAAGCTATTTGCTTATCACCACCTCCTGTAGAATACACATCTGCTCCATAGTGTTTAGCTAATTGAAGAGCAACATGTCCTACTCCTCCAGATCCACCGTGGACTAATACCTTCTGCCCTTCTTTTATACCAGCTCTTTCTAATCCTTCTAAAGCTGTAATAGCAACTAATGGTAATGCAGCAGCTTCTCGCATAGACAGATTCTTAGGCTTGAGAGCGATCAACTGTGGGTCTGCAGAAATATATTCTGTAAGAGCACCTGGCAGATTGGCCAATCCTCCAGCACATCCATAAACTTCATCCCCTATATTGAAACCAGTCACATTATCACCCATAGCTTCGATCGTTCCTGCAAAGTCCATACCTAGCAACGCTGGCGTATCTGGAGACAAAGGCAGATCCTTTCCCATATTACGAATCATAGTATCTACTGTATTGACACTTGATGCGGCGATTTTAATGAGCACTTCATTTTTATTGGTTTTTGGTTTTTCTATTTCTGTTAGTTCGAATTTGGACTCACTTCCAAATTGATTGAGAATCATTGCTTTCATCATAATTTATTTTATACTATAATTAATATAGTTGCAATAATAAATAATGTTTAATAGTTTTACAATAACGGTCAAATAGTATAGTAACAATGAAGGAAGTCAAAAATATTAAATACAGAGGTAAGTCCTACCCTTGCTGCACAAGTCTCACCATGGATATCATCGGAGGTAAGTGGAAGACTGTCATTCTATATCATCTGAGTGAAAAAAAATTAAGATACAACGAACTGCGCAAGGCGATGCCAACTGTGACTGAAAGAACACTCAGCTTGCAGCTGAAAAAATTAGAAGAAGATAAAATTATCACGAGAGAGGTTATTACTAAAAAGCCGCCATTAAAAGTGTATTACTCTCTTACTGAGTTAGGTTCTACATTATTACCAATAGTCAAATCAATAGCTGACTGGGGAGATTATGTTGTAACAAAAAAATAACAAATAATCAATTTTTATTTTATTGT
>CAZBXL010000005.1:0-15299 GCA_964495785.1 uncultured Saprospiraceae bacterium | reverse complement strand
AGATCTGCTATTTTATTCTTCACTTTGTCTTGAGCAATCAGATTAGCGGTAGAAAAAAATATTAGTATAACTAACAGTATTTTCATTTCTTCTATTTTACTGACAGATAGTGGATTTTTGATAAGTCGTCGTCTTTCGAACGAAGTGATGATATATGCGATCCTATCATCGGTAATATGCGGTACGTCATTTACGCAGCCTCTTTGCTATTTTTTAATTTATATTCTCGGCTAAATGCGGTTTGCTGCATATTAAATCTATCACTCAATTTTGTTATCATCTTTTTACTTATGTTACGTTTGTAATTCAAAATTTCAGTAATTAGTTGTCTTGAGACATTTAGTTGTCTTGCGAGTTCGGCTTTTGTTAGATTGTTTTCAGCCATTAAATACTCAAGAATTTCTACCGGGTTCATATCTTCTTTTGTTCCAATAGATTCAATAAGACGATTATCATAATCATCAATAAGTAATTCTAACAAGTCTAATTCTTCTGAATATTTTTCAGAATTTTTCATCAGAAACTTTTCATATCTGTCACAGTATTCCTTGTACTGTTCAATACTATGTATTCTTTTATACTTCATTACTTATCTATTTAAACATATTTACTTTGCATGAATCAACTTTATCATATTCAGAATGAGTTCCTACAAATTTTACAAATAGGATAGTGGTAGTAGCCTTAAATAAATAGCCGCAAATCATTCTATACTTGTTATTTCCAATATTAAAGACTATTCTGCTTTGCTTCAATTTTGGACAAGTGATTAAATCGCTATTTTGAAATGACAAGACTAAGTCCTGAGGATTACAACAATTATCTGCAAACTTTAGCCTCCTTCTAAAATCTTCAAAAGCCTTAAGCATTGTTTTATCTTCCCGACAAATCAATAAGACATTTGACCACTTTATTATTCTGATTTTCACACCATAAAGATAGAAGACATATTACAAATTGTCAACAATATGTGAACTTTAATTGTATTGGCTATAACTAAACTATATCAACAATAATAAAAGTACGATCGCGAAAATTAATCTGATCTCCCACTGATTTGTTGATCATTAACTTACTCAGAGGTGCATCTGGTGACATTGCATAATAGACCTTATCAGCGATGATTATTTTTCCTACACCTACAGATATGTAGTAGTGACCATTATCTGTACTTATCAGAGCACCTATCTCTCCTTCTTCACATTTTTTATCAGGAGATATCTGTCTCAGATGATTCTTAGTGGTCATCAATTGTGATCTCTGTGCTTCCAACTTATCTTGCTCTCTCTGCATCATAGCTCGCCCAGTCTCAAATTTATCACCAGCAGAGCTTTTAGTTTCATTCAGCTTTGATTCTTCTATAGACTTCATAGCTGACTCAACAGACTCAATTTGATTTTCTATCTGGAGAAAAATAGCTGATTGTAGTTGCGTCTTGATTTTGTCTTTATTCATACTCTATTCTCGTGGTGTAATATATCAAATTTTGTGTTCCGTAGCTTAGTAACTCAAAACAGTATATCCTAATACGTCGTCTTTGATTAGATTATTTTCTCAGTACAAATCCTAAACACTTCCAACGCATACAATTACCCCGTTTGTCCACCGGTTCATTAATGATAATATCTTCTTTCCAATCTAAGATCTCAAATCCTATCTCCTTTAGTAAACTCAATATTTTACTTGATGGATAGTATAAGTTCCAATGTTGGGCCTGATTAAAGTTGAGTGGAGAGACAGCGACCATTGTACCAGATGGACTTAAGACACGATACATTTCTTCCAATCCTTTTCTTGGATCTGAAAGTCTATCGAGCAAAAAACTATTGACAACAAAATCCTGACTATTAGCCTCGAATGGTAAACTCTCTGCTTTGGCAAGACCAAAATTTAAATTCTCTATTGCTTCTCTCCGCATACTTATCTTATCCATTCCTTTATGAGTCCAATCAATTGTTACCTCCTGACCTTGGACCCAAAATTCATCTGCACGTTTGAGCATTTGATAACTGTAATCTATCCCCCAGCAATTAGCTTGCGGATATCTCGTCGCCAAGCTGGCAATCCAGCGACCGACTCCGCAACCGATCTCTAAGACATTAAGATCAGACTCGACTGGGTAGTATTCTTCAGCATAATCTATAACAGGTTGAAATGGATAGTAGCCCCATAATTGATCTGCAAGATGTAATACGGATTGTCGTACCACCATATCATTATAACGCTCGTATACATCTTCTTGAAACTCAAGTTTTGTTTTATCATGGAAGAAAGGAATACGACCCCGAGTATATGTATTGGCTTGCATTTTTAATTTGTATGCAAATTAAGAATATTGAAAATATCTTGTCTAACTATTCATCCACGTCTTAAAGTCAGTTGTTTTCTGTCTACTTACGACAAACTCTTGCTCCTTAGCATTTATTATAGAAAGCTTGACTCTATGATTAAAGTACGGTTCTATTTTGATCACAGAATTTCTGGACACAACTTGTCCTCTATTAATTTTGTAAAACTCAGATGGATCTAAAGACTGATACATTAGATCCAATGTCTCATCTATCATATAACGCTTCTTATCAGTCACACCAAATGTAATACCATCTTCAGAATAGATATATAGTAACTCAGCTACTCGGAGTTGTATCATACCACTTCCTTGCTTAACGAGAATAGAAGTTCTCTGAGTCTTAGCCTGCATACTGGATAAAAGTTCTTTTAATATATCAGGACTCAGCCCCGTACTCTGATTAGTTTTTTCATACTTTCTTATTGCCGTGCTTAAGCTTTCTTGTTGTATAGGCTTGAGGAGGTAATCGACACTATTGACTTGAAATGCCTGAATGGCATATTGATCAAATGCCGTTGTAAAAATTATTGGCGCATCAACTTGTACATTTTGAAAAATCTCAAAACTCAATCCGTCAGCTAATTGTATATCCAAAAATACAAGATCCGGCGGTAGATGATTCTGGAACCAAAGTATAGCATCTTCTACGCTATCGATGATACTTAATAAAGTATATTCAATACTGCATTTCTTGAGCATAGTCTGTAATTGTCTTGCAGCACGTGACTCATCCTCTATAATAAGTACTTTCATAATTAGTTATTAGATGAATGTATGAGAGGTATACCGACCTTAAAATCTCGATTGTCATCAGTGATAATCAATGACTGCCCAGAGATTAAGTTATATCTTTTCTGGAGACTATCTAATCCAATTTTGGTAGAAGGTAGCTGTGTAGACTTAGCCTGAATATTGTTCTGTACGATCAATATATCGTCTTCAGTATATACTCTTATGGTTAGTGGTTTTGCTTTAGATATCACATTGTGTTTTATTGCATTTTCTAATAATAGCTGTACACTCATAGGTATGAGCTTCATATTCATATGATCAACTGACACCTGCCAGTCCAACTGTATATTATCGCCAAATCGCTCCGACTGTATATACATGTAAGCTTGCGCAAATTTAAATTCATCTCTTAAAGTGATGAGATTAGAATTGCCAGACTCCAAGATAAACCGATAGACATCTGATAGCTTATCTACAAAGTCAATCGCTTCACTTTTAGGATCATTCTCTATGATATCTCTCAGCGTATTAAGACTATTAAACAAAAAATGTGGACGAGCCTGATTTCTCAGAGCATCTAATTGTGCCTCTACTATAACTTGCTTAGCTTGCTCTTCCTCTCTGACAGATTTTTTAAGCTGAGTATAAAAATAGATAGCTTCATAAATGGATAGAGTCATGATACTAATCAGAAGAATAGGAATAAGAAGCTCCAGTTGACTCGGATGATTGTATGTAGATCCAAAAATCAATCCCAGTACAAAAGAACCCAATCGATCTACAAGTATAATTATCAAAATAATAACTAAAAATAATACCGATATCCGAATCAAGCTTTTCTTAAAGTTAAGAAATTGTTTTCTCAATCTAATCATCACTGCTCGCATCATCATCCAATTGACAATGGAGAATAATAATGAAATACTCCAATTAACGATGGCTTCAGGTAACGGATATCTTATAAAAGAACCTCCATTAAATAAATAGTCCGTTATCGTACTCAGAATAATAGTTCCTATAACAATGAACCAGAAATCATTGAATCCTAAATATTTTATTTTCTCCTCTTTGCTGAGTAACATCTCCTACGTTTACATTTTAATTAAAGGCATTCCTTGCTTAGCCTGATAGAACGTATATCCTATCCATGAGGCATAGAGTAACGCAAATATTGTAACTGCTATAATGTGCTTAGAATTGACAGCATTCCATTTCTTAGATAAGACAAATGCAAAAAGAGGAATAATCTGAATGCCATGTAATCCAAAAAAATGAGCTACTCTAAGATCACCCGCCACCGTGCTCCAGTTCACTAATGGTAGGCCTGCACCTCCATCTGCAACACCTACGTTATGAGCCATCTGACTTATCATCTGACCACCGATCCAGCTTCCTAATAACACAACTATCCATCCCATCAATATGGACCATTGGATTGCCTTAGTTGTATTTAATTTAAGTCTTATGGCATCAAATAAAAATAGTCCCATTATCAATACATTAATACCGATAAAAAGTCCCATAAGACCAAATAGTAAACCATCTAAGGGATTATGAATGTTATAGTGTGATTGTACGCCTCGTGCAGCCTGCCCTACTATGATGAACAGTTCTATGAGCAAGGTAAAAGCTGCTACATTATCAATGATACTTTTTTTTCTTCTCGTATATGGATACAAGGTCGTCATGTATCCTACTGTCACTAAATATATTGCATCAGAAATAGAAAACTTGAGAGGCTTAATCCATAGATTGATTCCCATCAACATTCTGTCGTCTACTGCTAATCCTATAAGACAAAGTACAATTGAGAATAGATGAATTATGACTACCCAATAGAGGAAAGGACTATCTTCTTTGATCGTATTTTTTATGCGAGTTAGGTAATTCATAATTATTTATTTTTTATCGCTTTGATAATCGTGAATAATAAGAAACCTACCGGGCCCATCATAAAACTGGCTAACAAACAAGGAATAATTAGTAGATGATGGATCCCTAATTCCTTATTCTGATCTAATATCCACATACCTACTAATAGGTCAAATACGAGATAATGCACCCACCCTGCTAAGACTGCATTCTCTGAAGTGAACAACTCCATCACTGAAGCTAAACTTCCGAAATCCATTCCGCCTCCATCTCTCAGGGATATAGATATGTATATAACATAGACGATGGATAAAGCTACAGGAATGACTTTATAATCAATTAATAATCGAGTAACCTTCCAATTAGGTAAGATGATCATCGGTAACCACATCAACATGGCCATCAGATTGACAATAGAGAATACTTCAGATGGTGTCATCATATTTGTTTTAAGTACTAAGAAATTAATAGCTTTCAATAACTCAAATATGAAACATTCATACTACAAATGGTAAAACTCCTCGGTCAACCATCGTTATTGCTTGATGAATTGTCCAAAGGAGTTTATTCAGGAACTAATAACTACTTCTTGAGAGCTTTGAGATCCACTCTATTTTAGATACGCGTCTTACTATCTTATACAAGAGATATCCGATAGGTCCTACATAATATGCTGTAACGAGACATGGAATCACAAGGATATGAGATACTTTATCGTCTCTACTATTATTCAGAATTGACATTCCTAACATGAGATCTCCTGCTTTCATGAATACCATAAATGCTATGAAGAAGTTCTGAAATGTAACCAAGGAAATCGCAGCACCAAAATTAGCAAAACTGAACCCTCCACTATGTTGCAATTTTAGAATTAAAAAAATAGTAAATAAGACAAACATGACCTTAGGTATAAGCATACTCTTGATGAGTTGTCGTGTCAGCTTCCGCTCTGGTAAGATGACCATAAGAATCCACATAGGTATAGCTAAGATCTTAATGATGTAGAGAAGTTCTGATGGTGTCATAATTTTTAGTTTTAATATTTATTAAGCTAATTGATTTCTTTATGATTCAAATATGATGCATCTACGCAGCTTAGAAAAAAGCAAAGCGACCAACTGTAGAATAGCTGAGATGAAATGTAAAAAGTGAAGTACCAGGCTATATATCAAGCAATGCCTTGGCGGCTCTAACGATAAATAGCCTTAGTAATAAATGCAAATTAATACAGAGAATCAGGACTATAGGGCCATATTAAGTTTAGAACAAATGAACTGAATAGGGCATTAAAGCTACACATATTCAGTTCTATTAAACATGTTAATTAATGAATAATCAATAAGTTATTTTTTGCCTCGCCGGCAGGCTTTCATTTTTGTCTTGAAACAAAAACGAAACAATCCCGATATCTATCGGGACAAGGCTGATTTCATTTCTTAACGATTCTAAAAACTAAAATTCCTAAACGGGCTTAAACTCGCCTTCGGCTCAGACACAACCCCGTTCTTAACGAAATTTGAGCCTTTAGAACCTAAAATGAAAAAGGCCAACTTCAAAAAGAAAGCTCTGATTGTGTGACCGACAATTACTTGTGAAAAGTATAGGTTTTTAAATCTAAAGTATTAATCGTGCAGCTGGAGTGATCTCCTACTGTAAAAACATAATCTTGCGATACGGTAGTCCCATCATTATAACTTGCGGGCTTCCATGATGGCATATCGCATATGGCATTCAATAAGAGTGTATCTACATGTTTATGTTTGGATTGGGTGACAACTTCAGGATTAATTATGTCTCCATTTTCATTAATCGTAAATCTTATTGCTGCAAGATTATAAATAACGATATCATCAGGAGTGACTTGATTAATAACTTTATGAAAGTACTTATCCATCGAAACAACTCCTCCTGGGAAGCTCGCATTATGATGAGGTAATATTGTAAATGAAAAACCATCCTCTTTCACATTTTTCTCTTTCAGAGCATTTTTAGGAACAAATTTAAAAGACACATTAATCTTCTGTCCTGAGTCAGCTTGTGCCATCGCCATCTTAATGTCTTCTGTTATGTGATGGTCTTGAGCTTTTAGTATCTGAGCTTTCCCATTTTTCATAATGGTAATATCCGCAGAGATAAATTCCTCTATCCACTCCGACTTAAAATGTATATCTAAGTCTGCGTATTTTTTGGTATCCTTAAATTCTTCAGGAGTTATGACAACATTAGGATTAGTCATATTCATCTCATAAGTCAAATCATATGATGTAGAATCTTGACAATAACACACACTTATAAATAACAGAGAGCATATTATAGTCTGAAGAACTTTAGGGCAACGAGAGATCATAGTTGGAGATTTTTTATATATAACATTAAAGATAGACATTTATTTTATGCGACACCATAGAGTTATTCCAATGGCTAATTTAAGTGCCTCATGATAAATTATGCAGCATTAAACATACATCGATCATTACACCTAAATCAGATAGAACATGATGACCCTAAATTAAATGTTGCATGATTGTCTACAAAAAAAAAGCCAACCCGGTATGGGCTGACTTAGGCAATAGATATTTACAAATCAGTTAATTCCTTATTATTCTTTCTCGTAAATGTGAGTGACTACATGATCATCTATCTGTACGCTGAATGCATATCTACCCATCTCAAGATCTGAAGTATCGAAAGTATAATTACGATCTACGTGACTGTCCGTTTGTATGAGTTTTCCTTTCTCATCATAGATACGGACTTCCTTGATAGGTGAAGCATTAGTGATAATGACTTGACTTAATTTCTTATTGATTTCAAAATCAATATTTTCTTCAGCATGTACTTTCTTTACACTTAGTACAGCTATAGTCTTAGGGTTCTTAGCATCTGTGATACCATAGGCAAGGACAAAAGTCGTGCTTGCGATCCATAGGAGGATCACTAAAGAATAGTTCTTCATGATAATGATTTTTAGATGATGATTAGAAAATGTGTTCTAATGATATTATACTTTATTAGCTTAGAACGTTGCAACAGAGATGTATTTATTTTATTAATATCTCTATCTCTGCTGCTTACTTATTAATCTATCGATCACAGATAAGGTTAATGCTTTTATTAAAAAAAGTAATTAAAAATTTTTATGACTATCGGCTATTAGCTACCAATATGTCTTTTAGAAAATAAATAATTGCAGGTGTTAACTTTTCCTCCCTCTTTAATCTCCCTCTGGAAGAAGAATTTACTTTAATACGGCGTTTTGAATTTTGACATGTTTTTTTTCATTTCGACGCCACTTATCTTGATTTGACATTGTATCGCATATCTTTTCGTGGTAGTATACTTGATACCAAGTTTTCTTATGAAATTCGCATACGTTCTTAAAAGCGAGTT
The DNA here is from genome assembly GCA_964495785.1 of uncultured Saprospiraceae bacterium. Lineage (GTDB taxonomy): Bacteria > Bacteroidota > Bacteroidia > Chitinophagales > Saprospiraceae > RFSX01. The sequence continues at coordinate 6,955 of CAZBXL010000005.1, read as the reverse complement.
CAGAATGTAGCATTAATCTAAACATGAATTCTTCCTTGGGTTCTCTATGATTATTAAGTATTTGACTTAAACCGACTGGTGTTATGTTTATATCTTTGGCAAACAGAGTTCTCTTGTCATAAATTGTATCAATATAATTTGATAAAAAACTTGTGAAGAAATTGTGATCTTCATAAACAGGTTGACTTAAGTATTCTTGCATTTTGAGATTTAGCTGAAGAAGTTTAGCTTTTATAATTTGATTGCGAGTTAGGCCCTTTAATCTTTTTAAGCGAGCTTCCATCAAATTCTTACCATCTTCTAGCCTCTTATCAAGAGACTTATATTTTGAATCAACTCCAAATTCAGGATCAATATTTTTTTTAGTGTTTGTACTTGTTTTCATTTATCAAATTTTTCGATCAGTTTCATTATTTCCATTAATTCTAAACTTAATGTAGTACCTGTTATATTCATTCCGTATTCGTCAATATAATGTTGTGCTATTGCTCCTTTAGGTTTTAAAGAAACACATGCTAATTCAGCAAATTCTTTAATTGCCAATTTTGAAACAAAAGTTAATAGGTTACCTACAATATTTCTGTAGGTTTTGCTTTTGCCTTTATTGTCTATTGAAACAGAAATAAGCCTAATATGAATTCTCCATTCTTCTGGAATTATTTCAAAAGACATCAGGCCAAGAATTTCCTTCTCTTCTCTTTTTGTGAGTTTGAGTATTTCACATTTCTTTTCAAGCTCCCAATCAAAGAAGTATTTCTTTTTAGAAATTGATTTGAAATCAATCGTTTCAATTGGAGAGATATCTATTTTATGCTTTTTTCCTGACTTAACTTCTGTTATTGTCATAACGTAAAGCTATTCATTTAAGTTTACATAATTTGTTAATTCTCAAGCAATCGTTAACATTTAACGTAAAATGTGGATAACTAAAAAAAACAAAACTACACAAGGACAAGTATTTAATAGACTATCTCAACTTGGATTAGCGAAAGGGCATTACTATTCTGAAACGATCAAGCAATAGACGAAGCGTCAGATTAGTTTTTCTTCTTTGATTTCAGATTGAGTTTACTTTTGAGGGCTCGGAGTTCTGATTGTAATTTTTTGATTTTTTTCTTTTTCTTGCCCTTGCCCTTGCCAGTAGATTTACCACCTATCTGAGCTTCTTTAAGTTGTAGCTCTTGTCGGCGGATTTTCTTGAGAGCTGTCGCCAGTTGAGATTTCATATCTTCTAAAGATTGGCTATCCGTGGCATTTGATTTTGGAGAATCTAACTTAGCTTTTAGGTATTCAAGTTCGCTAGAGAGGTCTTCTGATCTTTTTTTCCACTTAAGATATTTGTGATCGAGTTCTGCTTGTGTGAGTTTTGGACGAGGCGTCCTTGAGAGAGATAAGTTGAGCTTATTGAGTTTATTAATTTCAGCATCTTTATCTTCTATTGACTGAGACGCTTTGGCTTTGTAGTTATTATATTCATCAGTAACTTTATTGAGGTTCTCCTTGGTGTGATTAGATGTCCTTAAGTACTCATCTCTTTCTTCTATTATAGCCCTTCTGCCACTTTTATTTATAAGATACATCAATAGTGCTCCTGCTAAGGTGGACATCAAAACCATTGCTAAACAATACCAACAAATTTCCATAAGATCTTATTCTAAAAGATTAATAAATGATTATGGTATCAAGATATATAAATTGTCACTAATCATGGTACGGTATGGTACAAAAAAGAAAAGCTTACAACGTTTTGCAAGCTTTTTCTTTATTAACACCCTTTATATAATTCTAACACAAATATGCACTAAGCATATGGCTCTGCAAAGTACTTAAGCATTACAGATGACTATACATAGATATACAAACACTTACACAGCCGAAAAAAAGCGTCATTTCTTGTCAGATAGTTTACAATGTGAATCTCCAGATAAAATCTAAGCAAGTACTGAAGGATAATTTATATATAGGAATACTATACGAAAGTATCGATGTTCAAATTTTATTCACTTTTAAAACAAGACTTACTTACAAAAGCTCATAGAACATTAAATCCTCTGAATCTTCAGTAAGTTGTATCATTTTAGTGAACGTCAAACCTAATTTTTCAAGTAATTTTTGCGATGCTATATTATTAAACTGCGTTATTGCATTGACTTTTACTAAATTAAAATCATGAGTTGCAGCTCGTAATATTCTGTTGGCTGCTTCGTAGGAATATCCATATCCATAATGATCTGACATCAAAGCAAAGCCAATGTCTATACCCTCTAATGCTGGCCTATCATATAAACCAACAACGCCTATAGGCAGAGCGTCTTTCTTTCTTACGATAGTGTAATTAGCAAATCCTAATCTCTTGAATTGTTCTGTTACATTATCTGTGATATACCTCTCAGCTTCTTCTATCGTATACACTCCCCTGTCTCCGATGTACCTCAGCCAATCTGATGAATTCATCAATGCTAACTGAAAAGCTGCATCTCCTCTGACCATAGGTCGTATAATTAATCTTTCGGTCTCATATTGCTTAAAAGGAGATTCTGACATAAAACATTATTGAGATATAGCACTCTTATTCATACACAGATAATATTACATTTCTAAAGGTACTCAATACTGATTAATACAGTACTCAAATTTCACTGGTGAGTCATAAGCGTGATACGCTTAACGGTCTTGTACATGCGGAGTCATTCTGTATAGGGCTGATCGCCGTATATACAATGTTCCATGCAGTATTTTTTTCATTTATTATCTGTCTCCATAGTGTCCGAAACAAGATGCGATTTCCAAGTTTTCATCTTCTATTCTGTAAACTAATCGATGTTTGCCCGATATTCTTCTTGACCACCAACCTTGAAGGTCTCCTTTTAAAGGTTCTGGTTGTCCAATTCCATCAAATGGATCATTGAATATATCAAGAATAAGAGTCCATAACTTGGCTGGAAATTTAGGATTTTCCTTTTTTAGCTTGGGAACATCTTCTATCGCTTTTTTACTTAAATGGATGGGATACATTCCTAATTATTAACCATTCTAAAGAAACCTTCTTTTGAAGTTTTATAGAATGATTTATTATCTAATTCTGTAGTAGCAGAAAGGATTTTCATCCTACTAGTTAAATTTGAAATGTCATCAGAGTCAGGAGTCCAAAAACCAGTAAAAATTGAGTATGCACCAAATTTTGTAATTGTGCTAAATAAAAATTCTATCAATTCTGTCTTTATCCTTCTCTTAGGAAATTGAATTTGATTTGTTAGTATTAAATCTGCAAGAATTATCCCTACTTCCAATTTTAATGATGAATCAATCCACTTTTTAAGATACTTGACCTGTGGAGCAGGATGGAGAGAAAACATTTTAAAAGTGTCATATTCAGGTTTATTCTTTTGAACATCTTCAAGGATTTCTTCAAAAGAATTTGGTAAATTATCAAATATAGGAGACACAATATTTTCGTAAGTCAAAAGTACAGTAGAAATAGTTTCAGCCAAGTTTGAAAAAGGAGCTAACTGAAGATTAACAGAAATATGTTTATGAATCGCTTCGAAATAGAAATTCAAATTTTTATCATTATTAGCAAGCCATTCTACCAAATCAAATCTAAGGTCAAAGATGTTTTCTAATAAACTATTTGCCACTTCTTCAACAGATTTCTCTTTACTTCTGATTGTTATTAAATCAACCAAATTTGCGACATCTTGCTCAATAGATTTTTGAGAAAGGATGTTCTTTTCAAGGTTGGCTAAAGCCACGAATCTTCCTATTGGTTCATTTATCGCTATCATTATATTCGTTTTACTGTTTTATTCTCCCATAAAAATAAAAATAAGGGAAAAATTGATTTAAATCTCTGTTTTTTCTTTTTTTCTTATTGCATCGTACTTACATATATGTATCATTGATTCTGACATCGATTAATTGATCATCCAACAAGCATAATACTAATATAATGGCTGGCTTGATAATATTGCTATATTCATACTAAAATAAAAATCAGATAAAATACAATATGATCAGTATACTCATTCCTGTCAAGAATACATCTGCTTACCTTAGTGAGTGTATAGACTCTATCATTAATCAGACGTATACGGAATGGGAACTGATAGCTATAGATGATCATTCTGATGACGAGTCGTACGATATCCTACAACGATATGCTGAGAATGATCCTCGCATTTACACTATCAAAAATAAGGGCGTAGGTATTATAGATGCTTTGAGATTAGCTTACGCAAATAGCCAAGGAGAATATATCACACGTATGGACTCTGATGACATTATGACTCCTGACAAACTGCTACTACTCAGAAGCGCATTAAATAAAAGACAACAACTCGCGGTAGGTCTTGTAAAGTACATCTCTGATGGCACATTGGGAGAAGGATATAAAAAATATGCAGACTGGCTTAATGGTATGACGATGAATAGGAGCAACTTCTCTGAGATATATAAAGAATGTGTCATCCCGTCTCCATGCTGGATGATGCACCGAGAGGATCTTAATGCCGTGGGTGCATTTGACTCAGATATATACCCTGAAGATTATGATCTGGCATTCAGAATGAGACATAACGGTATCACTATACAGGACGTACCAGAGGTGATACACTTATGGCGAGATCATCCAAGTCGAGCATCACGTAATGATCCTCACTATATGGATAACCAATTTATCCAAATTAAGGTGCAGCACTTTCTCAATAGTGATTATAATGCAGCTCAATCTCTTGTGGTCTGGGGAGCAGGCAAGAAGGGTAAGAAAATCGTCAAGCTACTGAGAGGTCATCACATAGATGTACACTGGATATGTAATAATCCAAAAAAAATAGGAACAACAATATACGATACTCGGCTACATCATCCTGACTCCTTGATGTCAATAGTATCAGCTCAAGTCATCATCGCCATAGCTCAGAAAAATGCTGAACGAGATATCAGATCGCATCTGCAGAATCATGACGGTATGGATGTATACTACTTCTGCTAACTTACATCCGTAGCTATCTTGAAGGTCGTATGACGTATATACGGCCATAAACATGCATCGTGCACTATACCAAAATAAGATGGTGCATCATACCCCTAAGTTAGTATTATTGTCTATGCCTGATGATGAGCACTTCATTAGTACTGAATGTCATATATGAAAAGTCATAGATATAGTTATACGTTTTGCCCTGCTTGTTATGAATGTACTTCGTCATGTAATTGAAATTAAACTTTCTGCTTTCTAATTCTATGAGGGGCACCTTGATCTTAGTATATCTCTTACCCATCAACTCGAGTAAGATGGATCTATTTCTATGTAAGATGCTATCTATCTTTTTAGTAGCAGCATTGGTACTTTGATTAAGTCGCTTATGATAATTGGACTTACAGACGGTAGAGCAGAACTTCTTATCTGTTCTACCCACGATTATGTTTTTACATATGGGACATAGCTTTTGTTTTCTCATAAGGTATATGTAAGCGTAACTTAACCGTTAAGGTACGACTATTATTGTAACCAACTAATAATAAGTAAGTTATAGAGGACATCGAATCAATGAAATAGCTATTATTACAAAATAATCATCAATAACAAGCCCAAATGCAAGCAATTATATACTTAGCTCCAGCCAGCGCCAAGCGTATAAAATTCCATATCCCTTACAAGGCCTTAGAGTGGCGTAAGAAAATCAAGGGACTTAGAAATTGTTATTACCATGTACATCAAAAACTATGGAGTATCTCCAATGATGAAGGAATATTAACAGAGCTTAAGGCTGTATTCGGAAATAATTATATTATAAAACATGTCGTCGATCAACAGATACCTCTACCAGTAGCACCTCTGAGTGAAGAGAATAAAATCAAAGTTGAATCGATGGAAAAGAACATTCTTCTAAGAGCTTACAGCCCACATACTATAAATAGTTATAAAAATGCGTTTATAAAATTTCTTGTGCACTTCAGAGATAGAGACATAGATGATCTCAATAAATCTGAGATAGAAGATTATCTATACTTACTCATCAAAGACTATAACATAAGTGAAAGCAAGCAAAATACTGTCATCAATGCTCTGAAGTTCTACTATGAAAAGGTCCTCGGTAGATCTCGAGAGCTTTATAGTTTTCAAAGACCTAAGGCATCAAAAACTCTACCTAATGTCTTATCAGAAGACGAAGTCATCAGGGTCATCAATACACCAACTAATCTAAAACACAAATGTATACTCAATCTCCTATACAGTGCCGGACTAAGAAGATGTGAAATACTGAACCTCCGCGTAGAAGATATTAAAAGTGATATGTCTGCAATATTCATCAAAGGCGCCAAAGGGAAGAAAGACAGATATACGCTTCTCTCTGACTATGTCTTAAAGATGCTCAGATTATACTACATCAAAGAGAAACCCATGTATTGGTTATTTGAAGGAGCAGGGGGTGGCCAATACAGTGCTTCCAGTGTAGAGAAGATATTCAGAAAAGCAGCTATCAGTGCTCGAATTAATGCATGGGCGACACCACATACTCTGAGACATTCTTTTGCAACTCATCTGATAGAATCTGGGGTCAACTTAAGGTATGTGCAGGAGCTACTCGGACACTCTTCTTCTAAGACTACTGAGATATACACTCACGTCACAAGTATCAGTAATAAGATAATAAAAAGTCCGCTTGATAAGATTATGGAAAAAAGGCTTAAATTGGAGGTAATGACATAAGTGATATATGTGTAACTCAAGGTTAAGGTGTACATATATACATGTTACCTTCCATGAAAAAGAAAAAAATGACAATCGAAGAAGCCAAGCAAATTTTAAAATATCAAAGCTTAACAGATGAAGATGTAAACCACCCTAAAATGGAAAATGGCTTTTTAGGAATGCTAAGACCATTTTCGTGGAAATTACATGAAGAAAATTATCACGAAGTAATTGCAGCGATTAAAACATTAGCTGACGAAA
>CAZBXL010000004.1:64972-93961 GCA_964495785.1 uncultured Saprospiraceae bacterium | reverse complement strand
TTTCTATTTAATTTATTGTTCATTGATCTTGTAAAGTTAAGCTATTATGATTTGGTCGTTGATGGAATATTGTGAGTGAATTGTGACTATGGGAAATATTCCTTCTTATTATATTGCTTTGTATAGGATTTTATTTTAGTGCATAATTTGTTCCTGAACCGTTTCCAAATTTTTCTATAATTTTTTCTTTTACCATTTTGGTCAATAAACGCTTTACCGTTGGATTTGGAATATTCAAATTTTTTGATATTTCTCCTGATTTGCATCCTGGATTGGACATTATAAACATAAATATTGATTTCTCCCTTGGTGCTAATGTCCCACTCTTATCTTTAACTTCGAGCTTCTTATTTAATTTCTCTTTCAAATTTATGAGTGCATCAAGGAAAAAATTAACCCATTCAGAAATGTTTTCATTTGGTCTTTGAGTTTGACAATTTCGCAGACAATTATAATATTCTCTCTTTCTGAATTCTATCTCATGTTCAAAACTTACGTATTGAATCCATACATAATTTGATTTCAGTAGCAACATTGAAGTCAATAGTCTACTTAATCTTCCATTTCCATCTTGAAATGGATGTATCGTTAAGAATTCATACACAAATGCTGATATCTTCAATAGGTTATGGATTTCTGAATTTTGATTGTACCACTTAATTATGCTATTCATTTCATCAGTCGTGGCGAATCCAGGTTCTGTTGTTTTGAATATTATTTGTTTTGTTCCATCAGGGAAATTAGCCTCAACAGCATTTGAGTGTTTCTTGTAGTTGCCTTTATGCCATTGATCTTTTTCACTAAATTTCAAAAGTTGATTATGTAGGTTTTTTATGTCACTTTCTGATATACTTAGATTGTCCGGATTATCTAACACCAGATTTAAAACATTATAATATCCTGCAACTTCTTGTGAATCTCTATCTTCAAAATTTGATACTTCTATTTTGTCAATTAAACTCTTGACTTGGTCATCATTCATTTTCGAACCTTCAATTCTTGTCGAGGAACCTACACTTTGGATGGTCGCTATTGACTTTAAACTATTTAGACTATGTCTTTCTCTCTTTTCGAGAGTTGACCAGGATGCATCAAATCTGTCTATTTGGCTCAGTTTGTTGAGTAGTTTCCAACTGAGCTCTATGTTAAAATTGTATAGCTTAGTTTCCATAGCTTACAAATATAACGATTAATGTGATACGAAATGATACGATTAGATGCGGTTATGATACGTTCAGTTTCTGATCAGATTTTTTCTAAGCCCTAAACATAATTCCCAATGATAAGCTATGGAAACCATCTAATTATAACCAATCAAATTATTTGCAAATTATTCGTATTTTATTTGTTTAATCGATAAGAAAAAACCTTAAATCAATCACCTAAATTATTCACTAAATAAAATAATAGTTAAAAGTAAAAGTGTCCACTAACGAATAAATCTATATCAACTTTAGATTACAAATTAAATTAAGTCAATACATTAATGACATGGTCCAATATACGCGTGGAACTGAGCACCTATGAATACTTCAAATCCTGACTCTAACTCAATTGTATTTCCTGCTCTGTATATAATATTATTAGGATTAGGAATCAGACCATCTGATGTAATCAAACTTTGTGCTTCGTAGAGCCCCGAGTTTACGACGCCTGATATATCTAATGAGTCTGGACAATTACCATAAGAAAGACTGACGATGATAGGATCATGATCAGATGATCTATATTGATCTGCATTGTAGAGTAGGTTGGTTGGAGGTTTTGCTTCAAATGCTTGCTCTCCGTTATCTTGTACTGTGTCATTATAATCTAATAAAGAAGACTCGTCGCTATTTATATTCCATACTGATACATCAGATATTTGAGCTTCAAAACTTGTATTACTCAGGGCATGATCTAATGTGCCCCATTCTCCTCTAAAGACGAAACTATAAGCATCAGGATTATAATTCGTTACAAGATTACTGAATCCGGAATTAGTGATATTAGTTATTGGTTCTTCCATTGCATAAGCATTTAGATCTCCGATGATAAGTATATCAGAATCTCCACTTCCAGTAGGATCTGTCATGAGCCAATTAACCAGTTCTAATGCTGCAGCTGCACGGGTACCGTTACAGTTTCCTTGACCCATAGAAGGATCATCATCACCAGTGCCACAAGCACTACCTTTAGATTTAAGATGATTTACGACGACTGTAAATATTTCGTTGAATCCATCATTGTTGTTTTCTATGATCTGGAAAGTCTGTGCAAGGGCAGGTCTGTTCTTGGCAGAACCAGTATTATTAGGATCTGTAAATTGTGGTGTATCTAAAATCTGCTCGCTACCATATAGACTAAGCTTCGCTGGTTTATATATAAATCCGTTAGCAATTTCGTCAGTGCCAATGTTGCTAACAGGATCTACGTAATCATAAGTATTTGGACTTGATGCATTGTTTAATGCATTGACTAATTGAGCGATAGAACTCAAAGTGCCATCAGCATAGTCATTTTCTAATTCAATCAGTCCTATGATATCAGCATCCATGTATATGAGTGCATCTACAATTTTATCTGTTTGCCTTACGAATTCTGCATTGGAGTCAGCACCTCTGGAAGTAGGGAAGCCTCCTCCGGTACCGTTACCATTGAAATAATTGAGAACATTGAAACTGGCAATTTTGAGGTCAGCGCTGTTTTGTATAGGATTTAGATCACGTGGATTTGTATCAATGAAGTTTACAGGCATTGTAATCGTCGGTCTGATTCTCCAAGCATTAGTGTTTGAAGATCCTGCAAATGACCAATGCATTACACCTTTGAGATTAGTCACAGTAGATCCACCTCTGACAACATCAGTTACTGAGAAGCCATTAGGTTGCGGATGATAGACAGGATCTATGTTTTCAGAATTATTGAGGTCATCTAATATAATTCTCGATTTATCTCTGTTGGTAAGATGATTAGTATAACCCGCTGCATTAGGAATATTTGTCTGAGTAAAGTTTATTTGTTTAGCATTAGGCGATAATGATAACTGACCATATCGAGTGAGAGAAAAATGTTCTGTCACGACAAGAGTCTGAGCAAACTCAACAAGCATACCTTCTGTAGATTCAAAAGTAGATGGATCATCTGTGGCATTCACAGCTGGTAATGATATCTGTGCCGCTGTCACCAGTGATAAGTTAGATGAAGATACAAGAGTGACGCTTCCATTACTTCCAGAGACATCTATCTGACTTTGATCAAAAAACTCTTCAGCAATGCCTTCTACAATGACTAAGTCTCCCTCTACGACGTCTACTGGGCAGGCGTTACAATAGACAAATATGCCTTCGGATGTGAGGGGGTCTCCGTCTTCATCTGTAAGTTCTTCCTGTATAAAAAATCCTTTTAATTCATCATTGTTTTGATAATCACCTATGACTACTGCTTCTACAGATACTAAAGCTCCTGGTGTAGTTACTGCGGTTCCGTTACCTTGTATAGTATGAATCTTTTGTACGATAGGTGTCCCACCACCTCCACCTCCAAAAAAATTAGTTGTGCATGGAGTATATGACGTGTTATCACCTGTCCAGTTGTTTTGATTTGCAACAGCAGCCAGTACAATTAAAGGACTACCGGTCGTCGTTGAGCAATTATACCAAATATTATCATACTCATCTCCATCGCCCGGACCTGATCCATAAGCCACTGCTGTACTCCCACTAATCAGTCCATCAGGCAGCCCTGAGGTATTAGAATTAGTGGCTGAGGCTTGCCATTGTGTACTGTTAGATTGAGCAGCAAATATGAAAATAGGGGACGCTGTTGTTCCTTGAAAAGCAAGCACTTGGTCTCCGCTCGTACTTAAATTAAATCCATTCATTCCGACGTTTGAATCGCTGATAGTTATGAAGTCATTTGCACCGGCAGAATATTGTATAATTTGACCTGCGTTTAAGCCTCCTGTAGGTACAGTATATTTGACGGCACCTTCATTGGCTCTGAATCCAGGCCCTATCCAACCCGAATCAGTAAAGTAAATTTCAGTAGAAGCACTCAGATCAATCATCGGTACAAAACTGAACATTTTATTATCACCACTTATCCCTATGATAACGATGTCGCCTGGGTTAAGGGTGGTCTGCGAGTGACCACTATTGTAGATTATAAGGAAGAAAAGAACTATTATTTTTTTTAATGAGATCATGCTTCTTGACTGGTTATAGTGCTTTATACTGACGACTATTGATTAAGTGCTAATAATAAAAAACATCCAATATCTTGATGCTCTTAAGTCGTTGTAAAGTACTTAAAATCTACGTGTTGTCTATATCTTAAATATGAATATTCTCGATAAGAGATTGAAATACTTGATGATTGAATCTTTTAAAGAGATGTAGACCTTAAAAGAAATTATTGATAACCAAACCTAACTCCATCTTTCATCCAATGCGAATAGTTCTGGGTAGATGGGCCCACAATTTCTATAAAAATTCATCATACTTGTCATCACATTGTCGATACCGTCAGAAGTATGTAGAACTGGCCCGAATTCTACAGTTCGATTTTTAAAATTCGCTTTGAGCATGACGATAGGAACTTGAGCATTTTCCGCGATGTGAAAAAATCCAGTTTTCCACCTTACTCTTCTTTTTCTACTTCCTTCTGGTGTTATAACGAAAGAAATTTTATCATTTGTCTTAAATAGAGAAGCCAGTTTTTCTACCTGAGACAGACCCTTAGTTTGTGATCTATCGATTGCAATACCTCCAAGTGGTTTAATTACAAGATTAAATGGAAACTTAAGCCAGATATCTTTGATGGCTACTTTCATAGGGAGTCCCCAAGCATACATAGTAATCGTCCCAAAATACCAATCCCAATTAGACGTATGTGGTGCAAATACAAATACGCAACGCTGAGCCTCAGGTGGAACGGGAATACCAATTAATTCCCAACCATGAAATTTACTTAAAGCAGTAGATACAGTTTTCAATAATCCCACGAGATCAATTTAATTTACAATATTATAAAACTAGGCAATTATATATTTAATACACCCATCATATTTCAATCCCTAAATCCCCTTAAAAGGGGACTTTTTCTCTTCCCTTTTAAGGGAAGTTGGATGGGTTAAAAGAAGAAACCTGTAGTTAATACAATAATCTATTCTTGGGTGCAATAGGTATATAGTTACCTAAAATTAACACCTTAAAATAATGTGAGAACTATCCCTTGCTATATTTTAGGATCAAGCGGTTTATTTTTTCACCTTAAGATAAAAAACCACCCAAAAAGGGGATGAAAATTTACTCTGTTAGTTACATTTTTGCATATGTATAACTGATAGTTAGTTACATATTGAGGTAAGGAGATGCAAATTGCATCTCCTTTTTTATTCTATAGCTCTGAGAATATTAATGTGGGTCTCTGTAGTCTTTATAATTAGCAACTCGTTTTTGCATCTTAGAAAAAACAGCTTCTAATTGATTCTCCTGCCTTATTATATCTTGCTGTTCTTTTGATTCCATTAATAGACCTTCACTTTCACTTAAGTAAGATGAGGCGTTGATGAGCTTTTTAGCTTTGACGATGGCGCTCGGACTCTTAGATTCGATCTGTGTAGCTAATGCCATAGCAGACTTAATAGGGTCGTCAGTGTTAAATGTTCCGAATCCATATTGGACTGCATCTACTCCGGAGAATACTCTATGTGTGAATGTTAATTCCTTAATGATATCTTCTCGGACATTGTGTCTCCACAGTTGTGTACCACCCATGTCAGGTATGATGCCCCATTTCATCTCCATGATAGAGAGCTTAGTCTCTGGGTGTACATATTTTATATCAGCACCTGAGAAAATCTGTAAGCCACCACCATAAGCTACACCATGTACTGCTGCTATCACAGGAACAGGACAATCTCTCCAGACCCATGCTGCCGCTTGCCATTTATTAGCAATGCCATGACTTCTTGGAATGAGATTTTGATTTATTTCAGCATTAGGGTCTGGGCTGAAATTAGCTAAATCTAAGCCTGCACAGAATGCTTCTCCTTCTCCTCTAAGTACCACGACTCTGACACCTTTATCCTCACTTACAGCTTGACCAGCATCTATGATTGCATCAAACATGTCAATGTCCAAAGCATTCATTTTTTTTGGCCTGTTAAGGATAACTTCAGCGATAGCTCCTCGTCGGATAATTTTTACTCTGTTCTTGCTCAATGAGTTCTCTTATTAACTATGACCTAATTTATCGAGAACCTTCTTTAGCGTATCAGCTTTTAGATCATCTACATGTGCAGGTATTCCGATTGAGTTAGCATATTCAACTAATTCAGGTTCTAGCATTTTTTTAATTTCTGCTGCTGTCTTCGGCTCAGATTTACCATAGCCATGTATTGATTTTCCTTGCTCTGCTAATTGTCTCAAGCTATCCGGTACAGAAAATCTTACACCATACTTCTCAGTAAAGTCATCACATTCTGCTATGAATTTTTTCATACCCACGTAGTCGATATATGATAAAGATCCTCCTGTATATATAGGGAATCCCCACCCAAGTACAGAACCTAAGTCGCCATCAGTAGTGGACCTTAATACGCCTTCCTCTAAGCATCTATAGCTCTCTAAGGCTTGGAAGTGTAATAGTCTTTTTCCTATAGTTTCTTCGTCTAAGGTGTCAATGTTAGATTTGAATTTCTCATCTAATTTGGACCATAATTTTTTCTTGTCGCCCTTAGGATATTCGTAGAATCCAGCTCCATCTTTCTTACTGGGTCTCTTTTCATTTTCTACCATATCCTTAGCGATTTTATATCCTCTCTCTTGGTAAGGTTGCTTAGGAGTGGGATCGCTTTCATAGATATGCATGGATAATGTCATAGTGACTTCATCATGGACTGCAAGAGGACCTACAGGCATACCTTTCTTTTTAGCTATATTTTCTATCATAGCCGCAGGGACTCCTTCCTCTAATAAGAACATACCTTCACTTACATAAGTACTAAAGCATCTTGATGTGAAGAATCCTCTGCTGTCATTCACGACGATAGGGATTTTTCTAATAGCGACACTATAGTCTACGGCAGCTGCGATAGCTTTTTCTTTAGTCTGTTCTCCTACAATAATTTCTACAAGTGGCATTTTATCTACAGGAGAGAAGAAGTGTATGCCTATAAAATTTTCTGGTCTACCTGATGCTTCCGCGAGTTGGGTTATTGGAATAGTGGACGTGTTAGATCCAAAGACCTTATCCGCAGCCAAAACGGCTTCTGTTTCTTTTGTGACTTTGTCTTTCAGTTTAGGATCTTCAAAGACAGCTTCTATTACGAGATCACATCCTTCAAAATCTTTATAGTCTGTAGTAGGTTTTATTCTGTTAAGAAGTGCTTCTGCCTTCTCAGGAGTTGACCTTTTTCGTGATATAGCTTTGTCGAGTAGCATCTTAGAGTACGCCTTACCTTTCTCAGCACCTTCCATCGTTACGTCTTTGAGGACGACTTCCATACCAGCCTTTGCTGATACATAAGCGATACCAGCACCCATCATTCCAGCGCCAAGCATACCTAATTTTTTGACCTCATATTTTGGTTCTGTCTTAGGTCTCGCTTTTCCTTTTTTAGCAGCTTGCATTCCTATGAATGCCGTTCTTATAATATTTTTTGCTTCTGGTGAGTCTACTACTTTTGTAAAATATCTCGCTTCTATCTCTAAAGCTCTATCAATAGGTATCTGTATACCTTCATAGACTACGCTAGCGATATATTTCTGGGCAGGGTAGTTACCATGCGTTAACTTACCTACATTACCAGAAACGCCCATAAGTGTCTGTACACCCATAGGAGTCCATAGGCTACCTCCAGGAATTCTGTGTTTCTTATTATCCCATGGTTGTAGTGCCGTAGGCTTAGATTTTAGATACGCTTTAGCTTTAGCCATAAGGTCGTCGTGATCAGTAGCAAGCTCATCTATGATTTTTTTAGACAAAGCATCTTGAGGTCTTAGTTCTTTGCCTTGCAACATAAGGGTAAGTCCTTCTTGTATACCTGTGAGATAGGGGAGCTTAGATGTACCACCGCCGCCAGGTATCAACCCAACTTGAGATTCTGGTAATCCTATTTTTATTTTGGTGCTATCTATGGCTATTCTATAATGACAAGTTAAGGCTAATTCTAATCCTCCGCCTAATGCCGTACCGTTGATAGCAGCTACAAATGGTTTTCCACTTGTTTCTATCTCTCTCATTCTCTTATGCACTCCCATTATAGCATCAAAGAAAATCTGTCGATCTTCCACTGGTCGTGATAATTCATTAAGGTCTCCACCTGCCATAAACATAGCCTGACCAGATGTTACTATCACACCTTCTACAGCAGCGTCATCTATTGCTTTCTTGGCAGCCTCATAGTATACTTCTGTAAATTTTAAACTGAAAAGATTTGTTGGTTGGTTAGTCTGATCAATGGTGATTGTTGCAATACCATCTTCGACTGTATATTTTAAATATTCGTTTGTATAATTTGACATTTTTTTAGAAACGTTTACGTGTGAAAAATATAGATCTTATAAAATTATATTTTCAAAAAAATTAAACTCTTTCGATGACGGATGCAATTCCCATACCCCCTCCGATACAGAGAGATACGAGTCCTACACTGAGATCTCTTCTCTCGAGCTCATCCATTATAGTCCCCATAAGCATGCAACCTGTAGAACCCAGAGGATGCCCTAATGCTATAGCACCTCCATTTACATTAACAATACTATGGTCTATGCCTATGTCATCCATCGCTCTTAATACGACGGCAGCAAAGGCTTCATTGATTTCAAAAAGATCTATGTCAGATACGTTCATGCCAGCTTGCTTGATGGCTTTCTTTGAAGAAGGGCCTATGCCTGTCAACATGATCGTCGGATCAGAACCTACGACAGATGCAGATCTAATTTTAAACCTTGGCTTGAGGCCTAATTTTTCTCCGGCTTCTTTATTACCGATAAGGGCACATGATGCTCCGTCAACAATCGCGGAAGAGTTACCCGCTGTATGAACATGATTAATGGCCTCTACTTCTGGATATTTGTCTATAGCTACACCGTTAAATCCACCCATAGCACCTATCATCTCGAATGATGGAGAGAGCTTATTTAATCCTTCTACTGTTGTAGTGGGTCTGATATTCTCATCAGTGCCGAGTACAGTAATTCCGTTAAGATCTTTGACGGGGATTCTGGATGGGTACAGTCCATCTTTTTCTGCTTTGGTAGCTCTCATCTGAGATTCGTAAGCATATGAGTCGACGTCATTACGAGAGTATCCGTACTTGCTGGCAATTAGGTCTGCCGATATACCTTGTGGAATCATGTGTCCGTTTATAGCTTGAGCAGGATCCATGAGAAATCCTCCTCCATCAGACCCCATGCTTACTCTCGACATACTCTCGACACCACCAGCCATGATCAGATCTCTAAAGCCAGACTTTACATAAGCAGCTGCCTGATTAATTGCCTCCAGTCCTGAGCCACAGAATCTATTAACTGATACACCACATAGCTGATCACCATAACCCGATTGCTGAGCCGCAGACTTTGCAATGTTTGCAGCTTGGTCTTTAGCCTGAGTCACACAACCAAAGATGAGATCTTCAATAAGTTCAACATTCAAATCATGTTTTTCTCTCATCGCTTTGAGCACTTGAGCTGATAAGTCCGTTGCAGTTGTGCCGATAAGAGCACCTTTCTTATTGCCTTTACCTCTTACAGTTCTTATGGCATCATAGATATACGCTTCCATTTTTAAGTTTTAATATTTGATTTTATATATGTGTGTTGACAAGAATTATAACGACCTCAGTATTCAAGAGTTTAATTTCGAAAATTCAGTCATATCCAAATGTTATTCTATAAAGCTAAGAAAACTTGGTGTAAGTGAAAATTTATTCGTTTATAAATTAAACTCTGAGTTGAATTTTTGAAATGTCAATTTTATTGTAAATGCTGTTTGTTTTACTGAAATTTGAAGATTGGCTTGTGGATGAATGAAGGTTTATCTGGCATAATAAACGTGTGCAACAGAATTCAGTCATCATTAGATGGTATAGTTTTTATTATAAATAAATAACGACAGCTTACATATATCTTCTTACTATAGAATCAAGCGGATACGTTATCGGCCCATTTTTTAAATTTACCTTTGTCCATAATGTGAGAGCTCATGAGTATTGATAAAGGTTCTGTACCTTGAAACTGAGAAAGGATAATTCTCAGTATAGATATAAGAGGTAATGCCAGAATGACACCTCCTACTCCCCACATACTCCCCAAAATGACAATAGAGAGAATAGCAAAGAATGGATTAATATCCACTTTGTCACCCACAATCTTGGGCGTTATGAAGTTGCCTTCTACTTGTTGTATTATCATATAATAGACAACTATAGAAACGGGCTGCCAGACTGTATCTGTAGTACTCAAAGCATATAAGAATGGGAGCATTCCGCCTAATGCCGTGCCGACATATGGGATAACTGCTAAAATGCCAGCTAATACTCCCCAAAATAATGGATGGTCAATTCCTATTATGGTTAAACCAATACTGTTTAATACAGATAGAATAATCATAACGGTTCCGACACCACCGACGTAGGATTTTACTGTTTCTTTAATCTCAGTTAACGTATCTTTTATATCAGGCCTATTCTCTTTTTCAAATTGATAGATGATGAAATTTTTAAAACTTTTTCTATAGTACAGAAGAAAGAATGTGTATAGTAGACAAAGTCCTGTACTGACGAGAAATCCGGCACTTATGGCTACGCTTTGTCTTACGACTTCTAATGATCCTTCTGGAATACTTTCTGATTTAAAAAAATTAATTGACTTAGAGTTGATGTCAGCGAAGGGTATGGCTTCATCTACTTTGTTCAATGCGTGGTCAAATCCTTCTTTTATATTGTTCTCTATCGAAGGCAGAGAATCCATAATGTTGACAATCTGAAAAGAAAACATCATCATTATAAGAATGATGGGTACAAAGATGGTACAGAACGTTAATGGGATCGATATCCATCGTTTGTTTATGAATCTGAGATATCGTTTATCTATAGGATACATAAATATGGATAATAAAATCGCAAATATTAAAGGCATTATGATCGGCTTCGATATTATCGAAAGCCAGCCCAATCCGACAATAATTATCAGTAAAGAAGCCAGCTTATGAATATTGATTTCATTATGCACCATTATGTAAGATCTAAAGAGCTTGGGTTAAGTAGGGTTAGTATTTAGTCTTGACTTAAGATCACTTGCCTTACAAAGTATTTCTTAAGTCGTCTCTATACAATTTGATAGAAATTAGTATTACTTAGATAGCCATGCATCTAACATCCAACTTTTCTTCTCAATGGATCCTAAAAATCCCGCAACTAAATCTACCGTACCCTCATCCTCTGCGTCTGCTGCAGTCGATAGTACCTGACGCATATTATCTATGAGTTTCTTATGATCTGAAAGAATAGATCTTACCATCTCGTCTGTGTTTTCAGTGGATAGTTCTTCTATGTCTGCATTTTTTAGATAGTCCGCTAGGGTGGACATAGGCTTTTTCCTAAGAGTTAATATTCTTTCTGCGATTTCATCTATAGCAAGTTTCGCCTCGTTATATAACTCTTCAAATTTGATATGTAGGTCAAAGAAGTGCTTGCCTGATATATTCCAATGATAGTTTCTAAGATTTTGATAATATATCTGGTAATTAGAAAGTAGTTTATTAAGTTGAACAGAGGTTTCTTCTACTTTTTCTGGTTTAAATCCTAAGTAATTCATTGTCAGTTTTTATGAGTTAAAATAAATTGTTCTGATGGAGGAAAGTTTGATTTTCAAGTTGTTAACTTGCTTGTCACTTTACTTATTAATCTCTTGAAGAAACTAAGATCTGGTAAGACATAATCTAACGGTTTGGTTGTGGATAGATTTTCCTGAAGGAAGTCTTTGGCCATTGCAATCTCAGCTTTCAATTTTGATTTACGCTGCTCTATTTTATCGTTCATTTTTGTTAATCTAAGATTGCTGACATAATGGCGTTGGCTATAGGGGTGTATATAACTTTTTTTCTAAATATATATATTATTAACATGATAAAGGAAATTATTCCTAACATTATCAAAAGTCCACTTATAGTCGATCCGCTGTGCTGTATAAGAAGTAGCGAAGAGATAATGATGATGATGCCCAAAACAAACATTGTCATAATCCCCAATACAATACCTAATATGCCTATACCCAAAAATTTAGAGGAAAGCTCTGCTCCTTCTATCTTTTTGAGTTCAATTGAGTTGTTGATTATCGTTTTGACATACTCAATATTCTCACCGACGTCAACCATTAGATCCTTTTTCATATTCTAATTCATTGAGTTTTAAGTTCCTGAGTAGCATAGCTGCCAGACAGGATAATTAATTCACATAAACTGCTTCTCTTACACATTGATATTATTCAACTTTTCCTTCGCGTGATTTATTCCTTTCTGAAAGTTATTGATTTTGTTTTCTGCTGCATTAGTAGCTGTGTTAGCCTTAGATTGGAGGCTGTCTTTTAGATCTGAAAGACTTTCCGAAGCGTTTTTTAATACAATTTCCGATTGTTCTTTCGCTTGCTCTGCGATCTGTCCAGCTCTATTAGTGAGGTCTTTGCTAATCTCATTACCTTTTGCTAACACTTTATTTTTCAATTCTTTGCCCTCTTTGGTATTTAGATAATATGCTGCAGCAGCACCAGTTATTAAACCTCCAAAGAATAATAATTTTCCGCTTATATTTCTGTTGCTCATGTTTAATATTTTATGATTAGATAATTGTACTTTTTGATATTAGGCAGCTAAAGAATGTCTTTCTTCTAAAATTGCTTGTAATTTTTTTCTTGCATAGTTGATTCTACTTTTTACTGTTCCGATTGGAATGTGTAGAGAGTCAGCGATCTCATTATATTTGTAGCCCTCTACAAGCATAAGAAATGGTTCTTTGGTCTTACTTGAGAGGCTATCTATCTGAGAGTATATCTCTTCTATCCTCATCTCAGAGATTGCATTATTATTTATAGAAGAGTGGCTTTCTATATTGAAAGTGTAGTTTTCTAATGGACCGCCTACGACGTTTGATCTTTTCTTCTTACGGTAGCTTGTAATGAATGTATTTCTTAAGATTGCAAAAACCCAATTTTTAAAGTTTGTACCATCTTGAAATGTATGAAGACCTCTAAGTGCTTTAAAAGCCGTTTGTTGAATAAGATCTTCAGCGTCAGAGGCGTTCCTTGTTAATTTTAATGCAAAATTTTTAAAGCTGCTAATGTTTGCTTTGAACTCGTTTGAAAATTGAATGCGATTCATAATTAAAGTTTTAGGTTGTTAAATTGGAATCTATGCACTTACAACCTTGGTAATGTACATTATGTTCACAAAAGTTGATGTTATTTTCAAAAATGTGTAAAATTTGAACAAAACGTATGTAATTCATTCATTTTTAGTGTTTTTGCCTATAAGGTTTTCACAATAATATTGAAGATGTGAAGGCATTTACAAGTCAAAGAGCCTTGATTCTGATTATAAATTGTGAAGGAGGATTTTTGTAATCAATAAGATGTGTATTATTTCGACATCTTAATTATGAGATATTATGTGCAAGGGACATTTTTAATTTCCTTTGGACAAGAGGAACTAACTTAAGCACTGAATTTATTTAGGTTCTGTTTTAGATCGACCTTGCATTGAGTAGAGGACTTAAGCTTTAGATGTACCACCTATGGTATTTATGACAGTCTTGTTGTATGATAGCAAGTGCTCCATGAGGTTTATGAAGTTGTCTATGTCGTGCATGAGCTTTTCTTTTTCAGGATCAGATTGTGTCATGCTCTTTTTCTTGAAAGAGTAAAATGACTTGAAACCTTCAAGTACCTTAGTGATTTTCACTGATTTGTTAATAAACTCAGTAATATTATCGTCGTTCTTGAGAGGGCTGTCTATAGCTATTGTAGTATTTGATTTATTATTATCATATGGATTATACTCGGTAGACTCATCTAATTTGGTATCGAGAAGATCAGTAACGGTAATATCAAAAAACTTAGCCATCGATAAGATGGTCTTCAATCTTGGTTCCACTCCTTTACTCTCGTAAGCAGCTACATTAGATCTGTTAATCCCTAACGCTTCAGCGAGTTGAGACTGATTTAGTCCCATTTTCTTTCTCAGTACTTTAATGTTACTGGGTAATGTGATGTTAGGTTGTTTCATATTATTTATTTACTTCGAAAGCTCTAAATGAGCTTTTTTTGTTCTTTTTTTATCTAATGTTCATATCTTAGACACATATTCCTGAACAAAAGTTCTATAAATATAATTTAATTCATGATTTTGTGCAAATAAACAACAATTAGTCACTTTTGAGCTCATCTAATCCAAATAGGACACATTTTGGTTCTAATCTGAAGTTCTTACGCCGAATGCAAGGTATAAGTCAGACTGAATTGGCAACCACTCTTAGTATATCGAGAAATAAAATTGCCTCTTACGAATCAGGAGTAGTAGAACCCAAGATCAGCACTCTAATGAAAATATGTGAGTATTTCCAGATTGCACCCAGTATTATGTTGGATCAACTAATTTCTGATATGAATACAGAGGTAAGTTTAGAATCAGATAATAAAGAGTCTATAAGTAACGGAATGAACGACTTTATAAAGCAAACAAATGAAATGACTAAAGTTTTAGATGGATACAAAACTTTCTTTGACTTGCAGAAAGGAAAAGAGGAGTACCATCGAAATGCAAATCTTTACGGCTCACTACATGACATGCTTAAGATTTTAGAATCTTTGATTCAATCTAATTGGAAATTGATTCAGAGTATTCACCCTCATGTGGGAGAAGAAGAATAATGAATTTTTTAAATTCGAAGAGATCCTTTCCTATGCGAACATCTTATTAATTATTCATGTAAGATTCATTATTAATCTTAAATTTTAGAAAAATCCCCTCTATTAGTCATTATGGAAGTATTTCAAGATATACAAAAACAAGTATTGTCCTATTACGATTTACTGATCGCAGCTATACCCAAGGTTGGGATTGGATTTATAGTTTCTATCATAGCATATGTTGTGCTCAATTTTTTGAGAACAAAAATAATAGGTCTTGTCAGGACAAAGGCCCACGATAAGCTCTTAGCCAATTTCTTTGATAGCGTCTCCAGGATTTTGGTGACCATCATATGTATATTAATATTTCTTTACATCATAGGTCAAGCTGCCATCGCGGGTACCATATTAGGTGCAGCTACAGTATCATCCTTTGTTATTGGGTTTGCATTTAAGGATATAGCAGAGAATTTTTTGGCAGGTGTTATCATGGCGTTCAGTAGACCATTTAATGTAGGTGATACAGTTAAGACAGGAGAGGTCGAAGGAAAGATAATGGGCTTGAGTCTAAGAGAGACTCATATTAAAACTTATGATGGTAAGGATGTATTCGTACCTAACGGTCAGATAATTAAGTCGCCACTGTACAACTTCACAATAGATGGTTATCTTAGAAAGAGTTTTATGATAGGTTTAGATTATGGGACTGATATAGAGAAAGCAAGGTCGATTATTATTGAGGTCCTACAAAATACTGAAGGCGTTCTGAATGACAATAAAAAGCCACAGACTTTCATTAAAGAATTTGGGGCGAGTACTATAAATATTGAAGTACAGATATGGGTAAATACCTTTGCGTCAAGCTTAAGTTCTACAGAAGTACAATCACAAGCGATGAGAGGAGTGCTTAACCGATTAGAAGAAGAAGGAGTCAATCTTCCTGGTGATGTTATCGAATTAAAAAACTATAAGGATCGTCCTCTGTCTACTGGATCTTCCATCAAAGAAATGTAATTATGAATGCAGCGGATATTTTTGTAAAGTGCCTCGAGAATGAAGGCGTAAAATATATTTTTGGTGTACCTGGTGAAGAGAACGAAGCTTTTTTATTTGCATTAGAGAATTCAGAAATTCAGTTTATTCCTGTAAGGCATGAGCAAGGCGGTGCATTCATAGCTAATGTATGGGGTAGGCTGACTGGGGAGGCAGGAGTATGTCTGTCAACCCTTGGACCAGGAGCAACGAACTTACTGACAGGCGTCGCTGATGCTAATCTTGATAAAGCACCTGTCATAGCAATAACTGGTCAAGGAAGTAATGAAAGATTACATCATGAGAGTCATCAGATAATAGATGTGGTAGATATGATGAAAGCCGTCACCAAATGGAATGCTACCATCACTCAACCTTCAGTGATACCTGAAATTGTAAGGAAAGCATTTAAGTTAGCTCAAGAAGAAAAGCCAGGAGCTACACACATAGAGTTACCTGAGAATATTGCCGATATGGAGGTGTCCGAAGATATTACATCATTACCCATCTACAATGTGAGACGACCGTCCCCTGATACCAAAGCTCTAAATGAGGCTGCGTCGCTGATCAGCCAAGCGAAAAAACCTATCATAGTGGCTGGTAATGGAGCTATAAGAAAACGAGCCAGCAAAGCACTTACAGAAGAATTAAGTACTAAGCATAATATTCCTGTAGCCTGCACATTTATGGGTAAAGGAGCTGTGTCGGATGCAGATGAACATTGTCTTGGAGCAGTAGGATTAGGATTCAAAGATTATATCATTGAAGCATTTGAGCAAGCTGATCTTGTCATAAGTATAGGTTATGATATAGCGGAGTATGATCCTGTACACTGGAATAGAAATAATGACAAAAAAATAGTTCATATAGATTTTACCTCGGCAGAAGTATTTACGCATTATATACCAAATGTAGAAATCGTCGCAGATATAGCTGAGACCATAAAAAGATTAAGCAATGTAATAGGGCATCAAAAATGGGATAATTGGTATACCTCCATCAGAAGTAGGATTAAGGAATCTATTGAGTCATATAGCTTGGATGATAGTTCCGGAATATTTAATGCACCAGGTGTCATTAATGCAGTCAGAGATATATTGCCTGATGATGGCTTACTTATCTCCGATGTAGGTAGTCATAAGATGTGGATAGCCCGTAATTATCAGACATATGAACCTAACAGTTGTCTTATCTCTAATGGATTAGCGTCTATGGGTATATCACTCCCTGGAGGTATCGCAGCTGCTATGGTAGACGATGAGCGGCCAGTTATCGCAATGATGGGTGACGGAGGTAGCATGATGAACATCCAAGAATTAGAAACAGCTCATCGGTTAGGTTTGCATTTTATAATAATCATATTAAATGATAATAACTACGGTCTTATAGAATGGAAGCAAGCAATGAGCGAAGGGAAGTCTTTTGGTACAAAACTGACCAATCCAGACTTTGTTAAGTTATCAGAAAGCTTTGGGATAGAAGCTTACAAGCCTACTGATGTGTCTCATCTAAAATCTATTCTAAACAATGCCATAGATAATAAAATACTCACTCTAATAGAGATACCTATAGAAACTGATGTGAATGATAAATTAGTTGATACCTTAAAGGCTTATTTTAAAAATTAAAATATTTTCTAAAAACAAAAATCTCAAAAGAAATATGTCATCGATAACAAGCCGAAATCCAGCAACAAACGAAGAGATAGAGACGTATGATCTACATACCGATTCTGAAGTCAAGGATATCTTAGATAGATGTCAAGATGTATATAATACTTATAGAAATACAAGCTATGCACAAAGAGCCTCCATGATGCTTAAAGCTGCAGATATTCTTGAAGAGCGAAAGGAAAAGTATGCTGAGACAATGACGAAAGAAATGGGGAAGACCTATAGCTCTGCCATAGGTGAAGTTGAAAAATGTGCTTGGGTGTGCCGTTACTATGCTGAGAAAGCGGAAGAGTTTCTTGCGGACGAAGTCGTCGATTCAGATGCTTCTAAGAGTCTTATTTGTTATCGTCCCATGGGAGTTGTTCTGGCAGTGATGCCTTGGAATTATCCGTTCTGGCAAGTATTTAGATTTGCAGCACCTGCACTCATGGCGGGTAACGTGGGTATACTTAAGCACGCCAGTAATGTGCCACAGTGTGCATTGTATATAGAAGAAGTCTTTCGAGATGCAGGCTTCCCTGAATTTTCATTTAAGACATTATTAGTCGGTAGTAAGCAAGTTAATGCGATTCTTGATAATCCGATTATCAAAGCTGCAACTCTGACAGGTAGTGAACCTGCAGGTGCCGCTGTTGCTTCAAGATGTGGTGAGAATATTAAAAAGACAGTATTAGAATTAGGTGGTAGTGATCCTTATATCGTATTAGAAGATGCAGATATTGAATTGGCTGTAGACCAATGTACCAAGTCGAGATTGCTGAATGCTGGTCAGAGTTGCATAGGTGCCAAGAGGTTCATTGTTGTGGAGCAGGTATATGATGATTTCTTAGAAAAGTTTAAAGAGAAGATGAGCTCTGCCCTTATGGGTGATCCCATGCAAGAGGTAGATTTAGGACCTATGGCGAGACATGATCTTAGAGATGAGGTCCATCAACAAGTCGTAGACAGTGTCAGCGCTGGAGCCGATCTGATCTTAGGTGGAACAGTTCCAGATAGTGAGGGTGCTTATTATCCTGCTACGATATTAACGAATGTTAAGCCAGGAATGCCAGCTTATGATGATGAGATATTTGGCCCTGTAGCATCTGTAATAAAGGTCAAGGATGAAAATGAAGCGATAGGAATAGCTAATGATACACGCTTTGGATTAGGAGCTTGTGTATTTACTAAAGACATCGAAAGAGGGGAGAGAATAGCCAAAGAAGAATTAGATGTAGGTTGTGCTTTCGTTAATCAATTTGTTAAATCTGATCCTCGATTACCTTTTGGTGGAGCTAAGACAAGTGGTTATGGTAGAGAATTAAGTTACTATGGTATAAGGGAATTTGTCAATATCAAGACTGTCTATATTAAATAGATACTAATTCAGTATATTAGACATTTCCTAAATCAAGAAAACAAACGAAATGCAAAAGTATCTTACAATAAGAAATCTTGGATGGGTCATTACCGCCGGGTTGACTTTTATGCTCATGATGAGTGCAGGAGGCAAATTAATGCAGGCTCAAGAGGCTGTAGATATGCTGGACAGTAATGGCCTCGGCGACTGGACATTTATTATAGGCCTGGGAGAGATTATCGCTCTCATACTATTCCTTATACCCCGTACAATGACATTGGGTGCATTATTGTTAAGTGCCTATTTTGGCGGTGCTATCGTTTTTCATATGTCGCATCCTATAGCTGAAAACCAATCATTTCTTGCAGCATCTATTTATCTCATTATTGTATGGGTTGCAGGTTGGCTTAGAGGTTTAGACATATTTAAATTTACATAGTAGAATAAAATATTACTGATAGTAATATCAGAATTTAATATTACAATATATCTCAAAAAAAAGCGGCTTAATCACTGATTAAGCCGCTTTTTTTATACTTGCTTTATTACAGAAAGTTAACGCTTCCTGATTTTACATCATACATAGCTCCTACGATGTCTATCTCTTTATTCTCGTACATTTCATTAAGTACGGGGCTTTTGTCCTTGACTTTTTGAATTGTTCTTTTGACATTTTCTACAGCGACTTCATTTACAAAATCTAAATTTTTAGATGATCGTTCTGCTCCTTCTGGTGTCTTTACAGCGTCTACACTCGGTGTTATGTGTGCAAGCATATTAGTAAGATTGCCAAGCTTAGCATGATCACAGGCTCCTTTTACAGCGCCGCAAGAAGTATGTCCCATGATGACTATAAGCTTAGAACCGGCTAACTTACATGCAAATTCTAATGAGCCAAGAATATCTTCATTGACAAAATTACCAGCTATCCTTGCATTAAATATATCTCCTATACCTTGGTCAAATACAACTTCCGTCGGTATACGCGAATCGATACAACTTACAACTGCTGCGTAAGGATATTGCCCTGTAGCCGTTTCTTTAACTTGAGCATGTAGGTCTCTGTTGATAGCTTTATTTTCTGTAAATCTTCTATTGCCCTCTTTGAGCATAGTGATGCAATCAGCTGTTCCTAATCTGGCTTGTGAAGAACTGTTTTGTGTTATACTATTATCTGTTATTGCTTCCATTTTATTAGAATATTATTATTAGTGAATAGTGATTTTAATGATTAGTCTGATGACATTTCTTTTTCAAATGATTTAGAAGGCGCTTTAGTAAGTCCTTTTCTTTTTCTGTCTATTATTTCAAGTTCGATATGTCTGTTGTCAACTTGTGTTTTGAAATCTTCAATTATTTCAAGAATATCTATGTCAATATTAACAGACTTAGAGGCATCTATGATAACTTTAGAATAATCAGGAATAGACGCTAATGCCCTTTGAATATTAGCCTTATTAATAAACGTTACATCTTCTGCTAACTCTATACGAATCACGCCGTCATTGATATGTTCTTCTTTTTCGAATAAGAATGGTTTTCTATAATTATTGTATAGAATTATAAATATGGCGACGACCATACCGATGCCTATTCCTGTGAGCAAATCCGTGAATACAATACCTAAAATAGTAACGATAAATGGTACAAAACTCATCCAACCATTATTGTACATTGATTTAAATAGTGATGGCTTCGCCAATTTATAACCTACTAAAAATAATATGGCAGCAAGACTCGCAAGCGGAATTTTATTCAATAATGTGGGAATCAAAGCTGCGGATATGAGGAGTATAAAACCGTGCAAAATTGCTGACATCTTTGTCTTACCACCAGATTGAATATTGGTAGAACTTCTTACGATAACCTGTGTGATAGGAAGGCCTCCGATAAGTCCAGATATGATATTACCTACGCCTTGTGCTTTTAACTCTCTGTTAGTAGGTGTGATATTCTTATCAGGATCTAATTTGTCAGTGGCTTCGAGACATAAGAGTGTCTCAATACTTGCGACAACAGCTATCGTAAAGGCTACTGTCCAGACTTGTGGATTATTCCACTGAGTAAAATCAGGTAGTGTAAATTGATTAACAAAATCTGAAAAACCTCCTGCTACTGGTATCGCTACAATTTGTTCTGCGCTAAGAGCCATATCTGTACTGCTCAAAACGAGATTTAATATTATACCAATTGCAACAACCACAAGTGGTCCTTGAATAAATTTAAATATCTTAATGTTCTTCATGAATGGCCTCTCCCAGAGTATCAATATGATCATTGATATTACTGTAATGATTATAGCTCCTGGAGTGACTGCTTCAAACATGTAAAACAATTCCGATAAAGTGTTGTGTCCATCAGGTTGATTAAAAGACACAGAACCTTCATAATCTTTGTCATACCCAAATGCATGAGGTATTTGCTTAAGTATTATGATGATACCGATGCCGGAGAGCATTCCCTTAATAACTGAAGATGGAAAATAATAGGCAATTATTCCGGCTTGCAAGAATCCTAATATCAATTGGAGGAAACCACCTATTACCACAGCGAGTAAAAATGTTTCAAATGCTCCAAGTTCAGTTATGGCATTCAATACAATGACTGCAAGACCTGCAGCAGGACCACTGACTCCAAGATTAGACCCGCTGAGTGCTCCTACGACAATACCTCCTATGATACCAGCTATGATACCAGAAAATAAAGGTGCCCCTGAGGCTAATGCTATACCGAGACATAGTGGAACGGCAACGAGGAATACAATTATACTTGCGGGAAAGTCATTTTTTAAGTTTCCAATAATAGAGTTATTGTTTTCTAAATGCATAGTGATTTTTGTGAGAATGTTAATTACAAATATTCAATAAGAGTTGCCTTATACATATCTTAATAGAGTTGCCTATTTATTTGTTCAGCAAATCGTGATATCCATTAAGTGTTGTACTTAGGATCTCTCGGGGGGAGGGTACTTCAGATCTATAAAAAACTGTGGTGGCAAATTAGATAACATAAAACCTGAAATAGTTAAATCCTCTTGTGACTCAGCTAATAATGTGTATTGAGAATTAATTTTTTCGCTATCATTATCAGCCACTTCTTCCAACTCAATTTCTAAAGAATCATTAGAGATCTCATTAGTGATTAGGTTCTCTTCATTATAGCTATGAAACGTTGGTAGCGCCTGATATGCAGTCACCAAAGTTATTAATATGATGAAGATTTTATTCACATGTCTAATATAATAAAGATAGTATTACTATACAAAAATTAAATATTACTTTCTTATATAGTTTTTATGCTATACAAGCAGAATGCATTACTTTATTACGTGTGTTTTTATTATTTTTAGATATTAAAATTAATTGATGGCTGTAGATCTCAAGTTTAGGATTTCGAGTGGTTTATATCATAAAGACCCTCAGAACACGGAATTTGGCCAAAAAATATTGAAATACAGCGTACTTCTTATCGATAAATTAGGTTTCGAATCTTTTACGTTCAAAAAGTTAGCAAAAGAAATCTCATCTACAGAAACTTCAATTTACAGGTACTTTGAGAATAAACATATACTTCTTGTTTTTTTATGCTCATGGTATGCAGAGTGGGTTTCTTACCTTATCCAAATTAATACTAAAAATATAGATGATGCTGCGGAAAGGCTGCGTGTTGTATTGCACAATATTGCTGCAGCATCTACTGAGAACGAACTGACAGAATATATTAATGAGAATGTGCTACACCGGATAATCGTCAAGGAAGGAGCCAAAGCCTACCATACGATTGCAGTCGATAAAGAAAATAAAGAAGGGTTGTTTCTGAGCCACATGAATCTGATATCGATCATCGAACAACACATCAGTGAAGTCAATAAAAAATTTCCGTACAAGAAATCACTAGCCAGTAACTTGTACGAAATGGCTAATAATCAGATTTACTTTTCCGAACATCTCCCTGGCCTATCCGATATTGGAAAAAAGGATAAAAATCATAGAGCTTTAGAAAAAATGCTCAACTTCTATACACAGAAGTTACTCAACTGATGGCTTGTTAATGATATATTGATAGTCATCATTACAAAGTATCAGATACCTACTTTCATCTAAATCTAATATCTGCCTCGTGTTGATATCAAAAGGAAGATTGAGTGCTTTATCTGAGGTAAATTGTTGACTCTCTGAATCGTATTGACTTAAAATACCCCCACTTAGTCCAGAATTTTGCCCCAGTTCAGTAATCATGTTATTACTATTGGCTACGTAAATCATATCTCCCTGATTATTAATCTCAATATCCTGTATAGTACTATATTGTATCATCCCATCTAATGGTATGGGTTTGAATTTACCATTCTCTGATAAGAACAGGGTCGTGTAGAAATTATTTAATTGCTTAGATTCTACGATGGCTTTTCCATTTGCTGCATCGATATCGCTGATGGATCTCACCTTAGAAAAACTCTGGTAATCTGAGAATTGCTTTTTAAGTATAGGCGCTTGTGACTTTAGTTTATCTAATGACGCAAATGGCATGTTTACTCCCATATAGTTATAGTAGATAAGAGGTTCAGTTTTTTTATTGCCATCTATATCAAGAACAGACATTGTCACTCCTTTGTTATCATCGACTTTCCACTTAAAGTTAGTACCTACATTAGCTCCGATTATATCTAAGACGCCGTCATTATTATAGTCGTATGTATCGATAGCGTTCCACATTCCATATTGGCCTAAGCCGATGTCATCAGACTGATATTTTAGTGTTCCGTTACCTTGATTTTGCATAATAACTATACCCATCCAATCACCGCAGAATAACAAATCAAGATCATCATCATTGTCATAATCAACCCATTGGCTATCCGTTATCATTCCATATCTTTCTTTATAAGCGATAGTAACTCCTTGGCCAGATTTATTATTTAATATAAAGCTATATGGAGACAGACCATATGAAAAAGGTATAGATCTGGCGCCAATAAAAATATCGTCATAGCCGTCGTTATCATAGTCAGCCACAGAGACAGTGCCACCATTAGTATGGGGCAGTGATAGAGGTATTCTCTTTAAGTTTCCCTTGCCATCATTGAGGTATATTCTGTCTTCTAAGAGCTTGTCCAATTCTGTATTCTGATTACCTCCGCTCGCAATATATAAATCCAAATCTCCATCTTTATCAAAGTCTATAGTTGCTGCTGCAGTATCTTCGTACTTAGCATCCACTTTAAAGTCCCTGTTATCTATAGCTGTGTAGGAACCATTTTTATTGGCTAAGAATAGCACTGGCTCCTGAAGTGAAGCACCACCTATGAAAATATCATTAAGTCCATCACCGTTAAAGTCTGCGCTTACACCAGCAGGACCTTCTTTAGATAAAAGTTCAGGCATTAGTACATCAAAGTCACTGTCTAAGTATTTATTTTCATTATGACGAAATTGAAAAACCAATGGCTTGGCATCGTCTGCTTTGCGTTTTTTAAACTTTTGATTGCTTGATTCTTTTGTAATTGTTAGTCTCTGATTGCTCTCTACATTCTCTATTTTTTGAATACTATCATCTGGCCATACAATGATTATAGAGTCGACCTTATTATTACTGTTTAATCCAAAGTGGAGTAGGTGACTACATGACGATTGATATCCACGCGTGGTCACGTAGTCTTTATGAATCTTCAGATCACCAGAGTAAATACTTACTTTAGAATTTTTAGTGGTCTTATTTGATTTATCTTCAAGGTTAATAGTAAGGTAATTGTTGTTAGCATTACTTTTATTATTAAGTATGGTTGCTTTTTGATTGATGTTATTACAAATAAGGTCTAATGTACCGTCATTATTCAAGTCAGCGTATGCAGCACCGTTAGAGAATGTCTTTGGGCCTATCATTGAGTTTTTAAGTTCAGAAAATTGTAGGTCTTCTTTCTGTGTAAATAGTATGTTATTAAGAGCTTGAGATGGCATTAAACTTAGCATCTCATCAAGATGAGCTTTCTTATCTTCCACGGACTGAGATTTGATATCGATGCTATTCAGAAAATTAATATAATCAAGATCATTAGGTCTATGGACGATTCCGTTACTGACGAATATGTCATTCTTGCCATCATTATTAAAGTCTTGCAGAAGAGCTGCCCAGCTCCAATCTGTGGCATACGTCTCAGTAGCTAATGCAATATCTTGAAACTGCATAGGTGCTCTTTGCAATTGAAAATTATTCCGAGCATATTGATCTTCAAAACCAAAATCTTTTCTGATATTGAATATTTGGTCTGTGTCCTCGCCTCCTGATTTCATAGCTACGTCAGCTGAGAAAGGTAGCATATCGGTAGAGTAAATATCTTTTAGATTATCATTATTCATATCCGCAATGTCAACACCCATAGTAAACTTAGATGTATGAGACATATAATCCGCTATAGACTCTATGAATGTGCCATCTCCTTGATTGATGTAGAGATAGTCATTTTCGTGAAAGTCGTTTCCTACGTATATGTCTATAAGGTTATCACCATTGATATCAGATGTAACTACACATAAGCCGTAGCCTAATGCACTGCTATAGATATTTGATTTGGCTGTGACATCTACAAATTTATTTTCTGTTTCATTGAGTCTATTTTCATAAAGCCTGTCTCCGGATATGCTGTCGTTTATTGCCCGTTTGTCTGTATTACCATAGCTCCTTGGTGAGTGTATTGAGTGATTTAAAAGATACATATCTAAATCCCCATCTTGATCATAATCAAAGAATGAAGCTTGAGTAGAAAATCCATAGAAATCTAATCCGTATTGCTCTGATGACTCAGAGAATGTACCATCTCCATTATTGATATATAAAAGATTGTGTACACTGCCATCTGAGAATAGACCTACTTTACAAACGTAGATATCTAAAGCACCATCATTATTGACATCATCAATACTGACACCTGTAGACCAACTGTTGCTTGAGATTATCTTGGATTCTTCAGTTCTGTCTTCGAATACGAGGTCACCTTTATTGAAATACAATCTATCAGGAACCTCGTTACCTGAAAAGTATATATCCTCAAAGCCATCGTTATCGAGATCACCTACCGCTACGCCTCCGCCATTATAGTAATAGAGATACTCTAAGATATTTCTATTAATATCTGGCGTCAATTTATTGTTGAAATCTATGTGGCTTTTAGCAGGATCTATTTCTAACCAATCTGTATTCTTTATTTCGGTAATAGTTTCTTCTGCACATGATAAGAAGAGAGTCGCTGTCAGAAGTGTATATGTAATGTACTTGATCATTCTTACTTAAACTTAAATGTGGTTATTGAGTCATTACTTACTATTACCGAAAGTAGGCTATCGTTTATTATGAAGTCACGTATTTCTCCATCCACTCTAAGCCCATCGCCGTCACTTTGAGTTGTGTATTTTAAATCACCCTCGTTACGAAAAAATAAGCCATATGTTCCATCATAGATACCTATTTCAGGAACAACTCCATAGAGGTTACCACCCATAACGATATCCATCTCGCCGTCATTGTTAAAGTCGTGAGTATCTATTGCGTAGATAGGACTGAGTTGTGCTTCTGCAGGAAGAGGTACGGAACTAAAGTTGTAGCTACCATCATTAAGCAGTAGAACTGTTTTGAGTTGATTACATTCTAATACGTCAGCTTTGCCCAATTCTTCTTCCGTAAAGATTTTTGTTATATCAGCATCTTTAAAAGATGCAAAATCAGGGAACCTCTTTTTAAGTCCTTTCATCTGATCGATTAGATTATGTCTGAGTGCAAAAGGGTAGTCCTTACCATTATCTCTATTAAATGTAGTAACACCTTCTTGCGTACCGTTATTATCAAAATCTGAAAAGTATAGCTTCATAGGATGTTCTTCTGAGGCCTCAAATCGGCTGTTCTCACCGTGGTTACCTACAATTACATCCAAGTATCCATCCTTGTTTATGTCAGTTACATGGAGTCTGTTCCACCAGCCAGAAAGTGGGATGTCACTATTTATCTCTTTCTTCTGAAACTTACCTCCTTCATTAATGAAAATGAGTAAAGGCATATATTCTCCACAGCTTATTAAATCTTCATCGCCATCATTATCAAAGTCATAGAATAATCCATCTGTAATCATCCCAATATCAATAAGCTCAGGACATAGAGTTTCTGTCATGTCCTTAAAATTTCCTTTTCCGTCATTGGTAAGAATATAGCCTGAGCATCTCTTACCGAATTTACCAATCTTTATTCGCTCACCTACAAATAGATCAAGGTCTCCATCATTATCGATATCAGAATAGTCGATAGCGTTAGATGAGATTCTGTGGTCTTGTGCTGGCAGTCTTTGCTTAGATAGTGTGAACTGTCCCTCACCATTATTGAATAAAAGATGGTCATACATATATTCAGAATATGGAGTCAATTCTACACCTCCACTCGTAAGGTATATATCTAAGTCCGTATCTCCATCTGCATCAAATAAAATGGCTTTAGTATGCTCTGATTCTTTTACGGATCTAAAACTTTCTTGTGAAGATTTTTTTCTGAACTTACCCGAGGAAGTCTGAATATATATTTCAGTTTCAAATGACTTTGCCCCTGGGATTACGAGATCTTTAAGTCCATCACCATTAATATCACCTTCTGCATGGCGTGGGCCTTCATTAGATCTCATATGATATATCAGTCTTTCTTTATTGAAGTCAACGTATTTATTTTCATTTTTTTTATAATCAATAAGCGGAGTAGTTTTAGTAAATATTTCTTTCGCTTCCGTTATATTAGATAAGTAGTTTTCTGATGACTCTTTTATTGTTATGGTTTGATTAGTAGTGACATTTTGCAGTCTATTGATATTTCCAGAAGGCCATACGATAACTATGTCGCAATTATCTGCACTGCCTACTCCTATATTGGGACGGGGATCCATACATGATTCAAATCCTCTGGTAGGTATATTTTCATAGCTTAGAGTCTGATCATTTGTTTTGACTGTTATTTTAGCGCCGACTCCATAATGATTAGATTTATTTCCGATAAGATTAAGTTTGATATACTTGTTCTTATTTGGATTAGAATTGTTCTCATAGATGAAGCATGGCATATTGATATTATTGACGATTAAGTCAAGATCACCATCGTTATCTAAGTCGCCGTATGCAGCACCGTTAGAAAAACTCTCTGTATTAAGTCCACTATTTTTATACTCTGAAAATTGTAGTAAACCTTCGTTTTTGTATGATTGATTTTTGATTGGGTTAGAAGGAATGATATCAATGAGTTCTTTATAATTGACACCCTTATCTGTTATAAGTGATTCTATTATTGATTGATTGGCAATATACTGAAGGTAATCTTGATCTGTAAGATCTTTATATATGCCATTGGCTATAAATAGATCCTTAAGCCCATCATTATCCATGTCAAAGAATAGAGCTCCCCAACTCCAATCTGAAGCTTCTACGCCTGCATATCTTGATACCTCATTAAACTTATCTTTACCTAAGTTATGATGTAGCATATTCCGAGTGAACTGATGGTGATAACCGTTATTCAAGTTATACTGATATCGATTCCAATCATCAAATGTTGTGACGGTCTTAAGGCGTTCGTATTCGACAGGAAGCATGTCAGTCACAAATATATCAGTCATTCCGTCGTTATCAATATCTGCAGCATCAGCTCCCATTGATGCAGCACTTATAGAATGTATTTGATTTTCCAGGTCTTCAAGAAATGTTCCGTCCTTCTGATTGATATATAAATAATCTCTCTCAAAAAAATCATTAGATACAAATATGTCTTCCCAGTTATCTCCATTAAAATCGCTTACTGTTACACCCAATCCAAAACCTATGACGCTACCATAGATGCCTGCTTTTTCACTGATATCTACAAATTTACCATTTTGGTTTTCCATCAGTTTATCTCCTCCCAGTACATCTCTATTAGGTCTTTCATTTTTCCTTAAGTTAAAACTACCAATTGCTTCATAAGAATTGTTTAATATATAAACATCTAAGTCTCCGTCTTTATCAAAATCGAAAAACGATGCATGAGTAGAAAATCC
>CAZBXL010000004.1:29683-64872 GCA_964495785.1 uncultured Saprospiraceae bacterium | reverse complement strand
GCCACTCCACCTCCGTTATAGAAATTTCTGTATTTGTAGACATTAAAGGAATCAGTAGAGACAAGATTATTACTGAATTCAATTCCTGTTTCTTCACTGCTTTTTAATTCAAATAAAGGACCGGTTGACCCTTTATCATTAGCACAAGAATATAGTAGACTACAAATGGCGATGATGAGAAATTTTGAGAGTGTTTTGTGCATCATCTTATTTGATATTATACTGTTTTCTTGTATCCGTAATTTTCACTGCGACATCTTTGTCATTGAGTGCATATATTAAGATTTGTCTATTGCCATCAATTTTAGCGTACGCCTTTATATCTCCTTTAATAGTGATTGGTGTAAACTCACTTTTAGCATACTGATTCATATAATAATCTTGCAAATCTGATACTAATTGTGAAGCCTTATAATCTTTATTCCAAGGTGACCATGCTTTGTAAGACATCTTCATATCCATCCCATACATCACATCATTATCGTCAAAGATTCCGTAGAAGAGTAAGTCAACATTACTCAGCGAATCTTTACCTTCTGATATATCTAAATTATACCGAGCATATTGATTACCTGGTCCTTGACTAACAAGTCCTTCTTTGTTCCAATTCCAACATTTATCATAGAAATCCTTCTTAGTATCGCCAATATTTAGATTTAAAAATAGGTTGTCATAAATGTCTCCATTTTTTAATTCTTCCTTCACTCTCTTACTGTATTCAGATTCGCATGAAATGAATAGAAATGATATAAGTATTAAAAATATTATTCTTAAATAAAGATTCATTTAGTCTGTCTTGAAGTTTAAAAAACTGTAAAAATATGTTTGTTGATCATTTACCCCAAAGATATATTTATCTTGATTTATTAACTCAATATCCCTCATTTCTCCTTTAATAGATAGGGGACTGATGTTCTTAATTTTGTAATTATTGTCATCATCAGACCCAAGTAAAAGCCATCCTGTAGAAGCATCAGCTCTCCCATATTGAGGAAGCACCAGATAATGATTACCACCTAATATTATATCCTTGGTTCCATCATTGTCTACATCAGTCAATAAAGCAGTATGAGTAGAAGAATATTGTACTTGTTGTGGGAGTTTAGCTTTCTCAAAGCCATCATTAGATGATAGGTATAGAATTGATTCTGTGATATCTATATTTAGATAAGTAGCTTTATCCATAGTCTCTTGTCCAAATAGAGTTTTCAAATCAGACTGAGCATATCTTTTATGTTGGGTGACCTTTTTCTTGACAGCAGGGACTTGCGACCTCAAAAGATCAAAGTCCACTACAGGATAGACTTTATCATCTATCACCTCACATAGTATTTGTTCTGTAGAGCCGTTATTGTCAAAGTCTCCTATGTATAGTCTGTTGTTTTCTGTAATAGATGTATTCTGACCTATATTACCTATGAATATATCATCTTGACCATCATTGTTTATGTCTTCTATAGCTATGTTATTCCATAGTCCACTTAATTTATTAAATCCATAATCGGTTTCTGAAATGACTAATTCCTCATCGCGATTTATCAAAATTAAAGGACGCATCCATTCTCCTACAGCGACAATATCTTGTTGTCCATCATTATTTATATCAGTCACGGCGCTGTCAGTTATTATTCCTATGTTTTGGAGACCGGTGAGTTCTACTTTATCATATACATTGTCACTCATGTTTTGGTAGATATATGCAGAACCCAAGGTCCCATAGCTTAAGTTACTGTTATCTACTCCGATGAAGATATCTTGAAGCCCATCTCCATTATAATCGATAATACTTACAGTAGAAGTCGAGTAAGGCTTATCGAATTGGATGCCATTCTTCGCCTTTTCGAAGTGTCCATTCCCATCATTGATGTATATACAATCATTTAACTCAGGAGCATATTTAGAGAAAGCCGTACCACCGTGAGCGACATATAAGTCGAGATCTCCATCGTTATCAGAATCAAAAAACTGTGCATCTGTAACTTCAGATTTAGCATCACTTCTGAAGTCTTTTTCAAGTTTAATATATTGTTCTTTTTCATTGATGTATAGTGCAGAAGATTGATTCTTAGCTCCGCCTATAAACAAATCAGTATCTCCATCATTATCGACGTCACCAGATATTATGATAGGTCCCTTTTCAGTATTCATCTTATACATTAGAGGCTCTCTGTTAAATTGATTGAAGTAGGGTTGCTTGTGTTTGTAGTCTATACTATCTACAATTGATAATGTTACTTGTTGTGTATTCTTGATAGCCTGTTCGGACTTATTATTGACTTGATCTATTAAGTTCAGTTCATTAATTGTAGGAGAGCTAAGTATAATATCTGTGCCGTCTGAAAATTGTATGCTCACACTATCGATCTCACTGCATGTGCCAAGTCCAATGTGCAACTTATAACTTACGGAAGATTGAAAACCTCTTGAAGGAAACAACTCACTCATATATGTATGGTCGCAAGAGTAAACAATAATCTTAGTTGCTATGCCGAAAGTATTTTTTCCTTTACCTTTTACAGAAAAGTCGATAAAATTATTATTTGTTAGTTCGTTCTCATGGTTTATATAAATCGAAGCATTTTCATTGACGTTGTTAATGATGATATCAAGATCACCATCATTATCTAAATCAGAATAAGCTGAGCCATTGC
This sequence comes from uncultured Saprospiraceae bacterium, assembly GCA_964495785.1. Taxonomy (GTDB): domain Bacteria; phylum Bacteroidota; class Bacteroidia; order Chitinophagales; family Saprospiraceae; genus RFSX01. The sequence goes on along the minus strand of CAZBXL010000004.1, from coordinate 62,221 downwards.
TGAAGCTTGGTTTCTCAAAACCCCATTCTTTATTTACATCTTTGTAATTGAAGTCTCCCTTGTGAGAGAACATCCTATTAGGAATGGCCTCAGAAGTCATTGAATCTATGAGTTGTTTTATTCCTTCCTCTTTATATTTTCGTATGAGTTGTGTAGCAGCTTCATTACCAGCAAAATCTAAATAATCCCTATCCAGTAAATCTTTGTAGATGCCATTACTGATGAATATATCTTTATACCCATCGTTATCATAATCTTGTATCAAGCATGACCAGCTCCAGTCCGTATCTTCTACTCCAGCATATCTTCCTATCTCTAAGAATTGATCACCGTCTACATTGTACTGTAATGTATTTCTTGGTACCTGATGGTAATACCCGGCCTTGACCGATCTATGATATTTGTTCCAGCTATCGTATACTGCTTTTGTTTTTTTTCTTTCTGTAGTAGATGGAAACATTTCAGTGACCATGAGATCTGGGAGTAAATCATTATTAAGATCTGCAGCATCAGCTCCCATAGAACCCAAAGAGAAACACTGAAAGAACTCTTCTCCAGATTCAATGAATCTTCCATTTTTTTGATTAATGTAGAGGTAGTCCTTCTCAAAAAAATCATTTGATATGTAGACGTCCGGCCATCCATCTACATTGAAATCACTAATTGTAATTCCCAATCCAAAACCGATTTCGCTTGAGTAGATTCCTGATTCTTTTGTAACATCATTAAATCTTCCATTATCATTTCTTAGCAATTTATTACCAGATGGGCTATGCTCATTCCTCTTGTCTTTGATTAGGTCAAAGCCACCTATTGCTTTAATCGAATTATTAAGTAGATAACAATCAAGATCTCCATCTCTGTCATAGTCAAAAAACGCAGACTGTATGCCTAAGCCGGTAATATCAAGACCGTATGCCGCTGAAGACTCTGTAAAGGTAAGATCACCATTATTGATAAATAACTCATTATGACGATTGTCGCCGTTGGGAGGGCCTGCCTTACAGACATATATGTCTAATAGACCATCGGCATTAATATCAACGAAAACTGCTCCTGATGACCAGATGTTAGGACAAGAGACACCTGCAGTCTGGGTAATATCTCTGAACTTCAGATTGCCCTCATTTATATACAATTGATTGTCGACTTGATTGCCTGTGAAGTAGATATCATCTAATCCATCATTGTTAATGTCTCCGACGGCGACTCCGGCACCGTTGTAAAAGTTTCTATAGGTGTAGGGGTTAAGTTCTGTTGTATACTCTAATTGATTATTGAAATCGATTCCAGTATCATCACTGAGGGTGAATAGGGGAGGCATGCTATCTTTATCCTCATCATTACAAGAAGTACTGAATGTCATGAGCGATAAAAGATATAAGAATATTAAATGTTTTGAAGTCATTTTTAATCCACACTATTCAAAAAAAAAGGGTTGCTCTCTTAGTAGAAAGCAACCCTCAATTATAATAAATCTTATATTAATTATAGCCTGGATTCTGAGTTAAAGGAAAAGCTCCTCCACTCGTCGCTTGTAATTGATCAAACGGAATAGGGTATATATTTACAAAATCTTGAGATACTGGCTTTTCCCACCATGTATCATTATATACTCCAAATCTGATTTGGTCAGTTCTTCTCGTAGCCTCTTGGAACATCTCTCTACCTCTTTCTGCTAAGAATATATCAGCATCAAGAGAAGTAAGTTCAGATACTTTTGCTCTTGCTCTTATCAGATTTACATCTGGCAATGCAGCATTCCAGTTACCGCTCATACGAGCCATAGCCTCACCTCTCATGAGATATACATCACCTAATCTTACGATTGGGTAATTATTATTCATATCATTTCTACCTAATTGCTTGAAGCTAAATTTAGCTGGTCTTGCGCCTGCTTCTCTTATAGAATTTGGCTGCAATTCATTGATAAACGGAGTGTAGTTAAGAACTAAGTTTCCGTCATCTGATGCAAAATCTAATATTGCAGAACCACCAAAGTCTACTTGTTCTCCTACTAAGAAGTTAGCTGTTTTTCTCGCATCACCATCCTCGTAAGAGTTATAGAATTCTTCAAGAGTTGCATAACCATTCCATGGTTGGCTTTGTAAGTTGTAAGAGAATTGACTTGAGTAGTGCAGATTCATTTGTGAGAAATTCATGTTACCACCTGTTACTTCATCATAATTCACTACCCATATATGTTCTGGGTTAGCATCATTATTAGGAGCAAATACAGCAGGGTAACCTTCTAACATATCTGGATCTGAGTCTACTGATGGTCTTTTACCTTGGTTAACTACCATACAGCCATCTCCACATAGTGAATATACACCGCTATCTATTATGATAGAAGCCGCGATAGCTGCTTCTTCGTATCTCGGTGTACCTGTATATACTTCTGCATTAAGATACAACTTAGATAAAAGTCCTAAGACAGCAAATTGATTAATTTCAAATGTGTTAGGATCAGTTGATAAAGGACTACTTGACAAGTCAGCGCCTGCAGTCAAAGAAGAAATGCCTAATACATCTAAGTACTCACTTTCTACGAATTCAAAAACCTCAGCTCTTGAAGATTGAGGTGCATCAGCTCCTTCTCCTGTAATGATTTTGACATTTCCATATAAGTCAAGTAATCTCCAGTGAAAGTATGCTCTTAAAACTCTAGCTTGAGCAATCTGACTTGCGTCTAATGCCGGATTAGCGACAGCTGCATTAGCTGAACCTATGGCATTATAAGTCTGCACCCAAGTTCCATTAACGAAATCATGTGTAGATCCGTAAGTGTGTTGGTGTAATTGTATAAGAATACCACCATCGAACCAGTCACCACCTTTAGCACAGATTACCATCTCATCTGAAGGTAACTCTTGTACTGAGTAATAACCACCGTGATTAGCTGTTCCAGCGTTCCTTAATTCTGCATATGCTGCTGTAAGTGGACCAGAGTTTTCTCCATCACTACCAGTATCAATACCTGGTATACTAATGTCGTCTACAACATTACCTCTTAAATCCTCCTCAAGATCAGTACATGAGAATGGAACAATTAGAATAACTAATGCGAATAAAATTTTTGATAATTTATCCATAATTTAAATATTTTAAAAATTAAGATTGATCCCAAGAGTTACTGACCTTGAAGCGAAATAAGAATTTCTTCTTTCGATACCTGGCGACAATACATCTGAGACATTAATAAAATCTCTATTACCGTTATCTGCAGCTCCTGAATCAACCAAAGATGGCTCAGGATCAGTACCAGTATAACTCGTAATCACAAATGGATTCTGAAGGTTTAGAGATACTGTAGCATTTCTAATGGAGTTCCCTGGTATATTAACGCTTCTAGAGATGGTAAGGTTGTCTAATCTGATAAAATCTGCTTTTTCAACATATAGTGAGCTGAATCTTGCAGACGTTAATCCGTCTACAGCGAGATCTGTATTTACAAAATTATAAGATGATTGAGTAGATAGTTGTGGCTCATAAAATGCTCTGAATGTATTAACAAGGCTATGGCCAATAGCTCCTCTAAAGAATGCATTTATATTCCATCCTTTGAAGCTGATCTGGTTCGTCCATCCAAAAGTAAGATCTGGTATACCATTACCTAACACTGCAAAGTCCACTAATGAGTCTAATGCTAATGCTTGGTCAGTTAATAACATCCCATCATTATTTAGATCAGAAAAAACCGGACTGCCATCTTCGGCTACACTTTCAAATACTGGTCCCCAAATATTACCAATTTCTTCTCCTTCTCTAACGAGAATCATATTGGTACCATTTTGTCCTGGTGCTCCTAAGTTGGCTCTTGTTTCTGCATCTAATACATATTCATTCAACTTCGTTCTATAAGTAGATAGTATTACACCTGTAGTATAATTAAAGTCACTTCCTTGAACTACATCATAATTCAATGCTAATTCTACTCCTCTTGTATTCAACTCACCTACGTTTTCAAATCTTCTATTCACTACGAATACCGCTGGATCTACAGTTCTTTCAAGTATGAAATCGCTGATATCTCTTGTATATAAATCTAAAGTAGAAGAGAATCTTCCTGACTGAAATTCAACACCAAAGTTAATTTCACTCTTACGTTCCCATCTTAAGCTATCGTTACCAGCTCTGATTAAATCTGTAGTTACAGAACCATCAGCTCCATTAACTACGGCTCTTATAGGCTGAGATAATCCACTTTGTTGAGGTAATGCTCCAGTAACACCGTAACCTAATCTTACTTTGAATAAGTCTACGTTATCTAAGCCCATGTAATCGCTTATGTCAATTCCAGCACTTAATGAAGGGAAAAGACCCCACTTCTCTTCAGTACCTAATTTAGAAGAGCCTTCTCTTCTTAATGAAGCATTGAAGAATATGTTGTCATTAAGAGTCAGATTAGCTCTACCAAAAAATGCGATAATTTTATTTGTTGGTGACGCTCCACTACTTGCACCTATAAAACCAGCTGCTTGTAAATCTTGAGAAGTCTGTATAAGATTACTGAAGTCTAATGAGTTATCAGGAAAATCTCCTAAGCTGAAGAAGTTCTCGTCAAAAGTATCTTCTTGATATGAGTAACCTCCGGTTAACGTTAAAGCAGATGATCCAAAACCAGTCGTGTAAGTCATATAACCTTCATAAAGATTGAAAGTCACATCTTGCTGATAGAATTCTGCAAGACCTTTTCTTATTGGACTCGTTGCATTACCTCTAAACAAAGATGTAGTTGGGTAATAAGAGATATTTGAAAAATCAGTTTTTTGTTGTGCTACTCTGAATGTACCGGACAGGTTATCAGTAAAGCTGTAAGTTGCGGTAGCTCCATAATTGAATTCTCTTCTTGTACCGTCATTTCTGTTTTGCTCTATGAGTGATACTGGATTGAAACTATCGAATAATCCTAAAGTCTCGAAGAATCCACCGAACTGGTCTGAGTTAAAAGCAAAAGGTGCATTCTCACCTAAAACAGGTGCTGTTGGATTATAAAGTACTGCATATCTTAATGCTTCTACAAATCCATTTTGCTGATTTCTATTTGTAAATGAAGAATTGAAATCTATTTTAAGCTTATCATTAAGTGCTCTTGTAGAAAGATTTACCCTTGTATTAAACTGATCAAAGCCAGAATTTCTAAGGATACCATTAACATCTCTAAAGTTAGCTGATATTCTAAATGTTGAGTTGTCTACACCACCTGAAGCAGAAATACCGTGAAGATTAGAGAAACCAGATCTTGTAACCTCGTCTAACCAATCTGTATTGCTTCCTAAGTCAGTACCTCCTGCGGCAACAAATTCTTCTGCAGTCATAACTGGAACACCACTTATTGCAGAAGAAGTTGATAATTGACCATTATAACTTATCTGAAAATTCTCATTAGAGTTACCTGATTTAGTAGTTACTAAAATAACTCCACTTGAACCTCTACTGCCGTATATTGCAGCAGCAGAACCATCCTTAAGGACACTTATGCTTTCGATATCATTAGGATCTACGTTATCTAACGATGCTCCGATGATTCCATCTACAACAACAAGCGGTTCCACATTAGAACCTACAGTTGAGATTCCTCTTAATCTTATTGTGCTGTTACCATTAGGGTCTCCGCCTCTATTGTTGACCTGAAGTCCGGCAACCTTTCCTTGTAGGAGTTGTGCAGGATCTGTGATGGCACCCTGGTTGAAGTCTTCCGCATCTACCTTAGTAACTGCAGATGTAATTTCTTTTTCTGATTGAGTACCATAACCTACGACAACGATTTCGTCAAGGAGTTTTCCTTGAGATAGATTGATCGTATAATTCGATGATTCTCCAAGCATAATTACTTGATCATCATAACCTGTAAATGACACAACTAACTTGTCATTACCAGCAGGCACGTTAAGTGAAAAAGATCCGTCAATGTCTGTAATTGTTCCTATTGTAGTTCCTTGAACGAGAACATTGGCTCCGATGAGAGCATCATTGTTGGATGAGTCGTATATCGTACCACTGATAGTTCTTTGCGCATTCATCGCAAAACTACATAGGCACATACATACTGCTAAAAAGCAAAACTTTGATAGTTTTTTCATGTGGTTTAAAAATTAAGTAAAGTAATGTTGATTTAGTCTTTAGTGTCGCTACGACACTATTGTAAAAAAGTAAATGTAATAAAATTCTTAATATTTCCTTAAATACTACTTATTGAATTACATTTAAGACGACAATTTATAAGGAAGAATTGAATCCGTCTTAAAAACAAAATTTAATTCTGTTTGGGTAATGATTTGTCAATGAGTTATGTAAATTCTAACAAAAAACTAATTTTAACAATTTGAAAATTCTGTCATACATCAGATATCAAAAATAGAATTAGGCAAGTACCCATAAAGATTTATATAGAAGTCGAGATTATGTTTTGATTGATTATCGAAATATAAATTAATATATGAAAATTTGATATAAATCCAGTATGATGTTCTATTTAGTTTTAAATATCTATAAAATTCGACAATAGGAAATGAAAAGATTTTGGTTCAGCAACTCAATATTGATAACGATAATCACAATTTCTTCCATTCATCTAATTGGCCAAGACTCTTGGACTGTCTTAGCAGATGATATAGATCATAATAACTATTACGGTGTCACGGTCGCCAATGGAATAATAGGTTTGGTTTCTTCAGACTCACCTATGAAAGTTAGTGATGTTGTCTTGGCAGGGACATATGATTATTACCAGAGAGGAAGGGTTTCTAATATTCTGAAATCATTTAATCATGTCAATATGGAGTTGGATATAAATGGGCATCGTATTAGCTCCGATAATATTCAGAATTATAAACAAAGTCTTGATATGAAAACTGCTTCACTTACAACAAGTTTTGATGTAGGAGATGAAGCTACAGTATCTACAGAATTAATGGCTTTGAGACATCTTCCTTTTACTGCATTGAACATTGTAAAAATCAAAGCAAAAAAGAAGATTAAGATCACACCGATGTCTGTCATAGAAGCCCCCATCCACCTATCTGATGTTAGAAATTATTATTCAGAAATAGATAGGCCTCATGTGATGATTCCCTTGATGACTTCTGTTGGTCTTAGTCCATCAGGTAGACTAAAAGTAGCGGCGTCTAACAGTTTTATATTTGAAGAATCGCATGGAGATGAGCCTGATCTTATTCATGAGGATTGGGATTATAATATGCATCTGACTAAGTTTAATAAAAGCTTAGATGCTGGTGAGGAATACACATTTGCAGTTGTTGCTTCTACATGCACATCGGCACAATATGAAGATCCGCATAATGAAGCTGAACGTCTCAGTATATACGCTGCATTAGAAGGTAAAGAAAGATTGTATAAACGACATGTATCAGCCTGGGCCGATCTATGGAAAAGTAACATTACAATAGAAGGTAATGATGACCTTACACGCGATATCAGATTTGCATTGTATCATCTGTATTCGTTTGGACGAGAGGGTACTTCTTACAGTCTATCTCCGATGGGCCTTTCAGGACTAGGATATAATGGACATGTTTTTTGGGATACAGAACTATGGATGTACCCACCTCTACTTATGCTACAGCCTGAGATAGCCCGATCATTTCTTGAGTATAGATACGAAAGATTAGAAGCTGCTAAGCAGAATGCATTTGCACATGGATATAAGGGAGCTATGTTCCCATGGGAGTCTGCAGAAGATGGATCTGAAGATACACCTGTATGGGCTTTGACGGGGCCATTTGAGCATCACATCTCTGGATGTATTGCTTGGGCATTTTGGAAGTATTATCAGGTAACGAAAGATAAGATTTGGCTTAGGGATAAAGGCTATCCTGTGTTAAAGGAAATTGCTGATTTTTGGGCAAGTAGAGTAGACCGTAATGGGCCAGGTCAATATGACATAATTAATGTAGTCGGTGCTGATGAGTGGGCTGAGAATATTGACAATAATGCATTTACCAATGCTGTGGCTATTCTATCTTTAAGGTATGCTACGGAAGCTGCTAACGTCTTAAGTATAGATGCCGATCCTGACTGGAGTCATGTGGCAGACAATATTCCTATTCTCAAAATGTCAAATGGCGTCACTAATGAGCATGCCACTTATAAAGGCGAAGAAATAAAACAAGCTGATGTCAACCTCCTCGCATATCCATTAGGCTTGATTACTGACAAAGAACAGATACGTAAAGATCTCAATTATTATGAATCCCGAATCTCACCAACAGGACCAGCAATGGGGTCAGCCATCTTATCTATTCTCTATAATAGGTTAGGAGACACAGACCAGTCTGGCGAATTGTTTTCGTATAGCTATAAGCGTAATGAAGTCCCACCGTTCGGAGTGATATCAGAAGCTGCCGGCGGAAGCAATCCATATTTTGCGACTGGAGCTGGGGGTATGCTGCAAGCGGTACTTTCAGGTTTTGGCGGATTGGAAATAGGGGATGATGGTATACATCAATTAGACAGTAGTATTCCCACTGATTGGAAGAGGCTAATTATATCTGGTGTAGGGATTAATGAGGAAACATTTACAATAGAATAATTTAGTGATCAGAAGATAAATAATTAACGCTAAAAAAATCCATTTGAAAAGTTCTAATCTAAGAATTAAAATATCACTGTTTCTAAATTATTTCGTTTTTGCGATACTACTTAATAGTGTAGGAATTGTGATTCTTAAAGCTCAGAAAGTCTATGGCGTAGACCAAGTCGAAGTGAGTATTTTAGAGTTTTACAAAGATATTCCTATTGCCGTAGTCTCATTTTTAGTCGCTTCTTTTCTTCCAAGATTTGGCTACAAGAAATCTATGTTGACAGGTTTGGCGATTGTCACATTTGCAAGTATAGGAATGTATTTTGGCAATTCGTTTTTAGCATCCAAACTACTTTTTCTATGTGTTGGTGTTTCATTCGCATTAATAAAAGTATCTGTCTATGCCACTATAGGTCTTGTCACAAATAATCAAAATGAGCACAACAGTCTTATGAGTTCGATAGAAGGATTTTTTATGGTAGGAATTACCTTCGCCTATTTTTTATTTCCTTTCTTTAATATAGAGAATGACCCTAATGCATGGGTGGATGTCTATCTGTTTTTAGCTCTGTTATCTACGATATCATTTATCTTTTTATGGACCTCTGAATTCCAAGAAAACATAAATATTCCAGAGAGAAAAATTGCTGATGATTTTGTAGAAATGATTACACTTATTGGTCATCTGAGTGTTATTGTTTTTTTGATAAGTGCTTTTTTATTTGTGATGATAGAGCAAGGCATTATGACCTGGTTGCCGACTTTTAATAACACAGTATTAGAAGTGCCAGAGAATTTGGCTATAATAATGACAAGTATTTTATTCATAGCTTCTGCAGTCGGTCGATTACTCGCGGGACAATTAGTCAAGAAAATCTCTTGGTTTTGGATCTTGCTATTCTGTATATTTTGTGTGGCTTTAATATTACTGTTTATTTTGCCGAGAGCCATCAGTAGTAAGATAGTTGGCGTTCAGTCATTACTTGATATACCTTTTTACGGATATGCTTTTCCTTTAGTGGGATTATTCTTAGCACCTATCTATCCACTTATTAATTCTGTAATTCTGAGTGCATTACCCAAGAATCTGCACAGTCCTATGGCAGGATTAATTATTGTGTTCTCTGCGGTAGGAGGTACTGTAGGATCAAGACTTATAGGCTATTTATTTAAAAGTGTAGGAGCGGAATCAGCCTTTACATATGTGTTGATACCCTTAGTGTTTTTACTCATACTATTATCTGTTCTGTACATTGTAACTAATAATAAGAAACTACAAGGTGATATATAAAACGCCAGATGAAATATATGGAAAGCTCTATCATGATCTTCATGTGAGTGGCTTGTGGAAGGATGGCAAGAAAATATCTGATGCTGTACCACGTAAAGCCCCTGTGGATATTTTCAGAGATTATGAAAGACAAAAGAGCCAAAAGGATTTTGATTTGAAGTCTTTTTTCAAGTCTTCATTTAAAGTCCAAAAGAACAAAAAAACTAATTTTAGGTCTATAAAAGATCGTAGTAGTAATGATCATATACATGCTCTATGGGATGTCCTTAGGAGAAAGCAAGACACCTACACAGACGGAAGTTCTTTAATACCATTACCATATGATTACATCGTCCCTGGCGGTAGATTTAATGAGATTTATTATTGGGACAGTTACTTTACAATGCTTGGCCTTAAGGTCCATGATAAATGGGGTCTTGTCAAAAATATGATAGATAACTTCACGCATCTAATTGACGTCATAGGATTCATACCTAATGGTAATAGAACTTATTTTATGTCGCGGTCTCAGCCGCCATTTTATGCTATGATGGTACAATTAATTTCTGAAAAATTAGGACCCTCTATTCTTGTTCATTACCTACCTCAGTTGATTAAGGAATATGCATTTTGGATGTCTGGTAGTGATGACATAAGTGAGGGTGCTCATATGCGGATTGTCAAGGATGAATCTTTTACTGCTAACAGATATTATGACCACCTTTCTAAGCCGAGAATGGAAATGTATTATGATGATATTCATCTGTTGAAATCATCAAATCAAGAACCTGAAAATTTGTTCAGGAATATAAGAGCTGCATGCGAATCAGGTTGGGATTTTAGTTCGAGATGGTTTAGTAATTATCGTGATATAGAATCTATAGATACTTGCAATATATTGCCTGTAGACCTGAACTGTCTTTTGTACAATTTGGAAATGACTATTGCTGATGCTTATGGACAGCAGGGTGATAATAATTCCCAGTCCATATTTCTGTCTAAGGCTGAGGAAAGAAAGATGATGATCAATGCCTTGATGTGGGATGAGGAAGAAGAATATTATTTCGACTATCATTTTAAGTCTAAATCACTTAATGGTTGTATTACAGCAGCAGGAATGTATCCGCTATTCTATAAGATAGCAGATCAAGAACAAGCTGACGCATGTGCCGAGACGGTGCAGTATTTTCTTATGAAAGAAGGAGGATTAGTGACTACCACCAATACTACAGGACAGCAATGGGATGCACCTAATGGTTGGGCACCTCTACAGTGGATAGCCATCCAAGGATTAAGAAATTATGGACATGATGACTTAGCCATGGAGTTGAGTAGAAGGTGGTTGCGATTGAATGAACAAGTATATCAAGAATCTGGCAAATTTGTAGAGAAATACAATGTGGTCAATATGGAAACTAAAGCAGGTGGTGGTGAGTATCCACTTCAAGATGGTTTTGGGTGGAGTAATGGTGTGTTTGTCGCATTAAAAAATCAATTAAAGCAGAATATAGTTTAAGAGATGGAAAAGATGAAGTTGTCAAGTCAGAGCAGAGAATATAGTCGCATCATTGCAGGTGTCATGAGATGGGGTAAGTGGGGTGTCAAGTTAAATACTGCTGATTTGAGTCACTTAATACAGTCTTGTATCGATTACGGTGTGACTACATTTGATCATGCTGATATTTATGGGGATCATACTACAGAAAAGGAGTTTGGTGATGCATTTGTGAGATCCGGTGTGTCTCGATCACAGGTACAGCTCATTACCAAGTGTGGTATTAGAATGTTGTCTCCTGCTTGTCCGGAGAATAAGATTAAGTACTATGATACATCTAAGAAATATATTATCTCATCTGTAGAAAAGTCACTTGAGAATCTCAAGACAGACTATATAGATTTATTGCTGATACATCGTCCAGGGCCGTTGATGAAAGTGGAAGAGATTGCAGAAGTATTTTCTGAATTAAAAAGTAAAGGTAAAGTTTTGGATTTTGGTGTTTCAAATTTTACGCCTTCTCAATTTGACTTATTGAATACCGTGACACCATTAGTGACGAATCAAGTAGAACTTTCTGTTCTAAAATTAGATGGATTTATAGATGGCACAGTAGATAGTGCACAGAAGCATGGGATCTCTCTGCAGGCTTGGTCTCCGATGGGAGGACCAGATTTATTTGCACCGCAAAGTCAGTATGAAAAAGTCATGCGAAATAGTAAGTTGAATCAAGTCAGGTCTGATTACAATTGGAGTATGTCTCAGATGGCATTATTATTTTTGTTGCATCATCCGTCACAGATACTTCCAGTATTAGGTACAAGTAAAGGTGAGAGGATCAAAGAAGCCGTTGACTGCCTTACACAGTCTATAACTGATGAGCAGTGGTATGAGATATGGACAGCGAGCACAGGCAAGAAAGTGCCATAACTTTAATGATTAATTTTAAATAAAAGTGATGACCAATAACATTGAGAAAAAATGGTGGAAAGAAGAAGTTATATATCAGATATATCCCAGAAGTTTTAAGGATAGTAATGGAGATGGAATAGGGGACTTGAGAGGTATTATATCTAAGTTAGATTACCTCAAAGATCTTGGAGTGGATATCATATGGCTATGTCCTATTTATCAATCTCCTAATGATGATAATGGATATGATATAAGTGACTATTATTCTATCCACCCAGAGTTTGGGACTATGCAAGATTTTGATGAATTATTATCAGGATTGCATGATAGAGGTATGAAGTTATTGATGGATATTGTACTCAATCATAGTTCTGATGAGCACGAGTGGTTCGTCAATTCTAAAGCTTCTACAGATAACCCATATAGAGATTATTACTTTTGGAAAAAAGGCGTCGATGGAGGACCGCCTAATAACTGGAGATCCTTCTTTGGTGGTAGCGCATGGGAGTATGACGAAAATACAGATGAGTATTATTTGCACCTATTTACAAAAAAACAGCCTGACCTTAATTGGGAAAATCCTAAAGTAAGAGAAGATCTTTTTGCTGTAGTTAAGTATTGGTTAGATAAGGGTATTGATGGATTCAGAATGGATGTGATTCCATTGATATCAAAGAGGTTGGATTTTGATAATACAGAGCTTACTGCGTTTAATGATATAGTCGCTCACGTATATTCTAATGGTCCCAAAGTACATCAATATATCAACGAGATGTATGAGAAAGTTCTGCAACATTATGATGTTATGACAGTAGGTGAGGGGCCTGGGATAACTTCTGATGTTGGATTAAACTATGTAGGTCACGATAGAGGGGAGTTGAATATGATCTTTCATCTCGACCATATGTTTTTAGGCCATGGACCATTAGGTAAATTTGACCCTGTTGACTATACATGGGACGACATTAAGAAAATATTTTCGGATTGGGATAATGCCATGGGAGACTCTGGCTGGATCAGTATATTTCTAGATAATCATGATTTTCCAAGATTGGTATCCAGATTTGGAAATGATAAAAAGTACCGAGTTGAAAGTGCTAAAATGCTGGCAGTACTCATTATGACGATGAGAGGGACGCCATGTATCTATCAAGGTACAGAGATAGGTATGTCAAATGTACATTTCCCGAGCGTAGAACAATACAGAGATGTAGAAACCCATAATTACCATAAAGAATTCATAGAGAGAGGATTGTCTGAAGACGAATTTCTCAAGCGAGTCCATGAGCATGGACGCGACAATGCAAGAACCCCTATGCAGTGGGATAACAGTATGCATGCAGGATTTACAACAGGAAAGCCTTGGATAGATGTAAATCCAAATTTTGAAAATATCAATGCAGATTCTGTCATTCATGACAAGTACTCTGTTTATCACTTCTATAAAACCGTGTTAGCTTTAAGGAAGAAGGAAATTACATTAGTCTATGGAGAATGGATGGAGATACCTCAAGAGAGTAAAGATCTGTATGTCTATGAAAGAAAACATAAAGAAGTATCAATGTATATTATTCTAAATCATTCTGACAATAAGAATAGTTATCAATTAGATATACAGGGGTATGAATTACTTTTATCAAATTATCATAATCAAATCCAAGATATTCTATTACCTTGGGAAGCAAGAATTTATAAGAAACTGTGATGAGATCAACCTATATAATGTCCTGTATAATATTCGTTGCATTCGCTATTTTGTTAGGTGGATGTAAGCAGGAGCCAGAAAATTTGAATTATAAACAAGATTTAGCGAAGCCTGCATATTTTCACAATTCTATTAATAAGCTCACGGATGTTATCGTCCATGATATATTTTCTCCACCTGTCGCAAGCAGAGTCTACGTGTATCCATGTATAGCAGCCTATGAGGTTTTAGCCCAATCAGGTCAGGTGCCTTCATTAGGCGGTAAGCTTAATGGATTAACTGCATCTCCACCTGCTGATACGACAGGAGGTATTTCCTATGAGTTAGCCTCATTAGAAGCTTTTCTTTTATTAAGTCAGCAGTTGATATTTTCAGAAGATAAGATTTTAGCTTACAAGACGGAGCTGTATCAAGAGATAGACTCAATAGGCATACCAGCAAAAGCTAAAGACAATTCTCTAAAGTATGGTAAAGTCATGGCTGATCATATTGCTGCCTGGGCAGATAAAGATAACTACAAAGAGTCTCGATCGTTTTCTAAATTCTCAGTAACTGATAAGGAAAATGAATGGAAACCTACACCCCCAGGTTATATGGAAGGTATAGAGCCACACTGGAGAGAAATCAGAACGATGGTCTTAGATAGTGCCACACAATTTGTTCCAGAGCCGCCTACTGTTTTTGACTTAGAGAAGTCTTCTAAGTTTTATAAAGAAGTTATGGAAGTCTACGAAGCCGTTAAGACTGCAGATAAGGAAAAAAAGACGATAGCCAGCTTCTGGGATTGTAATCCTTATGTAATGAATCAAACAGGACATGTCATGTTTGCGACGAAAAAAATTACACCTGGTGGTCACTGGATGGGGATCACCTCTATAGCTTCAGATAAAGCCAATAGCAGTTTTGCAGAATCAGTCAGACACAGCACGATTGTGGCTATAACATTATTTGATGGCTTTATAAGTTGTTGGGATGAGAAATACAGATCTAACCTTATAAGACCCGAGACTGTAATTAATGAGCATATCGATAGAGATTGGACACCCTTACTACAGACGCCGCCGTTCCCTGAGCATACGAGTGGTCATAGCGTGATCTCAACAGCGTCTGCAGAAGTTCTTACTGCCATGCTTGGTGATAATTTTTCTTTTACAGATGATGTAGAAGTCCAGTATGGTCTGCCGATGAGAAAGTTTAATTCATTCAGAGAGGCTGCTGCAGAAGCGGCTATAAGTCGATTGTATGGAGGCATACATTATATGCCTGCAATAGACGAAGGTGTCAAGCAAGGAAGAGAAGTCGGCGGATACGTTGTTGAGAAGATAATAGAAATATAAAAGCTATAGAAATAAATATCTGATGACCTTATAATCAAAACAAATATGGAATTCAACTTATCAACTCTGGATTTAGGTATTATTGTCGCTTACCTTATTGGAGTATTAGCCTTAGGCTTTTACATCGGGAAGAAACATGAGGATGCTGAAGATTATTTTCTTGCTGGAAGAAAGTTGACATGGCCCATAATAGGATTCTCCTTATTCGCCTCCAATATGTCAAGTAACAGTTTGGTGGGACTTGCCGGAGCTGGGTATAAGGATGGTTTTTCCGTCTATAGTTACGAATGGATGGCTGTATTAGTCCTCATAATATTCGCTGTATTCTTTTTACCTTTTTATCTTAGGAATAAAATTTTTACGATACCAGAATACCTTGAGAGAAGGTTCTCATATTCTGTAAGAGCATATGCATCTATTATTGCCATTACACTCAATGTATTAGTAGATATAGCAGCAACATTATATGCTGGAGGTATTGTCATAGGGATGATTTTTCCACAGTTTCCTCTTGAACTGATAATTGTAGTTTTGGCAATTATAGCTGGGGTATATACGATTACAGGAGGATTAAGCTCTGTCATGTATACGGATGCCGTTCAGGCAATTATTTTGATTTTTGGATCTACTTTGATCACAGTGATGGCGTATCAAGCCATAGGAGGGTGGGATGCAGTATATGCGATTACTGAGCCATCTCACTTTGATGTTATGAAGTCAGCTGATGATCCTAATATGCCCTGGCCATCAGTTTTTACAGGTGTTCTATTAATTGGATTTTATTTCTGGGGTACGAACCAGTACATTACGCAAAGAACGTTGGCATCTAAAAATCTTAGACAAGGACAATGGGGTGCTATGTTTGCAGGTTTTTTAAAACTGTCCATTTTATTCATTATGATATTTCCGGGGGCATTTGCACGTGTGTTATATCCTGATGCGACAGAGATGGATATGATCTATCCGATGATGTTATTTGATTTATTACCTACTGGTTTGTTGGGTATTGTTTTAGCAGGATTGATAGCAGCTATGATGTCAAGCTTAGATTCTGGGCTGAATTCAGTTTCCACACTGGTCACAATGGATTTTATTAAGAAAGCGAGACCAGATGCCAGTAGTAAGTCATTAATGAATTATGGTAGAGTCATCACTTTTATAGTGATGATTATTGCTATTCTATGGGCACCTAAGATAGGTGAGTTTCCTAAGCTATGGGATTACTTACAGAATACGCTAGCATGGTTCTGTCCACCTGTTGTAGCACTTTTCGTTATGGGATTATTTACTAAGAAATCTAATAATGCAGGAGCTTTGGCATGTATTCTTACAGGATCGATTATCACTTTTGCACTTGTTGGACTAAAGATGACTGGCTCAACTTACGAACTACCAAATTTTCTATACGTTGCATTTTGGCACTTTATAATCTGCTGTATTGCTGTTATCATTGGTAGTATGTTTGGAGCAAATAAACCTGATGCAGAATTAGCGCAAGTCATATGGACGTCTCAAGAAATCAAAAATGAAACTATTGAACTAAGAGATCTGCCGTGGTATAAGAATTACAGATACCAAGCCTTGGCATTGGTAATTACTGTCATAATCATCTTATTAGTTTACTGATAGCTAATACAGCAGAATTACAATCTGCTTTTATTATTAACTTTTGATTTCATCACATATTAATTGGAATGTGGGCTGGTCAATAATATGTGTCCCTTTGAAGAATTTGAATTTCATACCTAAATGATTTTCTTTCACAAAAGATTGAATTATAGATCTATGCTCTTGTGTAAGATATTCATCGTTATTACCTATGCAGAAGTATTTATGGTGTACCGTGCTGAGGTATTTTGACATCATTGAATAGTCTATTTCTTTTGGAAATTCTCCTGCCCAATGTACGATACTATTAAACGGGAATCGGCAGTGCTCAATCCATCTCCACATGGTAGATGTACCTTGTGAGAATCCTAATATATTCAGTTTTTGATTATCTCTCATAGCACTTGTTATAGGTGTCATGATTTGATCTAAATAACCAATGTAATCTGTTATTTCGTCCAGTCTATGTTCTTTTGTCATCCACGAGGAGCCTACAAAGTTGGGTTGTCTTTTGACATAATACTTGGAGAGTGCTTCAGGAGCTATGTAGTAGTTGGAAGTGATATCAGAGTTCGAGAATTTTTCGATCATGCGAGACGCTAACTGACCATAACCATGTATGAGCAGCCATATATGCTCAGCATCATTTATATCCTCACCTAATGTATAATAATGTGCTGTTCTCTGTACCTGAATACTGTGCTCGTCAACTTTCATAGAAAAGAAAAATCTTAATTCCTTTCTATGAGATCATCCATTTCTGCATCGTAATTTTTATCTATATGCTTAAGATCTCTTTCCTCCAGCATAATATCATCTTCATCTAATCTGAAGTTACGTTCTTCTTCAGAAAGTTTAGGCTCTACATCTATGACCTCAGGTTCAGGTCTTCTGTTTCTTTGTTGCCTACTAGTCTCATGACGATCTGGAGTATTCCATCCTTGCTGCTTATCTTTTTTTCGCCATGCTTTAGTTACTTGTCTAAGTATAAGAGGACCAAACATAAAGAGTAATTGCCTGACTAATCTGTTCATTTTTATGTATTATTTATTATTTAGACGCAAAAGTGATTCCACGTCTCGATAAATGAGATAAGTTTTTTCCAATTGACAATATAATGCTATTTTTAGTTACTTACACGACCAAAATTATCATGTAGAAATAAATGAAAGATTATCTGAAGAAAGACCCGTGGAAGATAATAGAAGATAGCTTCCATGGCGAGTATAATGAAATAAGTGAAAGCATTTTTAGTCAAGGAAATGGATATATGGGCCTGAGGGCCAATTTTTCTGAGCAATATTCTGGACATTCATTACAAGGATCATATTTAGGCGGCATATACTATCCCGATAAGACCAGAGTTGGTTGGTGGAAGAATGGTTATCCTGAGTATTTTGCTAAGGTCCTTAATAGCGTCAATTGGATAGGTCTCAATATTGTCGTAGCAGGTAATCTCATAGATCTCAGTACAGTAAGTTTTACAGATTTTACGCGGACTCTTGATATGAAGAGAGGTGTTCTGCAGATGCAATATTCATTTACAACAGCTGAAGGTTACCAATTTAAAGTAGAGGTAGAAAGATACTGCCACATGACTATGAAGTCTCTTGGAGTATTGCACTACAGAATTGAATCAGTAAACTATACGGGTGAGATACAATTAGAGTCATACCTCGATTTTGACGTAAGGAATAAGGACTCAAATTATGATGAGCAATTTTGGGATACAATAGGAGAGGGTAGTGAGCCACTGTCATATGTGGAAGCTATTACTAAAAAAACGTCTTTTCAAGTCAGGGCCGCTATGTATAATCGCCTTCCTGATTCAGTAAAACTGACAGGCATAAATAAAGCATCAAAGATGATGCACGCTTCGGAGGTATATACAATACCGATTACGTCGGGTCAAGAAATTGTTTTAGAAAAGTACGTTAGTATTAATTCTTCATTTCATACTGAAGTAGGACAATTAACTGATTCTAATCAAGCAATGTTATCTGTAATAAAAGATAAATCTTATGAGCTTATTCTCGATGAGCACATATCCGCATGGAGTACAATATGGCAACAATGTGATATCATCATAGAAGGAGATATATCTGCACAGCAGGCTATACGATTTAATATTTTTCATTTGTATCAAACGTATGACGGGACTGATGAGAGATTAAATATCGGACCTAAGGGATTTACCGGTGAGAAATATGGTGGGGTGACCTATTGGGATACTGAAGCGTATTGCTTACCGTTCTATATGGGAACAACAGGTTCAGATGTAGCTTACAAATTATTAAAGTATAGACATGCCCATCTCGATAAGGCGATAGAGAATGCTGAGAAATTAGGTTTTAAAGATGGAGCTGCTTTGTATCCTATGGTTACAATGAATGGAGAAGAGTGTCACAACGAGTGGGAAATTACATTTGAAGAAATACATCGTAACGGAGCGATAGCGTACGCTATATATGATTATACTCAATTTACCAATGACGATAGTTACTTGGTAGAATATGGAATAGATGTACTTATCGCGATAGCACGATTCTGGGCTCAGAGGGTCAACTGGTCAGAGGATAAGAAAAAGTACGTCATGCTCGGCGTTACAGGTCCTAATGAGTATGAGAATAATGTCAATAACAACTGGTATACTAACTACATAGCCAGCTGGTGCATGACCTACTGCATAGAGTCATTGGAGTTAATTAAAAGCCAATATCCTGATAGATACAGTAAACTTGTAGAAGCACTAAATTGGAAAGAGGAGGAAGCTGCAATGTGGAAAGATGTTGTCGATTCTATGTATTATCCTTACGATGAAAAGAATAATATTTTCTTACAACAAGATGGTTTTTTAGACAAGGAACTTAAGCCTGTAAGTGAGTTATCAGAAGCTGATAGGCCCATCAATCAGAATTGGTCATGGGATAGGATATTAAGATCATGTTACATTAAGCAAGCTGATGTATTGCAGGGCTTGTACTTCTTTGAGGATGACTTTGACATGGAGGAGATCAAGAGACACTTTGATTTTTACGAACCGCTTACAGTTCATGAGTCATCACTCTCACCATGCGTACATGCAATATTAGCGAGTAGGATAGGATACGCGGATAAGGCTTATGAGATGTACCTGCGTACTGCAAGGTTAGACTTAGATGATTATAATAATGATACAGAGGATGGTCTCCATATTACAAGTATGGCGGGCACATGGATGGCTATAGTGAAAGGGTTCGGAGGTATGAAATTGACCAATGGTCGATTGACGTTTTCTCCATTCATACCTAAACAGTGGGACGCTTATTCCTTTAAAATTAAATTTAGAAATCATAACATAAAAGTATCTGTGGATAAGAAACAATTGACTATTTACAACAATGGGGATAACACACTTAATTTGATCGTATTTGATCAAGATGTATCTATAGATAGTCAAGCAGAGTTCACTTATTCTCTACAAGCATAATTACATAAAATGAAAAAAATAATTCTACTCTCTTTGTTAATAGTTGTTTCTTGTAAGACAGATAATACAAAGTCTGTACTGAGTAAAGACGGTATCTTAAGCTTGCCTGAATGGGCTAAGAATGCTAACGTGTATGAGGTAAACGTCAGGCAGTTTTCGGATAAAGGAACCTTCAATGAATTTGCAAGACACTTACCTCGATTAAAGAAAATGGGTGTAGACATACTTTGGCTCATGCCGATACATCCTATAAGTATGAAAAACAGAAAAGCCAAAGGTGATCTAAATGTAGAAGACATTGAGTCTGAGGCCGAACGTAAGAAATATTTAGGATCTCCTTATTCAGTAGCTAATTATACTGAAGTAAATCCAGAATTTGGGACAATGGAAGATTTTGAGTCTCTCGTCTCAAAAACTCACGAGTTAGGTATGAAAATTATTATCGACTGGGTACCTAATCATACTGGCTGGGACAACCCGTGGATCACGGAGCATCCAGAATGGTACACTCAGGATGAAGAAGGTAATATTATAGATCCGATAGATTATAATACTGGAGAGTCATGGGGATGGACTGATGTTGCAGATCTAAATTATGATAATCAAGACATGCGCAAGGAGATGATCAAGTCCATGCAGTTCTGGTTAGATGAAGCAGATATTGATGGATTCAGAGTAGATGTTGCTCACGGAATTCCTCAGGATTTTTGGAATCAAATGACTCCAAAATTAGTCGATTCAAAAAAAGATATTTTCTTACTTGCAGAATCCGAAGTGCCCTCTCATAGAAACGAAAATACTTACCATGCTACTTATGGCTGGAGTTTTCATCATCTGCTTAATGAAATCGCTAAAGGAGAAAAGCGTGCTGAAGATATTGATAAGTGGTATGCTGAAGACACTACAAAATTTAAAAAAGGACTTAGTCTGATGTTCACATCTAATCATGATGAGAATACCTGGGCAGGGACAGTATTTGATAGAATGGGTGATGCACATAAGGCACTCGCTGCATTGACGTTATGTTTTGAAGGTATCCCACTGGTGTACTCTGGTCAAGAAGAGCCACTACGACATCGATTGAAGTTCTTTGAAAAAGATAATATCAATTTTAAAAACTTAGAATATGAAAGTTTTTATAAGAAGTTTTTAACCCTTAAGCACAGAAATGAAGCTCTATGGAATGGTCCATATGGTGGGAAGATTGAAAAAATTATTTTTGATAAAGATGTATATGGATTTAAGAGAGAAAAAAATGGCGATGTTTTTATAGGTGTTTTTAATCTATCTGATGAGCGACAAGAATTTAATATCACACATGCTGCAGAATTAGGTATGACGGATAGGATGACCAACAAACATAAAAACTGGCAGAAAGGTATGGTCGCTGCTATGCGACCATGGCAATTTTATATCTTTTCTAATGTAGAGTAAGTTTATAAATTAATGCAAAACCAAGATTTATGAAAACGAAAAAGCAACTTGATTTTTGGGGTATATGGAATATGAGTTTTGGATTTTTAGGAATTCAAATAGGATGGGGGTTGCAGATGGGTAATATGAGTGCCATCTATGAATATCTAGGCGCTGAGCCCGATTCTATTCCTATGTTATGGCTGGCAGCACCTCTCACGGGGCTCATTATACAACCCATCATTGGACACTTCTCAGATAATACTTGGTCACCTAAATATGGCAGAAGGAAACCCTATTTTTTCTTCGGTGCTTTATTTGCTTCTATTTGTCTTGTGATAATGCCTTTCAGTTCTGCTGTCTGGATGGCAGCAGGTTTGCTGTGGGTATTAGATGCTTCTATCAATGTGAGTATGGAGCCATTCCGTGCATTTGTAGGAGATATGTTGCCTAAGGAGCAATACTCTCGTGGCTATACAATGCAAGCTTTTTTTATAGGCTTAGGAGCAGTAATCGCATCAGCAGCTCCTTGGTTTTTTCTTGATGTTTTAGACTTTACTGAGACAAGTGATGGAGGAGTACCTGATTATGTTAAGTATAGTTTTATAATAGGAGCAGCGGCATTTTTCCTCGCTGTAATGGTAACTATTTTAAAGACAAAAGAATATCCACCTGAATACTTTGAAAATGATGATGACGAGCAGGTCAAGATGGGATACTTCGAGGGATTGTGGCATGCCGTAGTTAATATGCCTGAGAATTTTAAAAGGTTAGCTCCAGTCCAATTTTTTACGTGGATGGGGCTGTTTCTCATGTGGTTTTACTTTACTGTTACAATAACGGGTACAGTCTTCGGGGCAGATTCTCCATCGCATCCCGAATATAGTAATGGAGTAGTATGGGGTAATCTTTGTTTTGGATTCTACTCATTAGTGACATTCATTTTTGCTCTTATTATGCCTTCTATTTCTGAGAAAATAGGGAAGAAAAATCTCCATGCATTATGTCTTATTGCTGGAGGATTAGGATTGTTGTCTATTGGTGTTATATCTAATAAGTGGCTATTGTTTGTCTCGATGACTGGAGTAGGTATGGCTTGGGCGAGTATAGTATCGATGCCATATGCACTGATAGCTAATGATGTGCCCCCTAAGAAGATCGGTATCTATATGGGACTGTTTAATATGTTTATAGTAATACCTGAGATTATTGCTGCTTTAGGCTTCGGATGGGTCATGTCAGATGTATTTGACAATACAAAACTGTATGGTGTACTTACCGCAGGTGTTATGTTGGTGATCGCTGCACTTTTAACATTGAGAGTGAAAGAAAATTGATCTTTAACTATTTCTGATCAATAAATGAACTTTAGTTTTGATTTTATCTTTTCAGGGATCAATTTAATGTAATAACAACTCGCATATATAATAAGCAATGGCTCGAGTGTTATGACTCTAAATCTATTTACTGGAAAAAAGACAATAAAGATCGCCCCTATAACGACAACGATACTCGGCAGTAGAAGATGTCTCTTCCAACCTGTCCTCAATTGATTATACAGGTGGTAATATCCAGGTATGTAAATCAATAAGCCTATTATCAGACTTAGTGAGAAATAACTAAATCTATATTGTCGTCTATCTAATCCTGGCAATAGAAATCTTTCAATACCAATGAGCTTAAGTTTGAGATATTTTGTTGGATTATTTTTTATCCAATCGAATGCAATTTTTTTTCTAAGTTGATCTCTTTGTCTGACGGGAAGCAGATTAATTTTTCCATATGTATGATCTACATAGCTCGTGTCAAAAACAAAAGATGGATCACATCCATATACTGAAAATTCGCCCAGATCACCAGCTCTTTCCGTCAGGCAATAGTATGTCTCATCACTGTGTCCAAGAAGAAAGAATGATGCATTACCATGGCTTGAGAAGGTGTAGATATCATGCAATTTAAGATTAACTAATCCATGTGGTATTGTGTATATGAATACAAACAATGGAAATAGAATCGCATATTTTAAATTTTTATTAGCTATGAATATTAATGATACAAATGGTATCAAAATAAGGATATGCGACTTAGTCAATAATGCCAATGAAAGGAAGAGGGTGGATAGAATGAGAGATGTGAAACGTTTAGAATTAATACAGATCAAAAAATGATAAATGAAAAATATAAAATAAGCTTGAAACGTGGTCTCTTGTGTAAATGTAAAGTTGAGCCATAATGTCAAGGGATAGAATATGTATACTAATGCAGCGACTATGCCTTGCAGTTTATTTTTGAATAGATGTAGCGTTATTTTATAAATATATACTGCAGAGATACTTATCATTATAAATTGATAAGCTACAGTAATAGTCTCCCAATAATTCATCGAGATGGACTTAAAAAATGCTAAGGTATAAGAGTATAATGGGGCCGATAGATAAGCTACAATATCAAGGTTGTAATTACCATATAATATTTGAGTACTTAGAATATCGTAGCGGTGAGCATCTACGAATAGTTCGTAGTTATCATATCCACTTAGAACTTTGAATAGTATTCTGACGATTAGGCAGAGAAAAAATAAGCTATATATAATGCGCCGATCTGACAAAGCGATTTATTGTTACATACAATTTAATAATCTTCATATCTCGAAGCTAAAGATAGACTAAAATAATAATCATGATCTAAAGACAAAATTTAGCTCAATAGGCTCAATGGGGCATACCGAAATAATTGAATTAAGATCAGAAGAAAAGAGATAGACTTATAACAGATTGAGATTAGAAGAGAATTTATTGTTTGAGTTCTACGATTTCAAATACATATTCTTGCTTATACCTGATATCATCATTTTGGATATTAAGAATAGCCTTGCCATTAATTAAGGTGCTGGGAAAAATAAGGTCGTATGATGTGGTCATATCAGATGGTATAAGGACATCATCCAGAACCCATTCATCTACATATTGTGTCTGCGTTTCTATATCTCCATCCATTAAGGCGTATGACCTATTGTCATATATGATTTCTGCGGTGATGTCAGTTGCGATAGCAGCAGCATTAAGTGCATCGTATGTATTTCCAGAAGCACCTACTGCAAAAACACTTAGTCCTACTCCTACAATACCAGCAATGTTTCTCGTTCTTTTTTCGCTTTTGAGTATTCGCCTTCTTTCTTCTAATTCTTTTATTAATGTGTTTTTATCAAACGGATATATCTCCATTGTTTCATTATTATCATAATCTTGAAGGACGAGGGAAATATCTAATACAGAAAGCGGTAAGTCCTGATCTGAGCTATTTTCTATATCGAGTTCAAAAATTAGGTAGTCTATAGCATCACCAGCAAATCGAGTTTCAAAATAGATGTCAGAATTTGATGCATTCTGCACGGCCGGTATATCGCTGTCTATGTATCCTTCTTGATAATACATTTTTGGACTACACGAGCAGCAGAGAAGTAAGATTGTTAGAACATAATATGCAAGATAGTTACGCATAACTAAAAATAGATTTTTTGTATCACCTGAGGTATTATAATATTCAGCTTAACAAATGTTTAATAATGCCTATGTTTTTTTGACATACTGAGTCAGTATAACTATATGTTGATCTTCAACGCGGCCTTCTATATGATTAGGATTATCATGCACGAGCGAGATACGTCGTACTGCTGTTCCTCGCTTAGCTGTGAAGTTAGCCCCTTTCACTTTGAGATCTTGGATCAGTACGACACTATCTCCAGATTGGAGGATATGTCCATTGGCATCTTTATGGACAATGGCCGTAGAGTCAGATGACTCTGCCCATTCTGTGGTCGTTTCATCCATATAAATTTGATTTTTTAGATCCGTTGCCCATGAGGTATGAGACAATTCGTTTAATAATCTATAGACGGTGACTTGTACAGATGGTTCTGCATTCCACATGCTTTCATTGAGGCATCTCCAGTGATTTTCATTTAAGTTTTTGGTGTCTTCTAACTGATTACTGCAATCAGAGCATACAACAACGACATCAGTGTCATTATCTCCAGATCTTGGGCTTACGACGTGTATTGATAATTCGTTACCACGACTACAAAGTTCACATCGAGATTCAGATCTATCTAATAATGATTGGGAGATGCTCATGTTTTTCTGATATTTAAAATATAAGATATTTAATGTTTGATGTTCAAATATAGATAAAGCAAAATTGAGTTGTTATAAACCAACATGCGGCATTATTTAATACTCAATATTTATAATAAAAAGAGAATTCTGATTTGTAAAATGTTTAGAATAAAAATTTATTTACTCTAAGTATAGAAATTGATTGCTTTAAAATTTTCATTATGCTAATCATCAATTTCATTACCTTCATCATTCATTTAACTTGGTTACGAGTCGCCTAATTTGATATAGATTTTGTTCTATTGCTCTAAGGTGTTCATTTATAATATATTACGCTTAACAATCAAGCAACAATACAAATTAGAGGTACCTATCTTGAAAAAAAGTCAAATCATATTTTTAGCACCGACTTGTATTATATTTTATGTGATACTGCACCTATCAGCATATAATTTTTTATTAGAAGAAGGAGGTTTTTATAGTTATTCTAACAATCTGTTCTGTGACTTGATGTTAGACAACAGCGATAGTGATCTATTTCAGAAGATACGTATCACTGCTAAGGTAGGTCATGTCATCTTAGCTATTGGGATGATATCTTTCTTCTATATAATCCCTCATATTTTTAATGATCAAAATAGAAATATAACTATAACAAAATATGCAGGAATGCTGTCTATGACAATGTTTATATTTCTAAGCACCCAGATGCATGATACTTTTGTTACCATCACTGGAATTCTTGGACTGATTGCTTTAATTCCACTATTCTTAGAATATTATAAAAACAGAGACTACTTAGGCCTTCATTCTTATTATGGTATGTTCTGTGTATGCTTGAGTCTCATTGTATTTTTTATATTTGAAACTAAGTATTTAATCGACTACCTACCGCCTATACAAATCATATCTTTTATATTGGATTCCATATGGGTATTCTGGGTGAGTTATTTAGTAGGTAAACGTTTCAAGCTGTCTGCAGCAAACTAAAGCCTTATTTATCTTTTTGTTTTTTAATTTTTATGATACAAGATTTAGATGCAGGCGTGTTGCTCTTATAGGCTTTCTGTTTTATAGAGATAAGCACATTGGCTTCTGGAAAGTATGTTGCAACACATCGTGTTGGAATCTCATACGGAACGACTAAAAATGTCTCTGCAACACGTATTCTATCATCATCATAATTATACAGATCGACAATGTCTTTTTCATTAAGATTTAGATCTTTCATATCAGCAGGGTTCATCATAATAATACGTCTTTCATTATGAATGCCTCGGTATCTATCATTGAGACCGTAGATGGTTGTATTGAATTGATCATGACTTCTGACTGTCATCATAATAAATTCATCTTTGCCGATAGTGATACCCTCATATTTTGATACTGAGAATTCTGCTTTACCGCTTTTAGTTTCATATCTATTATCTCGAGCACAATTAGGTAAATAGAAACCAGCAGGTTCTCTCACTCTTTCATTATAATTTTCAAACCCTTTAATAACCTGCTCTATATCATCTCGTATATAATCATAATGCTCAGCGTATCTGTCCCAATGAACTACAGAGTTTTTTAATGTGGCTTTTGCCAAATGACAAATAATTGCGGGCTCACTTAACAGCTTATCAGAGACTGGTTGCAAGCTTCCTTGGCTCGTATGTACAACTCCCATGGAATTCTCTACAGAGACAAACTGCTTTTTGCCATTAACTATATCTATATCAGTCCTTGCTAAGCAGGGTAGGATAATGGCTTCTTTGCCATGTACTAAGTGACTTCTGTTGAGCTTCGTTGATACGTGTACCGTTAGGTTGCAATTCTGCAGAGCTCTGGCTGTATAATTGGTGTCCGGAGTAGCAGATAGAAAATTACCTCCTAAGCCAAAGAAGACTTTAGCCTTACCTTCATACATAGCTTCTATAGCTCCCACAGTATCATATCCATGCTCACGTGGTGGAGAAAAGTCAAAGACTTTTTCAATATTATCCAGAATGTATGTGGCTGGTTTTTCATGTATACCCATCGTTCTGTCGCCTTGGACATTACTATGACCTCTAACAGGACAAGTCCCAGCACCAGGCTTACCGATGCTCCCTTTTAAGAGTAAGATGTTGACGATTTCTTTGAGCGTGTTGACAGAGTTCTTATGTTGGGTAAGGCCCATGGCCCAACAGATAATAATTTTTTTCTTATTTGCGATAAGCTCTACAGCTTGCTCTATAAGAGATCTTTCTAAACCTGTCTCTGATATAAGTGAGTCAAGATCTAAGGTATATAGATGATCTAAATACTGTTGGTAGCCATTTGTTTTTTGGTCTATAAAGGAAAGATCTAAGACACCATCTTTCTTCTCTTCTTTTAATATCAGCATCTTAGCCATAGCTTGTAGTAATGCCATGTCTGCATTGATCCTTATCTGGAGATATAGATCAGTCAGTTCTGTGGCAAGACCAAGAATGCCTTTAAGTCTTTGCGGATGATTAAATCCCATTAACCCCGCTTCCTTAAGTGGATTGACTGATATGATTTTTGCTCCATTAAATTTGGCTTTCTCAAGAGCACTTAACATTCTGGGATGATTAGTCCCAGGATTCTGACCCATGATGATGATTAACTCTGTCTCATAGAAATCTTGTAATGTGACAGAGCCTTTGCCTATACCCAATGTTTCAGATAGGGCAGCGCCACTACTTTCATGACACATATTACTGCAGTCAGGAAGATTATTGGTCCCGTAAGCTCTTACAAATAATTGATATAAAAATGCAGCTTCATTACTCGTCCTTCCTGAAGTATAAAAGATAGCCTCATTAGGACTTGCTAAATTATTTAAGTGTTGACCTATTTTTTCGAAAGCTTCCGCCCAACTTAGTTCTGCGTAGTGACTTGCTCCTTCTGCTAGATACATCGGCTGTGCTATTCTGCCAGACCTTCCTATTTCATAATCAGATAATTGTGCTAAGTGCTCGACGCTGTTATCAGTAAAAAACTGAGGCTTTAATGTTTTCTTAGTGGCTTCTTCTGCTATGGCCTTAGCGCCATTTTCACAATATTCGGCGACACTACTTCTGTCATCATCAGGATCAGGCCATGCACACCCAGGGCAATCAATGCCTCCTTTTTGATTAAGTTCTAATAGCGCTTTATTACCTCTTATAAGTCCTGCTTCAGAGGATATATGTTTCATAGAAGAAACGACAGCAGGTAATCCCGCAGCAGATTTCTTAGGTCTATCCAAATTAATTCCAGTCAACTTTTCAGATGTCAGGGCTGCCTTTATTTCTTTTTCTTCTTTCATATATAGTCTAAGATAACGATTCTAAATTATACTTAATAGTCACTTTTGTATTGGACAATAGTCACCGATGATTTATATTGAAAAGATAAGAATTCTAACAAGTAGTATTCTCTTATAAATTGATTTTCAGTAGTCATATCAAAACAAGAATATTTCTATTGTATCCTGTGATGACCAGTATATACATTAAACTTATTGGCTTTAGCAAAACCGACTATTGTGACATCATACTCATCAGCTAATTCTACCGCTAAGCTTGACGGAGCACCTACTGCAACAATACATTGTACACCCGCCATTATAGATTTTTGAACCAATTCAAAACTAATACGACCACTCAGTAGAACAATAGATTTATCTAAGGGTAATGTATCTTTTATGAATTGATGACCGATTAATTTATCTAAAGCATTATGTCTACCTACATCTTCTGTAATACTTATAATCGATCCATTAATATCACAAAGCGCTGCTGCATGTAGCCCTCCAGTTTGTAGAAATATATCCTGAGCTTCTCTTAGTGCAGCAGGTAGTAATTTGATGACTTCGGATCTAATAGATAAGTTGTGATATGTTGGTTCGTAATCAGATATGGTATTGACAGATTCTATGCTTGACTTACCACATACACCGCAACTGCTTGAAGTGTAAAAGTGTCTATCAAGTTTTTTTAAATCTAATGTTACATCAGACTTTATTCCTATAATGATTTTATTTTCTCCTACTTTGACGGATTCGATTTGTATCATATTATTAATGATACCCTCAGTCATCAGAAAGCCGAGTGCCAATGCTTTGTCATCTCCAGGAGTTCTCATAGTTATAGAGATAGACTTAGGTTTATCAAGTGTAGCAGAATTTAAAACTATCTCTAATGGTTCTTCTATAGATATACTATCTTCTACTTTCAGTTTCTCATTATCGATATATCTATAAATTTCTAATTTTCTTATGGTAGCGATCTTATCCTTCATGAGATGTCATTTCAAGATTTTTTTGTTTCATTCTATTCTAAAAGCAAGTTAGTCAATTACGATTGTAATTAGATCGTGGTTAATCTTAGTGTGCCTGTTGGATCATTAATAATAAGAATTTGTATTTTATTTAGATTAAATCCAAATAATTATATTTATTTGTATTCAAATCAATTTTCCGATTGGATAAGCACACAATATTAGAAGGCGAGCGAGCTATTGTTATAGAGATTAAAGGTGACATTGAGTTTCGTAAATATCTATTAGCCAATGGTATATCCTTAGGCACCGTCCTCACTAAGAACTACAGTCCATCTTACACTCAGCTTGTCAACTTCACAGTCGGTGGTAAGATGTTAAGTCTTAGAGCATCAGATTTTGATAGTATAGACCTTATAAAAATATAGCGATGCAAGAACACGATAGTATCGCCTTAGTAGGTAAGCCTAATTCTGGAAAGAGTACACTTTTCAATCTGCTTACAGGCATGAATCAGAAGGTAGGAAACTTTAGTGGAGTTACGGTTGAGAGAAAGACTGGGTCTTTTGAAGGTTTTGAAATTGTTGATCTTCCCGGATTGAAGTCTCTAAGTTCGACAGCTCCTGAAGAAGTTATTGCTAAGTCAGAAATTCTAAATTACGCTGAGTATGAATTTCCAATAATCTTCATTGCTAATGGAATGCAAATCGAAGATAGCCTATTGTTGTTTTCTGAAGTAGCTGATCTTGAAGTGCCTCTCGTTTTAGTAATTAATTATAAAGATGACTTAGAAAAAAATAAAATACTAATAGATCAAAAGGCACTTTCAGATCGCTTAGGATGTGATATCATCCTCATGAATTCAAGAACGGGTGATGGATTAGAAGATCTAAAACTGGCTATCCAAAAGAATAGTTTCAAGATTCCGAATTCAGTTTGTAGAAGTGCCTATGATACATTCGAAGGTGACTTAATTGAAAATAATTATAGAAGAGTTATCGCTTTCCCGAGCCCAGAAGATGATAAGTTAATACAAGACGGATTTCACAAACGTCAAAAAATAATATCATCAATTGTAAAGTCAACAATACAAAGGGATCAGGTTTTTGATTATCTACAATCAACTAAAAGTTGGGATAAGATCTTATTACATCCTATATACGGGCTGCTGATATTTTTGTTTGTACTCTATATTGTTTTTCAAGCTGTATTTACCATTTCTGCTTTTCCTATGGATTGGATAGATAATGGGATAGCCAGTTTATCAAGTTATGCTAAGACAGTTATTCCAGAAAGTTGGTTGCAAGACTTAGTTGCTGATGCCATAATTCAAGGTATAGGAGGGGTAATCATATTTATACCACAGATTGCAATATTATTTTTCCTATTAGGCGTACTTGAGCATACAGGTTATCTCTCCAGAATTTCATTTATATCAGATGCTTTCTTACGTAAATTTGGTCTTAGCGGCAAGAGTATTATTCCTCTGATGTCCAGTTGGGCATGTGCTATACCTGCTATTATGGGGACAAGGGTCATAGATGATCCTAAGGAAAGATTAGCCATCATAATGGCCTCTCCATTGATGACTTGTAGTGCAAGATTACCAGTCTATACGATATTGATCGCCGTGATAATGCCTCAGCAGAAAGGTTCTATTTTTGGATTGCAGGGATTGGCGTTATTGGGATTGTACTTTATAGGTGTCGTAGCGACATTAGCCGTAGCCCTATATTACAGCAAACGTAGCAAAGTCAAATCTAATCCGTTCTGGTCTTTAGAATTACCGGTTTACAGAATGCCGAATTGGAGAAATATCTTCTTAACGGTATATATGAAGACGAAGTCATTTGTAGTAGAAGCCGGTAAGGTCATTCTGGCCATCTCAATAATCATATGGTTCTTATCAACAAACTCTCCCAACCAGGAAAGTTATATTGCAGAACAATATAAGATTGCACAATCAGAATTAGCTGATGGAGTTACCATCTCTAAAGAATCATTCGATCTTGAGTATTCTTATCTCGGACATATGGGTAAATTTATAGAGCCTGCTATAGCGCCGTTAGGATATGATTGGAAGATAGGTATTGCTGTATTGAGTTCATTTGCTGCAAGAGAAGTTTTTGTAGGTACCTTATCTATCATATACAGTATAGGCTCCGAAGAAGAAAGCACCATCACAGAACGACTCCGAAATGAAAAAGTATTCAGCACAGGAGCTAAGCGATTTGGTATTGCTACCTCAGTATCCTTATTACTTTTCTATGTCTTTGCATTACAATGCATGAGTACAGTCGCTATCGTCAAGAAAGAAACAAGGTCGTGGAAGTTTGCCGCCTTTCAGTTTTTATTGATGTTGGTATTGGCATATGTTTTTGCATTTGTGGCGTATCAGTTATTGAAGTAGTCTTTAGT
>CAZBXL010000004.1:24994-29583 GCA_964495785.1 uncultured Saprospiraceae bacterium | reverse complement strand
ATAAACCTACCCATTCTGCTTAATGATCCACTCCCTTGCATTAACAAAAGCTTCTATCCATGGACTAATTTGGTCTTCACTTCCTTCTGGATAATAAGCCCAGTTCCAAGGGAATATAGACCGTTCTATATGTGGCATTGTTGCTAAGTGTCTACCGTCGGCACTGGCTATCATAGCGGCATTGTAATCACTGCCATTGGGATTAGCAGGGTAGGAGTCATATCCGTATTGTGCTATGATGTTATAGTTAGATTCTGCTTCTGGAAGTACAAATTTTCCTTCTCCATGTGATATCCATACTCCTAAAGTCGAACCCGCTAATGAGCTCAACATGACCGAATTATTTTCTGGAATCGTAACTGATGTAAATGCACTCTCATGCTTATGAGAATCATTGAATGTCATCTTAGAAGGTGTCTGATGTTCAGGATTGATGAGATTTAATTCTACAAAAAGCTGACAACCATTGCAAATGCCTATCGATAAGACATCATCTCTCTTGAAGAAATTGTCTAAGGCTTGTTTTGCTTTTTCATTATACTTAAAAGCGCCTGCCCAACCCTTAGCAGAACCCAATACATCTGAATTAGAGAAACCTCCCACTGCTCCTATGAATTGAATATCTTCTAATGTTTCTCGTCCTGAGATTAGATCTGTCATGTGTACGTCTTTGACATCAAATCCGGCAAGGAACATTGCATGAGCCATCTCTCTTTCTGAGTTACTACCTTTCTCTCTTATGATGGCAGCCTTTGGTTTGTTATTGATATCATAGATAGGTTTGATACCGTTGTGATGCTGTGGAAATGAGTATTTAAGAGCTTGATTTTTATAGTTATTATATCGTTCCTGTGCTTTTTGTTTTCCAGACTGATGTTGGTCCAGGAGATAGGATGTCTCATACCAAGTGTCTCTATACTCCGCAATTTTAAAAGTATAATTGTTGCTCAATTTTGTAATATTGAGATTTCCTGAACTGTTGACGTCTCCTATTTTTATGCAATCGACTCCTTGGTCAGCAAATGTTTTTATAATGGCAGATTCATTAGATTGTATGATGAGTCCTGCGTTTTCTGATAACATTAATTTTACAATATCAGTCTCAGCAATCGCATCTAAATTGACATCAATCCCGACATTATTATCGGCGAAGCACATTTCCAATAAGGTCGTTATCATACCGCCAGCAGATATGTCATGTCCAGCATGTATATGCCCAGCTTTAATCATTGACTGTAGTGTGTCGAATGTATTTTTGAGTTTTTCTGTAGAAGCAACTTTCGGGGCTGCGGTTCCTATTTTATTTCTTGTTTGTGCAAATGAAGAACCTCCTAACGAATAATGCCCATCAGATAGATCAACATAATAAATCGCTCCACCTGATAGCTTTGTCACTGGCTCTATGATGTTGTTAATGTCTGAGCATTCTCCCGCGGAAGATATGACAACCGTACCAGGTGCAAGGACTTGCTTGTCCTTGTATTTTTGCTTCATGGACAGAGAATCTTTACCTGTTGGGATATTGATACCTAAAGCAATTGCAAACTGAGAGGTCGCTTCTACCGCTTCGTAGAGTCTTGCGTTTTCTCCAGGATTTTTAGCTGGCCACATCCAGTTGGCAGATAGAGAGACAGATTGCAATCCATCTTTAAGAGGAGCCCATACAAGATTAGTCAGTGCTTCAGTAATCGCAGTTCTTGCTCCCTCTGCGGCATCTAATAATCCGACTATTGGGGCATGTCCCATAGAAGTCGCAATGCCATTTTGACCTTCATAATCCATTGCCATGACAGCAACATTGTTGAGAGGTAACTGAAGTGGTCCGCAACATTGCTGCTTGGCCACACGTCCACCTACACATCTATCTACTTTATTAGTCAGCCAGTCTTTGCATGCGACAGCTTCTATTCTGAGGACGTCTTTTACGTAATCATACAAGTCAGCTGCATTGTATGTGATCTCTTCATAATTTTTAGACTGAGTATCATCTTTTAATATAGTCTTTGGAGAACTTCCAAAAAGTTCATCCATTTCGACATCCATCGGCGTTGAGCTACGCTTGTCAGATTTGAACGTAAACTTGTGATCATTGGTTACATGGCCTACGTGGTATATAGGAGCTCGCTCTCGTTCACAGGCTTGCTTAAGTCGAGCGACTTCTTTATCGTTTATAATTAGGCCCATTCTTTCTTGTGACTCATTGCCGATAATTTCTTTGTCAGAAAGGGTAGGGTCACCTATAGGCAATGCGTCAATGTTAATGTGGCCTCCTGTGTCCTCTACAAGTTCTGATAGGCAATTAAGATGCCCTCCTGCTCCATGATCATGTATGGAGACAATAGGATTGGAGTCTAATTCTACCATGGATCTAATGACATTAGCGACTCTTTTTTGCATCTCAGGATTAGATCTCTGAATAGCATTTAGTTCTATTGTTGATCCTGTGTCTCCAGTGTCTTTGGAGGAGACTGCAGCTCCACCCATGCCTATACGGTAGTTGTCCCCACCCATAATAATGACTTGATCATCTTTTTGTGGTGTATCTTTTAGAGCTTGCGTCGCTTTTCCGTATCCTATACCGCCAGCTTGCATAATGACTTTATCATAAGCTTGATGTAGGCCATCTTCTGAGTGTTCAAATGTAAGTAGTGATCCACAGATAAGCGGTTGACCAAATTTATTACCAAAATCTGAAGCTCCATTAGAAGCCTTGATCAATATGTCTAAGGGGGACTGGTATAGCCATGGTCTTGCTTCAAAACCATTTTCCCATGATCTTTTGTTATTGATTCTGGGATACGATGTCATATATAAAGCTGTCCCTGCAAGTGGAATCGATCCTTTGCCACCTGCCATTCTATCCCGTATTTCTCCTCCAGAACCTGTAGCTGCTCCGCTAAAGGGTTCTACAGTTGTAGGAAAGTTATGCGTCTCAGCCTTAAGAGAGATAATAGATTTAAATTTTTTCCTCTCGTAGTAGTCTGGTTTATCAATACTTGCTGGAGCAAATTGTATTGCGTCCGGTCCCTCAATAAATGCAACGTTATCCTTGTATGCGGATACAATCGTATTGTGATTTTTCTTTGAAGTTTCTTTAATGAGCTGAAATAAAGATTGTTCTTTTTCTTGTCCATCTATGATGAATGTGCCATTGAATATCTTATGACGGCAGTGCTCACTATTGACTTGTGAGAATCCGAATATTTCTGAATCAGTTAGCTGTCTTCCTTTTTTTTCTGCTACCTCATTTAGGTAAGTTATTTCTTCTTCGCTTAGAGCTAATCCCTCTTGCTTATTGTAAGAGGCGATGTCTTGGATGTATTGTATATCTTCAGGTACTATATCGATTGTGAATATGTCCTGGTCAAGTTGAGCATATTGCTCTGACAACATGGGATCATAATCTTTTCCGTACTTATTGACACTTTGATACCGTTCTATCCTTAGTACCTTGTTGATACCCATATTCTGCATGATCTCTACAGCATTGGTGCTCCAGGGAGTTATCATTGCGGCCCGAGGACCTATAAATGATTCTTTAATTTCATGCTCACTTATAATGGGCTTATCTGAGAATAGCCATTCAAGTTTTTCAATATCTATATCTGAGAGTGTATCTGTTAGGTGGAGAGCAAAAACGGTGTCTTGAGTTGAGCCAAAGAAACGTATCATATGATAATATACTTTAATGTAATTATCGTGCAAATTTTCAATTAATTAAGGGCAATTCCTAACTATCACTTCTTTTTATTGCGGATGAATCTCAATAGTATAGAACATTAGAAGTACGCCATTAACTCAGGGTATAATGTCTGTGATTTTGGTTTATTAATTAGATGTAAATGAGATTTACAACCGAACAAGAATATCTATCTGTAGTTCAGTTAAATATATCATAGACTTAATAACAAGAGAAACATGAGAGATACAGTAAAATATGGATTATTAACAGGAATAATAGCTTCAATATATTTAGGTATTTTGGCTAATAATGGAGAACATGTAGGCGCTTCACTTAATTATGGAAAGTACTTAATTCTAATTTTAGGTCTCTTTCTATTTTTTATACGTAGAATGAAATCTTGGACATACAACGATTTCGTAGCAAATTTTATAGGGTCCACTGTAGTTATAACTTTTGTTGCCAGTGTTGTACTAATCATAAGTAATACTATCCTATATTTTATTAATCCGATATTATCAATGCAGAAATATACTTTAATACCCGAAAGTACTTCGCAACTGATAACCATAGATGCAATAATTCTAATCGAAACTATAGTAGTAGGATTGCTCACTTCTTTCGTCATATTCCCTTACTTCAAGAATAAGTTTTTGGATGATCGAGGAATCCAACAACCTGAAGAACAATTCCAGCCTTAGTAGAACTTCTGGAGCTTGAGTCTATTATTAGATTTTATAATTAAGTCTGTCTCCAAATATATAATTTTAGATATGTGTATAGGTTCGTATTCAAGCATAATTTAGAACTGATTATAATTATATTTCAATAAAATCTATCTTTCCTATGTGAATGGTATAGATAGTGTAGTTCTTAATTTTAATGCATCCTCTGTTTGGATTCTTAA
>CAZBXL010000004.1:0-24894 GCA_964495785.1 uncultured Saprospiraceae bacterium | reverse complement strand
TTATTTTATCATTCATCTGGAATAAAGTATAAATAATTATATGTTATATCCCATACTAAAGGTTCTATGCAGAACTTCGATACAATGTTATTTTAGTTCTATAGAGTTTAATGGCACAGATAACATTCCTAAAGGTGAAGTCCCTGTAATATTTGCAGCTAATCATCAAAGTGCATTCTTAGATGCCATATTGTTAGCAGTGTTTTCAAAAGAACCAATATACTTTCTTGCTCGATCGGATGTATTTAATGGACCGCTAAAACATTTTTTATTAGCTATCAATATGATGCCGATATATAGAATGCGTGATGGAATTGGAAAGTTATCTTTGAATGATGCGATTTTTGAAAAGTGCTCTCAACTTCTTTCAGAACATAAAAGAATTCTAATCTTTCCAGAAGGTAGCCAAGCCGATGTTGCTTATCTACGCCCGCTCACTAAAGGCATAGCTCGAATCGCTCTCAGAACTCAGCAGAATCTTAAGCAGGATATAAAGATTATGCCTTTAGGCATTAATTATTTTAACTCATTCCACTCAGGACATAAGTTGATGTTTAATTACGGGAATCCTTTATCTGTCTCATCATTTAATAAAGAGTTTGAATTACACGAGAATAAAGGATTTCAAGCCTTATTAAAGGGAGTAAGTGAAGGCATTAAACAACAATTATTAATACCAGTAGAGACACTGGATTACGAGGACAAAATTCTTGCTCTTAATAGAAAAAATGAGAAAGAAAGCTTCAAATCACTTAAATCTAAAATTGCTAAGGGGAATTTTGAGAAAAGCACATCGACACACAAGTGGACAAAAATATTGAAGTACATACTTTATATTCCTAATCTACCGGCTGTAGGAGTACTTAGTTTCATTCTTAATAAACTAACAACCGATAAGCATTTTATTGCGTCTATGAAGGTGGCCTTTGGAGCATTAATATTTCCATTTTGGCTTATGTTATCCTTCATGTTATCATTAATTTTTCTGAATGTCAAATTTGCATTCGTCATCCTATTCATACAATACTTAGCGATGTACCTCGTGCCTAAGGTATCAAGATGGAGTAGGGTGTAAGCCTACTCCATAAGAAAGGAATTTAATTTGGTAACTATACACATATTAGGGTCAAGGAGAGACTCATATTTTAAAAACAGATCTCTTCATTTAACCCGTCCAACTTCATCTTAGAAGGGAAAATAAAGTCCCCTTTTAAGAAAAATTAAGGGTCCGACAAAGATGAGCAGACTAAATATGTGGTTGCATTTAATTTTCAAAGACAGTAGTCGTCAGACTTGCGTTAGTTGTCCAATCTGTACCATCACAGATACTGTTGGCATCTGGACCTCCAAGAGTACATAATAGATTGCATTCCGCATCTAAGATATCTGCAAATGAAGCTTGATTAGGGCAGCTTGCGTAATTGAAACAATATACATCCTGTCCTCTAAACCTCCATATCGTAAGATCAGTTATACAATCTTCATCCATGAAGGCTTGTAATTTTGTATCGATACAGACAGGTAGATCGATAGTTTCAGAGTCTCCACAACTGAATAAGATTAGACTTGATAACACCGCAATAATGGATAGTAATTTCATAGATTTAATTTTTTCACAATATAAATAGATTACGATAATCAATAAGAGCGTTATAATTTTATTAACCTGTCTTGCTGTAAATTAAGTTATCATTAAGAGATCCATTTAAAGTGTATGAAGCTATCCGGATGTATGATCAGATACAATGTACCATTGACCGTCAATCCTTCTCCACAGTAGGCTAAAAAATCCAGTTGGTTGATCATCCTTCCTTGTCAATGTATATTGTCCAATGGCATGATAGAGACCAGGTGATAAAGGATTTAACTCGATGACTTTAAATTTCAAAATTCCCATAGCTTCTTTGTTCGGATAACCTCTTCTATAATTATTAAGCGTCGTCGTCCATCCATAATTAATGCCGCTTTTACCTATGAAAGTCAATCTATCATCCTTCCAGTAACCTTTCATAAAATCTTCTAAACTGCCACTATTCCATGCCTGCTCTTGTGCCATGAGCACGTTTTTAATCTCTGCGACGTCTGATTTTGAATTTAGCTCTTGAGTATTATTGCATCCAATAGTCAATATGATGCAAGTGATTAGATATATTATTGATAGATATTGCTTCATTGTTAGATTTTAAAAACTAAGAAAATTATATAAATGACTGTAAATAAGTAATTTATAATTTAAATAAAAATATATACGACGAAAATTGGCTGTCGACGAACTATTTTTTGAAAACAACCGTTTTAACTGTTGTATATGAAGAAGCAATTTGTCTCCGCCTTTCAGCTAAATTATTAAAAACCATATTAATTTAACGTAATCGATCCCCACAGGTCGATGTTTTTGTATTGGTGGAACTGGAGTTTTTTCATTTATATTTTTACAACATAAACTTAAATTAAAATATGTCTAGACCTCGTACTAAAAAGTTTGAATACGGTAAAGGAATTTATTATTTCAACATTAGAAAAGGATTTAACAACAATATTACAATCAAGAGATTAGAAAAGAAAGTGGCTATTGATGCTTACAAGCATTACCTTAAGACTCAGCCTGAGAATTGCGCTTGGTTAGGTAAATGGGATGGAAAGAAATTTGTCGAAGATAACTACGAAAAGGAAGTCGTAGAATTTGAATAAAAATAAATTTTAATAAAAAATAAATTTAAAAGGAGGCTTGATTTAGTTCGAGCCTCCTTTTTTTATGGGCTTATCTATTTTAATACACTATCCTCATCGCTCTCATACCCTCGATTCAAGTTGTAATTTTCACTTATGTAGTAGTACTTTTGATCGTAATCATTAAAATAAAATCAATCCAAATGAATAGAAATCTCGCATTAGAATTTGTCAGAGCTACAGAAATAGCAGCTATTAATTCTGCCCGATGGATGGGTAAAGGTGATGAGAAAGCTGCTGACCAAGCTGCTGTTGATGGCATGAGAAAAATGCTGGATACAATTCCTTGTAATGCTACTGTAGTCATAGGAGAGGGTGAGCGAGATGAAGCACCTATGTTATATATCGGAGAGAAAGTTGGTTGTGCTGATAGTCCAGAATTGGAGATTGCACTTGATCCGCTTGAGGGAACGACTATATGTGCTACCGGAGGTCATAATTCTATTGCTGTAATGGCGATAGGCGATAAAGGAAGTCTGCTTAATGCACCAGATATATACATGAAAAAAATTGCCGTCGGTCCTATCGGCGTAGGAGCTATAGATATCAATGATACAGCGACTAATAACCTTAAGAGACTGGCACAAAGAAAGCAATGTGATGTCACTGATCTTACGGTAGTTATTCTTGATAGACCCCGCCATAAGGAATTAATACAAGAGGTAAGAGATAACGGTGCAAGAATATATCTAATAGGTGATGGAGATGTCTCCGCTGCTATCGCAACAGCAATGCCTGATTCTGGTATCGATATTCTCTTAGGTATTGGTGGTGCTCCAGAAGGAGTTATTGCTGCTGCTGCTATGAAATGTGTCAAAGGAGATTTTCAGGGTGTTCTCGTACCTCGTAATGATGCTGATATTGAAAGAGCAAAAAAAATGGGTGTAGAGGATATCAATAGAGTTTTTAAAATGGAAGAATTGGCTGCAGGAGATGTCATGTTTGTAGCCACTGGTGTAACTGATGGCAGTTTTTTGAAAGGTGTTCAATTCAAGCCTTGGGGAGCTATAACAAGTTCTATCGTCATGAGAAGTTTGTCAGGTACGATCAGAAAAATCAGCGCAGAACATCACTTTGATCGTAAGCCGGTGTATTAAGGATATTAGATTTTAGAAATTAGAAAAAGGGACTTTTGTTTCAGTTATAAAAAACTCTATTGTTTGATAAATCTTTGATTGATAGTAGAGACTCCTTGGGATACAATGATGTTGTAAAAGCCAGGATTTAGACTTTCTATGTTTATCCAAGTTAATTGTAGCTGGTTTTCTCCACTGAGAACAATATGCCCAAAAATATCTACTACCTGCCATTGTATGCTGCTTTCATTATTATTTGATTTTAAATAGAGTTTTTTACTCGCTGGGTTAGGGTAGACTACAACTTCTTGGACGATTAACTGATCAGTATTTGTCAACTCACAAAAATCATGATCCCAATCTACTAAAACCCAATCTTGCCAGATGGCAAAAGTTGTTGCACCACCTGGGATACGCCAGATAGAAGTCTCGGGGCCTGCATACTGTATGAATGCATTGAGCTGCTCAGCTTCAATGATATTGTATTCGGTACTGATGATATGGTGTATCGGCTTGGTAGCACCTAACTCTCTATATTCTCTGTTGCCTACTTCGACCCAGAAGGCTGGATTCTCAAGGTATGATTCCCCCCATACTTCGATATATGTCTGCGGAAAATAAGCATCTACATATGGATCCATAATATCAATTCTGAAATTATGATCAGAAGGATTACCCCAAGTAGTTACCCCTAATGTGAATGTGTTGTCTATAAATCCTTCAGTGATAGCCTCCATTTTACTATCATAAAAAGCAGACACTAAATCCTCGAGTATATCAGTCTCGCCATCAAATTCCATTTCTATATCGATGACGTATCCATCGTACCCGGTTGATACAGCAGTGGTGAGCGCTTCTGCTTGAGCTTTATTATTGCCAGGATAATTGTATGACCATGCATAGACTTCCATGTCACGATTATGGAAAGATGCTATGATGTTTCTATTGACGATTGTTGGCCAAGCTATAGTATCTAATCGACCATCGGCTACTTTAATATAGACTCTTTTTACACCTATATGATTGAGGCTATCTGCTAATTTATCGTAAGTAGTAAATCCAGTTTGTTCTATTCTCCATAACCATGCACCTAACTTGTTGCACTCATTTGACTGCGCAATAGATGGCAATGAGGCAATGAATAGAAGAATAGAGAATGATATTAGTCTTGAGAACTTAGACCCAGGATTAGACGACATTGAAACTTCTATCATCAGCTGAGTATTTTCCTGATCCGAGTAGATATATCGACAAAAATCCTATGAGATAAATCATAGCTGGTTCCTTAGATCCTCCTTCTGCTTTATACATAAACCAAGGATCACCACCGTGAACCATAAATGCTGCCACAAGCATTGTAAAAATAAGTGGTAATGTGGCTAATCGAGTTTTATAGCCTATGATGATAAAAATACAAGCCACAAATTCAGCAAATACTGCTAAAGACAAAGATATCTTTGGTGAAAGTCCTAAGAATGAGAAAAATTTAATCTCATCACCTGATAATAAATTGAGCAACTTACCATATCCGTGGCCTATTAACATATATAGGCCAAATCCAAGTCTCAATATAAGTGCTGCTAAGTCTGGATATTGTATAGTCATGTAATGGGTAAGCTTTTAAATATTAATTAGCCTCCGCATACTATTCTTAACTGGGACATCTGAGTTGTCCAGAAATCTTCTTGTTCTCCTTCTTCTCCTTTGTCACAAAAGTCTGTGATCTCTAATATTGTCTGAAGTGTAATATCCGATTTGTACATTCTAAATTCAAGATATTCTCCTTCTTCTCCATCGGTAAATCTGAACCTCAAACGTTCCTCTTCTATATCATCTACTAAAATGGCTGTCTCTTCAGAACCATCCCAAGAGAATATATATTCGTCATCTTTTAAGTCTGCTCCCTCAGAAAACCACATCACAAGACATTCTGGAGCAGTCAGAAACTTATACAGTATGGACGGCGATGCTTTGAAGATGAATTCCATGTCAACTTTCACTCTACTCATTAAAAAAAGATTTATTTATAAGTTATTGGCTATGAATTTTATATACTCTTAAAGTATTTAATTCTCACAAAGGAAAAATAATTATTGGAAAAAACTAATGATAGTGAACTTTTTTTAAATTTTATTACTTTCTATCATTTAAATGTTGGCTTTACAAATGATTTGCGTTTTAACTTCATTAGTTATACATTTGAAATCTTAATTAATACCCGACCAAAATAATAGATTAGATGAGGCAGCTAAAGATTACCAAATCCATAACCAATCGTGAAAGTCAATCATTAGAAAAGTATCTTCAAGAGATAGGTAAAGTTGACCTTCTGACTCCGGAGGAAGAAGTAGATTTAGCAAAAAAGATTAAAGCTGGTAACCAAGAAGCTTTAGAAAAATTAACAAAAGCCAATCTAAGATTCGTTGTTTCTGTTGCAAAACAGTACCAAAATCAAGGTCTCTCACTTAGTGACCTTATCAACGAAGGTAATCTTGGTCTGATCAAAGCAGCTCAAAGATTTGATGAGACAAGAGGATTTAAGTTTATCTCTTATGCAGTATGGTGGATCAGACAATCTATCCTCCAAGCACTCGCAGAACAATCAAGAATTGTAAGACTCCCACTTAATAAGGTAGGCTCTCTGAATAAAATCAATAGAGCATTCTCTGAGCTTGAACAAGAATACGAAAGAGAACCATCTTCTGATGAGTTAGCAGATCTTCTTGAGATATCAGCTGATGAAGTAGAGACTACTTTAGGTGTGGCTGCAAGACACGTATCTATGGATGCTCCTTTCATCGATGGAGAGGATAACTCACTTTTAGATGTCCTCGAGAATATCGGCACACCAAATACAGATAAAAAGCTCGAGTACTCTGAGTCATTAAGGAATGAAATAGAGAGATCTCTTAATACATTAACGGAAAGACAATGTGATGTAATTAAGCTTTACTTCGGTATTGGTATCGAGCATCCTATGTCATTAGAAGATATAGGAGATAGATTCGGACTAACAAGGGAGAGAGTACGTCAGATAAAAGATAAGGCGATCAATAAGCTGAGATCTGCATCCAGAAGCAAGTTACTTAAGCATTACTTAGGATAATAACCTCCATCTTTATATCCTTCATCAAAGATTAAGGCAAGCAAATTTCCTTCTTCTAATTCGAAACGTTCATCTATTGAACGAGAAAGCATTGCCGCTTAATCGTATGGCTACTGTTTTGTTATATTTAGATTACGAGGATGAATCAAATGTTATCAGAGGTCTTTGAAAGGCATTGTCCAGTGATATAAATGTTTCAGTACGCTGAATCCCTTGTATTTGTTGCACCTTGACAGAAATTGTATCTCTTAGATGCTGAGTATCTTTACTTATAATTTTAGCAAAAATACTGTAGGTTCCAGTAGTGTAATGAGCTTCTAGTACTTCAGGTATCTTGAGTAATTCTTTTGATACGTTATCATACATTTTACTTTTCTCAAGATAGATACCTAAGAAGGCTGTAATATCGTATCCTAACTTGACATAATCTACCTTTAGTTCAGTGTTTAAGATGATTTTGTGCTCCATCATTTTCTTAATTCTAACATGGACGGTGCCGCCTGAGATAAATAATTCCTTACCTATTTCAGCATAAGTGACTTTACCATCTTTCATAAGAATGGATAATATTTTTAAATCTATCTCATCTGGTATATACTTTTTCTTCATAAGGAGGC
This sequence comes from uncultured Saprospiraceae bacterium, assembly GCA_964495785.1. Lineage (GTDB taxonomy): Bacteria > Bacteroidota > Bacteroidia > Chitinophagales > Saprospiraceae > RFSX01. The sequence continues at coordinate 17,365 of CAZBXL010000004.1, read as the reverse complement.
TACTTTTCTAAAAGCTTTTTAAATAAACCATCCGAAAATTAGATAAGTTTATACTCAATTACTAATTCTGTTCATCTAACTATAGAATACCTTATGCCATCAAAGCATAATCCTACCACTAAGAATGTACTACTACCACTGGCCATCGCCATCGCTTCTGCTATTGGATTGCTTGCTGGGTATAAAATGAATTTTAATAATAATGCACTTTCTTTAATTTCATTAAAGAATGAAGGGCCTGCTCTAAAGGCTAGTGATGGAAGGATAGAGGAAATTTTACGTTTTATAGAAACGAATTATGTAGATAGTCTTGAAGAAAATATCATAGTCGTAGACGCTATCAATCATATCTTGAGACAATTAGATCCTCACTCAAGTTACATCACTCCTGAAGAGTTAGAAGAACATAATGAGAAGATGGAGGGGGTCTATACAGGTGTAGGTATCGAGACAATCAAATTACGGGATACATTCTACATAACTCAAGTCAGAGAAGATAGTCCTGCTTTTAATCAAGGGCTTTCTGTAGGAGATGCCATCATCTTCATTAACGAAGATACCATCTCTGGCAACAATACAAGTTTTCAGAATATGAGCAAGTTACTTAAGCAGAAAGGAACAGATGAACTTGTGATAGGGTCTAAAAAAATAGGCAATACTAATATTGAGAAAATAAAGATAGAACCTAAAAAGATCGTATTACAATCTGCAGATCTGTCCTACCTCTTATCTGATGGTACAGCATATATTAAGATTTCTCGATTCAACTCAAATACCTACGAGCAATTCATTAAATCGTTAGAAAGAATAGCCGATAGAGATGAGATTATAGATTTAATTATAGATCTAAGAAATAATCCTGGAGGTTACTTGCCAGAGACAATTAATATCCTATCACAGTTGTTTGCAGATAAAGATAAACTGCTCACTTATACTGAGGGACTTAATAGAAAAAAACAGGAGTACAGAAGTACTGGAAGACAATTTTTTAATATCGGAAAAGTTGTCGTTCTCATTAATGAGAATTCTGCATCTGGTAGTGAGATTCTTGCTGGTGCAGTGCAGGATTGGGATAGAGGATTTATAGTAGGAGAATCGTCGTTTGGTAAAGGCTTAGTGCAAGAAATATTTCCCTTAAGTAATGGTGGGGCATTAAGACTAACGGTGTCTAAGTATTATACGCCATCCGGTAGACTCATACAGAAATCATATGATAATATAGATAAAGATTTTGAAGCGGATACATCTGATTACACCACCATGATGCTTAACCGAAAGGTCATAGGCGGCGGTGGAGTCACTCCTGATTTTTTACTTACAGATGAATATAATGATGCATGTTATTCACTTTTTGATTACATAGATTACTATCTCATTAATGAGATGATTAATTCTAAATCCTATGAGGTCAAGGAAAGGGAATTGTCAAAAGATAAGTTCTATCAATTTATCAATAGAGAGTTTATAGAGAATGTAGAGAACTTGGTTTCTAATTGTAATTTAGATACAGAACAACACATAAGAGCACGACTTATCAGGATGCAAGAGGGAGAGATATCATACCAACAATACCTGAATGAAGACGATGCTTACATAATGGAAGCTTTAGATCTTATTAATGATAAGAAGACCACATTTGCCTTACTTTCTGAGAAAAATTAATTCTCCTTCTTCATCATAGCTTACAAGCATTGAAGACTGGGATTTAACATCATTGCTTCTATTAGAGCTAAGAATGTAGTCAACTTTACTTATGATATTCAGATCTATGTCATTATAATTTTTAGGAACTTGACGACCAGATACATTAGCACTCATACATACCATTGGAATATTGTAATTTCTTAAAAGCTGGATAAAATTTGGGTCTTTGACAACTCTTATAGCTATCGTACCATCACTACTTGTTAGATATATAGGGAGACTTTTTTTGGCTTTATATAATACTGTTATTGGTCGACGGTGATAATGGATGAGTGTCTCTATTCTGGGGTGAATATCCTGAATATATTGCTTGAGATGATTGATGCTCTGGACTAATAAAGTGATGGAATTATTTGGTTCCTTTTTTTTAATATCAATTATCTTATTAACTGCAGGCTGATTGTATGCGTCACAACAAAGACTCCATACTGTATCAGTATGACAAAGAATGACACCACCATTTTTAAGAATTTCTAAAGCTTTAAGCTCTTCTTCTAAGATATTACTCATATAATCAAACCAAAGTGACTTTCGTTACATTAACTTAATAGAGGATTAACATGGGTTATAAACGACATTATGGTGAGTTTAATTTTATATCTTTAATTATTAGTGTCAATATCTTTTAATTCGCAACGTTTAATTAGTATTCAGTATAGTATAATTGAATCTTTATTATAACATACCATATCTATGAGATCATACAAACTTCTTCTCGCTGTAGCCTTCATGCTATTTTTCAGTTATGTGGCTAAATCTGCCCATATAGTAGGAGGGGAGGCACATTACACCTTTATCAGTTTCAATGCTGATACAACGGCTGTAACGTATCGTATTGAGTTTGTGATGTATAGAGATACTGAGAGCAACGGAGCTGATTTTGATGATCCGGCAGTGTTTGGTATATATGAACAGCAGTCAGATGGATCGTGGGACTTCATAGACGCAATTAACAATGCAAGGCCAGGAGTAATCATACCTGTCATACCGCCTGATGATCCTTGTGTAGATGAACCGACTAATGTGGGTGTAGAAAAAACAAATTATGTATTTGATTATACATTTGACATCATCGATAGAAGCTATCTGATAGCTTACCAAAGATGCTGTAGAAATAATACGATTAATAATATACGAGATCCAGGAGACACTGGGGCCGTCTTTGATATAGAGATCAGACCTGAAGCTCAGATATTAGGAAACTCCAGCCCTCAGTATCAAAATTTTCCTCCCATTTTTATTTGTCAGGGTTTGGATTTAACATTTGATCACTCTGCAACGGATAGGGATGGTGATCAGTTAAGATATACTTTCTGTGCTCCGTTTGAGTCTGGTGGAACGGTTGATGCTGCTACAGGGGGTAATGATGGGTGCTGCCAGTGTGTGACACCTAATCCGATTATATGTAGACCAGGTTACGGTAACGTTGTGTTCACACCTCCATTTACTCCGCAAGCTCCATTAGAAGGTAATCCAATTGTAGCTATTAATCCAATCAGTGGACAGATATCGGGACGTCCACAGACCTTGGGGCAGTTTGTCGTGGGAGTATGTGTCGAGGAATTCAGAAATGGGGTATTGTTGAGTACCGTAAGGAGGGACTTCCAGTTTAATGTTGTAAGTTGTACACCTACCGTTATTGCAGAATTTGCGTATGAGATTATAGATACGGGAGGAGGAACAAGTGCTGATGATTGTAGGTCGTTCGCTATTAATTCTTGCGGAGAGAATACGATTACAATTCTCAATGACAGTCGTCAGGAAGAAAATATATTTGCTTACCACTGGACCTTTTTTAATCCTGATGGGAGTATATTAAATGATGTAGAAGGTGGGCCAGAAGTAAGAGATTTAGATGTCACATTCCCAGATATAGGGGAGTACAGAGGTGTCATGATACTTAATGAAGGAACAGAGTGCTCAGACACAGCTTGTTTTTTTATAAATATTTTTCCGAGTATAGACGCTGACTTTTCTTTCAGTTATGACACATGTGTTGCTGGTCCTGTTAGTTATACGGACTTATCCGTAACCGGTGCTGTGGGAGGTCTTACCTCTTGGAGCTGGAATGCTCAGAATACTGAGTTTTCTAATGTCCAGAATCCTGAGTTTAGATTCCCTACACCAGGAATCATTCCCGTCACTCTTATCGTAGAAGACGAAAATGAATGTACAGACGTGGCTATAGTTGATGTAGACTACAGGCCTGTACCTAATGAAATTGTAGTAGAGCCATCAAGTTTTGTAGGTTGTACGCCGTCAGAAATATTCTTCAATAATTTATCCAGTCCTATTGATTCTACTTACGATATTACGTGGGATTTCGGAGATGGGACGATGGGTACTGAAATTAGTCCTACCCACATTTATGAAGAACCAGGCGTCTATCCAGTATCACTGAGTATCATTTCGCCATTAGGATGTGAGATCGTGGAACCTGTCGCCTCACAGATTAGAGTATTAGAAGGAGCTGATGCCGACTTTGCATTTTCACCTGATGAGCCTAATAATTTTAATAGTCTTGTTCAATTTACTGATCTGTCTACTAATACAGATAGTTGGATATGGGATTTTGGCGGAGTAGGTACGAGTATGGAAATGAATCCCAACTTTGATTTTCCAGATACAGGATTATATGCTGTTAAATTGACGGTGTTCAATCCGATTACTGATTGTCCTGATACTATTACCAGAATTGTAGATATAAGACCCCAAGTGAGATTATTTTTACCTAATGCATTCACTCCTAATAATGATGGGAACAACGATCTCTTCTTAGGTAATGGGTTTTACGATGGCTTATCAGACTTTAATATGACCATATGGAATAGATGGGGTGAAGTCATCTACGAAACTACCGATCCGAGGGCAGGGTGGAACGGTCAGAAAGACAATACAAGCAATGAGTCTCCTCAGGGTGTGTATGTCTACAAAGTCAGTTATACGGGGCCTCGTGGAGATGTAGAACGCTTTGATGGACATGTTACATTGCTGAGATAGATTTCTTAAGAAAATTTATTCATTTTAATTATAAATATTCTATCTTTGCAGCCGATTTAAAGCAAATTTAAGCAACAAGACTATGGATTTAATCAAATACGTACACGAACAGATAACTAAAACGAACGAATTACCAGATTTCAGACCTGGTGACAGTCTTGCTGTAAGTTATAAAATTACTGAGGGCGCTAAGGAAAGAATCCAAACTTTCAAAGGAGATGTACTACAGATCAGTGGTACTGGTTCTACGAAGACATTCACGGTTCGTAAGATATCTAATGGTGTAGGCGTCGAAAGAATCTTTCCAATGAATTCTCCTATCATCGATACTGTAAAGGTACTTAAGAGAGGAAAAGTCAGAAGAGCTAAGTTGTTCTACCTCAGAGAATTAGTAGGTAAGAAAGCTAAAATCAAAGAAAGAAAATTCATCAAGAAGTAAGCTTCCTTCCTTACGTATTGTAATTCTTATTCCCTATAGTGACGTTATGTCACTTCTGCACACTTATAAAGATTTATTCAGGTTAATTAATCAAAATTGCCTTAATTTAGTGATTGCCTACAATGTACATTAACACTAATGCGAGACCTGAAATACACAATAGCATTTATCATCCCTTCTCTGACTATTATAGCATTGCTATTGCGTGATGTTTACTCTTTTCTGACAGTCTTTGTAATATTCTTTATCATACCGATAATGGAGTATTACCTCAAGCCAGACGAAACAAATCTTAAACCAGAAATAGCGGATTCATTGGCTAAGCGAAAGCTATTTGATTGGATGCTATATCTCAATGTGCCTATTGTATACTTTGTCTGTATTCTGTTTTTGTATACGGTAAGTTCTCAAGCTTTGCATACATACGAATTAGTAGGTTTGATTTTAAGCACTGCGATTGTTCTTGCTTCTAACGGTATTAATGTAGCTCATGAGTTGGGTCACAGAAAAGAATGGTCTCATCAGGTGATGTCAAGACTGCTTTTACTGCCATCGATGTACTGTCACTTTACAATCGAACATAATCATGGTCATCACAAGAATGTAGCCACGCCATTGGATCCAGCATCTGCCAATAAGAATGAACTTTTATACCTTTTTTGGTTTCGATCATTAGCTGGGACATATCGAAATGCTTGGGCTATAGAAACAAAAAGATTAAGGAAAAATAATCAGTTGGTTATCTCGTTTAGAAACCAAACCTTAATCGGTCTATTACTACAAACTTTACTAATACTTGTCATCTTCTTATCTTTTGGAATTTATCCCTTGATTGCTTTTCTGATTGTATCATTTGTTTCAGTTTTATTTTTAGAGACAATTAATTACATAGAGCACTATGGTCTAAAGCGAGCCTATGTTAATGGACGATACGAACGGGTTAATCCTATGCATTCGTGGAACTCTAATCATGACATTGGAAGAATTTTGTTGTATGAATTGACAAGGCATTCCGATCATCATTATATAGCCAATAAAAAATATCAAATTCTTGATCATCACGATGAAGCCAGACAATTACCTTTGGGATATCCAGGAAGTATGTTGTTAGCTATGGTCCCTCCGTTGTGGTTTAGAATTATGAATAACAGAATATAGAAGAGAATGAGAATATTATTAATATCGATATTGTTAAGTAGCGTGGTCATATTATCTTGTAAGTCAGATAATATAGCCCCAGTCGCTGCAGAAAATATACAGGGACATTGGGAAGTGATAGATGCATTAAGAAATAAGCGACAAACAAAATTGCTCAACAGAGCTTACTTAATCATTACTGATTCAACATTAAATACTAATATACCACCTAACGATGGTGAGCTAAATTATAGCTATGGCAGTAACCAATTACGCCTCAGCGATGCAGAAAGGACTAATTACAGAATTACTAGCTACCTCGGAGATACAATGTCATTATCGACTGAGATTAAAGGGTTCGATTTTGAGCTTACCTTAGAAAGAAAAGACGATGAAGATGAAAATTAAATTTCTATTAATAATTTTTCTTTGCGGTATAGCTATACATAGTGAGGCTATAAATGTTAGTGTCTCCACGACTCAGTTTCATAGTGAGGACAAGGCCTACATAGAAATATACTCAAGGGTGATATCTAACTCTGTAGAGTATATAACTGTAGATTCTTCTAATCAAATAATCCAGTCCAGTGTAGAATACACATTGGTTTTTAAAAAGAATGATACTATTGTTATAGCAGATAAGTATAGGCTTGATAGTCCTCTGTCCTCAGAGCCCAAAGATTATTTTGATCTTAGAAGATATGGTCTTTCTGATGGGTCTTATTCACTTAACCTATTCTATGTTGATTTAAACAATGTATCTGATACATTATTTTACACAGAGAATATAGAGGTAATTACTGATCCTGATGAGATATTGCTCTCTGACGTATTGTTGATGCACGACGTACAGCAGACCAATGAAAAATACAATTACGAAAAAGCTGGATTTTTCTATGAACCTCTTTGTTTTGATTTGATATCTGAAGAACAGAATGTACTTTATCTATATCTTGAAATGTATAATTACGAAGAAGTTTTAGAAGAGGATTTCTACATTAAGTACTATCCAATAGATTTAGATGCGACAACATTAGATAATCAAATAAAACCTGCATACAAAAAACTAACGCCGTCAAACTGTGCATCTGTTTTACTTAAGTATGATTGTACTGATCTACAGTCCGGTAATTATGAGATGTTCATAGAAGTCCATAAGAAGGATAAGACATTGGTTGCTAAGACAGAAAAGACATTCTCAGTAATACATCCCATGGTAGACTATGAGGTCCTTTACGAAAGTGACAAACATTTTGAGACTTCATTTGCTCAATTTTTAGATAGAGACGCATTGGACTATAGTCTCAAAGCGATCTTTCCACGTGTAGGAAACAATAAAACTGAAATATTAAATCAAATTATATCCTCAAAAGATCTAAAGCCAAAGCGTTATTTCCTCTATAATTATTGGCGTAATTTCTCGAATAATCCCAAGGTTATATATGATCAATATATGGAAGTCGTAAGAGCTATTGATCTAAGATATGCTAACAATGTCGGTCATGGGTTTGAATCGGATAGAGGTTATTATTTCTTAAAATATGGAAGACCCAATAATATCATCGCTGTAGAAGATGAACCATCAGCGCCACCATATGAGATTTGGATTTATAATTATATGCCAGAGACGCAAGAGACTAATGTGAGATTCTTATTCTATAACCCTTCATTAGTTGCTAATGATTTTAAGTTATTGCACTCTACGTGTAGAGGTGAGATCAATAATCCGAGATGGGAAGTAGACTTATATATAGACGATACACAAGGTCAAAATAATAACTATTTAGATGCCCGTACTACTGAAGATAACTTCAATAGGAATGCAAGACGTTATTTTACTAATCAGTAATGTCTAATACTCTATCGGTCGCAACTATACAACTGCCTACACAATGGCATAGACCGGATCTAAATTTAGATACTGCTCACACAGAATTCAAAAAGCTGAAAGATGTAGACTTAGTTGTCTTACCTGAGATGTGGTCTTCAGGATTCACGATGTATGCCCATAAGTTTCATGATTCGACCTCTAAGGCCTTAGATCTTATGAAGGAGTGGAGCATGGCGTTAGACGCATGTATTGTCGGTAGTCTGATAACTAAGATCGATGAGAGGTATTATAACAGGATGTATGCTGTAGTGAACGGTGTAGTATCAGATTATTATGATAAGAAGCACCTATTTGGATTGTCAGGAGAAGATCGATTTTATGATTCTGGTGACAAAAGGGTAATCATAGAATATAAATCTTGGAGAATTAATTTGAATATATGTTACGACTTACGATTTCCAGTATGGTGCCGTAACTGCGATGATTATGATATTGCTATTTATAGTTCTGCTTGGCCAGATAAGAGAATAGATGCATGGGATATATTATTGCGAGCTCGTGCAGTAGAGAATCAATGCTATATCATTGGTGCTAATTGCTATGGCACAGACGCATGGGATAATTCTTATGCGGGACATAGTGCCATTATTAATTATGATGGTCAGATTCTGGATCAATTAGTAGGCAAGGGAGGAATAATTGCCTCTACCATTCGTAAGGATGAACTCAGAAACTATCAGGAATCATTACCATTTTTGAAGGACAGAGATTTATTTAAGCTTACATAGTTCCACATTCTTGTTAATCTGTCCTAATGTCTTCTAATTGTAGATTAAAGCACTGTAAAACTATGGCATTAATAATTAGTTTTGCGCTTGCTTTTCGAAGCCTTTTTACAATAATGATATATATTACTCGATGATATTTAACAAAGTCCTTCAATTTATAGCTGTATTTTTTATTTGTTTTCTCTGCCTTGTTGAGGCTGATGCCCAGGAAGGTAGTATAAGAGGACATATCTACAATGCTAAGACTGGAGAAGCTGTGGCTTTTGCTAATGTTTTGATAGAAGGTACCAATTATGGATCAACGACTAACATTGATGGCTTTTTTACCTTATCTGATGTTCCGGTTGGAGATTATGGCCTACGTGCAAGTTTTGTAGGTTTTCAGGATTTAATCACAGATGTGACTATAAGTAAGTCTAATATCAATTATTATAAAATCAATCTTGAAGAAACCGCTGTTAGCTTAGGCTCTATCGATATTACTGCAACACGAACCCAAGCCAAGACGGAAGTCCATGTATCAAAGATTCAGGTAAGTAAGAAACAAATTAAGGCATTACCCTCAACAGGTGGTGATGCAGATATTATTCAATATCTACAAGTACTTCCAGGAATTATCTCTACAGGTGACCAAGGTGGGCAATTATTTATAAGAGGAGGATCACCTGTGCAGAACAAGATATTATTGGATGGTTTGACTATCTATAATCCTTTTCATAGTATCGGATTCTATTCCACATTTGAGACTGAGCTCATACGTAATGTAGATGTACTCACAGGAGGCTTTAATGCGGAGCATGGTGGAAGAATCTCTGCGATTGTAGATATATCAACGAGGGAAGGAAGCAATAAGAGAATAGGAGGTCAGGTGTCAGCCAGTCCTTTTATGGTCAAAGGACTCATAGAAGGTCCTATCGCTAAGTTGAAAGATGATGAAGGTAGTTTATCATTTGTATTGACGTCTAAAAAATCAATAATAGATGAGACATCTAAATCTCTCTATTCTTACGCTGGTGTAAATGATACTATAGGACTTCCTTTCGGATTTAATGATACCTATGGCAAGCTTTCATTTGTAACTTCCAATGGTAGTAAGTTCCATTTGTTTGGCTTTAACTTTAATGATCAGTTTAATAATCCATTGGTCTCAAGTATAGACTGGAATAATCAAGGAGGAGGACTAACCTTTGATTTACTGCCTAATGCAAGTTCACTTACATTTGGCGGAATCGTTGGTTTTAGCTCTTATAGAATAGGCATTGACGAGGCGGATAATGATCCACGTAGTTCTTTCATAAGAGAATATCTATTGGGTCTAAATTTCAATTACTTTGGAAATGATTTCGTGTTGAAATACGGAATAGAAGTAAGAAGTATTAGAACAGAATTTGATTTTACTAATCCATTTGGTGTTGGTCTTGATCAGACGCAGAGTACATCTGAGTTATCTGGATTTTTGACTTTCAGAAAATCGTGGGATAATTTTGTAATTGAACCGGGTGTTAGATTACAATACTATGCATCATTAGGAGAATTCTCTCCTGAGCCACGATTGGGTCTAAAATGGAATGCTACTGAGACGACTAGATTCAAAGCTGCAGCAGGTCTGTACTCGCAGAACCTGATATCTGTAAGTAACGAGAGAGACGTTGTTAATCTATTCAGTGGATTTGTTTCTGGTCCAGAGTCACAATTTTTTGATACTGAAGGTAATGTCGTAGAGAGCAAGTTACAGACGTCGAGACACTTAGTATTAGGTGTAGAGCAGGATATCAATAGAAACCTTACTTTGAATGTAGAAGGTTACCTCAAAGACTTTCCTCAGATCATCGTGGTTAATCGTAATAAGACAGATGTCACACAAGCTGATTTCACAACTGAAACTGGTGAAGCATACGGTGTGGATTTTTCTGCAAAGTATGAGACAAGTAAGTTGTACGTATGGGCTACCTATTCTTTGGGCTTCGTCAATAGATTTGATGGCGAACAAAATTTCCCAACTATTTTTGATAGAAGGCATAATGTTAACTTCTTAGCCACTTACACCTTAGGGTATGAAAAAGATTGGCTATTAAGTGCAAGATGGAATTTAGGATCTGGATTCCCATTCACGAAGACTCAAGGTTTCTATAATCAAATTCCATTTACAGATGGTATAGGAACAGATTATGTTACAGACAATCAAGATAATGTGGGTATAATATATTCTGACGAAAGAAATGGAGGAAGACTACCGTATTATCATAGATTAGATTTGTCAGTCCAGAAAAACTTCACATTTACAGAATACATTAACATGGAAGTCGTCCTTGGTGTGAGTAATACCTACGATAGAGATAATATTTTCTTTTTTGACAGAGTAAGATTTGAGAGAGTTAATCAGTTACCAATCATACCTTCATTAGGTGTTCGATTAAACTTCTAATACTCAATTTGATTTTATAAATTATATAGAGAAGTTTTAAACCAATACTATTACTTTTGCATAAAATATAAACTTATGATTGAAGGTTTTGACAGAGTAAGTGAAGAACAATTTGAGGTACTCAAGGATGCGATAGCATGGATAACAGCATTAATAGCTGGCGCAGATGGGGATATCAATAAAGAAGAGACTGAATGGGCAGAAAAGCTCACTAAAATCAGATCATATGCTAATCCTAACAATCTAACGCCATTCTATCAAGAAGTTGGTAAGGATTTTCATGATAAACTTCATGATCTCTTAAACGGACTACCCATAGGCAAAAAAGAAAGAGAAGATGTACTAACTGCAAAGTTATCTCAAGTCAATGGTGCTCTCAAGCCGTTAGATAAAAATATAGCCTATGAACTATATAGTTCATATCTTTCATTTGCTAAACACGTCGCTAATCACTCAGGAGGGTTCTTAGGTTTCCTTAGTATAGATAAAGAGGAAGACCACCTCATGCATCTTTCTATGATAGAGCCAATAATATCAGCAGACGAAGAAGAAGAATAGACATTTTGTTTTCCACTACTGTGGATAATAAATAATCTTTATAAGAATTCGTTTCCTTACCTTTCGGATACTAATTATATCTAATCATGATTAACTATTCTGAGGTCATCGTAAATGATTTATCCATACACAGTATTGGTAATAAAGTAAGAGAGGAGGCATTAGTGCTCACTGATAGATCTGTTCCCTTACACAATCCTCATCTTACAGGGATTATTAAAAAGTACTTCTTCAACAGTTTCAAACAACCAGAATTTTTCTGTTTTGATCCAGTAGGTACTGTCCTTGAAAATAATGTGATATTCAGAACTGTAGCCTCTGTTTTTGATGGCTCGGTAGAGATGCATGAAGCGTCAAAGATTATAGCCGAGCATCTTTATAACCAAAGTACGGCAAGTAATATCTCAGCTGGAGATTTGATGGTGTCATATATAGAAGATGTCGTTGTAGAAGATGAGATGGTCTCTGCTATAGGTATATATAAATCAGAACAGAAAGATGACTTTATCAAACTCTTATTACAGAATAAGGAGTATAGCGTATCTGCAGATAAGGGTATTAATATCAATAAATTAGATAAGGCATGTCTGATCTTTAACTCTAATAAGAGTGATGGTTACAAGGTTCTCGTAACGGATAAGAAAAAACTAAACGGAGAGGCACATTATTGGCTTAAGGATTTTCTTAATGTATCTCATCGAGAAGATGATTATAATAACACAACAGTATATATTCAGGCCACTAAAGCATTCATAGATGAGAAACTCAAGGATGAGTTTGATCTTGATACAGAGTTAGAATCTTCTTTTCTTGATAACTCTAAGGACTACTTTGAGAGTAATGAAAACTTTGATGAGGGTGAATATCTTAGCAAAGTGTTCACAGATGAAAAAGTAATAAATGCTTTTGATGAATTTAAACAAGATAGACATCTGAACCTATCAAATAATTTTGATATTTCTACCCCTGCTGTTAAGCGTAATTCTAATGTTTTCAAATCAGTAATTAAGCTAGACAAAAACTTTCATATCTATGTGCATGGGAATAGAGAACTCATAGAGAGAGGTGTAGACGAAGACGGTAGAAAATTCTACAAACTATACTACAACGAAGAGACAAGCTGATAAGTCAGCCGTTAATCTTTTACAGAGTTTTAATCAACTCAGTATATCGTTCTTCAGCATATCTATTTATTTCATTGTAAGTTCTCATGTTTTCGCATTCCTCAATGATGGCTTGCATCTTATCTAATTGATTAGAGGCTTTGTAGATCTTGATTGCAAGTATATTATTATTAAAAATTCTATTGATTGTACTTTTTTCCTTCCAGTGTTTTTGAGCTTTCATTAAGCTACTTTCAGCTTTTTTGTAATTTTCAATTAGCAGATATGTAACAGCCCTATTGTGATCTACAATAGCCAAAGCGTCTTTATTATTCTGTCTATAAAAAATAGTTGCTGCTTCATTAAGGCTTCTGAATGCTTTTTTATGTTGAAATGTCTCTGCTTGCATGAGGCCGACGTCCTTAAGAAGATTTGCGATCTGTAATAGATCATTTTCTTTTCGCCAGAGTTCTATAGCTTTTAGTCCAGAATCTACAGCTGCATTCTTATTGTCTAATGCGTCCCTATAGAGATTACATACATTAGTATGCATCTTTGCGGCAGACTTAAATTCATTTTTATCTTCATATAATGAAGCTGCCTTTCTGAAGGCATTGATTGCAGCTTGATGATCACTATTATACTGCTTATAACCGACAGCTTCTAACTGTTCTGCGGTCATCGTTTGATCTTCCCTGATCTGTTCTGCAGATGGTTTTGATTTTAAGGATGTGTCAGCGTCTTTCTGTTTGCAGCTTAATAAACCCAACGAGATTAATACGACGATGATAGAAATATGTAAATCCATAGTTTTTGATTATGAGTACTTTTCAACATTAAATATAGTGATACAATCATTACTTTTGGTGCTAAGTAATTCTAATGAATAAAGATATATTTAAATCCTTAGTAGGAATATTGATTGGTGCAGTGCTGATGTACTTCACATTGAGAAACCAACCATTAGAAGACACACTTGCTAATCTGAAAACTGCAAATCCTTTATGGATAATGGTCTCAGGGATAATCTTAGGCTTTATCTTTTTATTCCGAGCCCTCCGATGGAATGTAATGTTAGATAACATAGGATACAAGATTAAGAATTCTCATATACTTTACTACACCCTCTACGGATACCTTATTAATTCTTTTACACCAAAATTTGGTGAAGTACTCAGGTGTACTGCTTTAGCCAAAGACGCAGATATACCCGTCCCAGCAAGTTTGGGTTCTGTTATCATGGAGAGAGTGTACGATATACTTGTCTTGTTAATAGGATTGTCTATAGTGGGATTTTTAGAGTTAGAAAGGTTAGGAGATTTGTTTAATGAAGCATCTCTATTCGTAGGAGAACAGTTTGCTGGAAGTGGAACAAAACTTATGATTGCAGGTCTTATTGGAATTGCTGCTATCGTAATTGGAATTTATATTCTCAAGAAAATCCAACTTTTTGCAAAAGTCAAAAACTTTGTAACGGAGTTATTGCAGAGTGTACTTGCAAGTGTAAAAATGAAGCGTTTTCCTATCTTCTTTCTACATACAATAATTATATGGTTATTGTTGATTCTTCTTAATTATGTTTTTCTTTTAGCGATACCTGATACTCAAGATTTGAATATATATTTCGCTATAGTCATTTTATTTGTAGGAGGATTAGGCTGGGCATTGCCTTCTCCTAATGGTATCGGGACGACTCATTTTATAATATTACAATTATTTCTTCTCTTTGGATTTTCAGAATCTGGAGCTGTCACATTTGGCTTGTTGTCTAATGGCTTGATTTTGATTTTTACAATATTGTATGGATTAGTGGCTCTGGCTATCAAAGCTTTTGGTAAAAAGTGGGATCCAGTAAAGGCATAGAGTGTAAGCTGTTTTCTTCTTGTTCAATTTATGAAAATAGGGTAGAGAAGTCTAAAGTGTGAATACATCGAAAGCAATTCTTCTCAATATTTAAAGCTCATTTTTAGAGTACAGCAATTATAACTTATTGAGCAAGAATAATCTTAGGGAAAGTTCATTTTTACTTAAATACCCAATATCTAAACAACGGAAAACTAACAAACACTCCAGTCAGCACAGCGATAATAGCTTTAGATAACATGTAAGAATTTCCCATCACATTAGAGAGAATATGCATGCCACCTACATTAATCAATGCAATGATCATACTGGCAATAGCATATTTAGTGGCCTGAGCCAAGATAGGTTTATCTTTTCTTTTGAAAGCCCACGTACGGCCTAAGGTAAAACTAATGACAGCACCTATGATACTCGCCGTCGCAGTAGAGAAGAGAAGCGACTGAGCATCAGTAGTGCCTAATAACCTATGATATACTTGTCCTTCCTGTAGTAAATATAAACTGCTAAAGTCACCTACGGTAGCAGCAAATGCAGCTACCTGAGAACGAACGAAAGAAGTGAAAAATGGAACCTTTGGATCAGACATAATCCTATGTGAAGTATAAGTATAGGTGCATGCAAAGTAAAGCATATAGACCAGCTAATACATCATCAAGCATGACTCCTAATCCACCTTTGACTTTGGTATCGATTGTTCTTATACCAAAGGGTTTAAGTATATCAAAAAATCTGAAAAGCACAAAGCCTAATAGTATCGTAGTCCATGACAGTGGGACTAATATCATAGTAATTAAATAACCAACGAATTCGTCCATCACTACGCGTTGTGGATCTTCACCCCATTGAGGAATGAGTTGGTTGGTACTATAGGTTCCTAATATAAAAGTGATAATGATTGTTATAAGAAGCGGAGGAAGGCTGAGTGGAATATTAAAATGGAGTAATATTCCTAAGAATATTACTCCACCTAATGTACCAAACGTTCCAGGTCCTTTAGGTGCATAGCCTAAACCTAAAACCGTTGCTATGGCTTTATGTAGCCACAACATTACTCGTAGTCTTGACCTAATAAATTGATCAAGTCTTCTCCAGCTACATATCTTAGTGTATTTTCTAATTTGTGTAACTGCTTAAATATATCGTGAATAGGTTTTACGCCTTTCGGTGCTTGTGGTGACTTCAAGTAGAATGATAACCACTCTTGTATTCCTGACATGCCTGATCTCTTAGCTAAGTCTAAGAATATCGCTAAGTCAAGCACAATCGGTGCCGCTAAGATAGAATCCCTACATAAGAAATCAACCTTGATTTGCATAGGGTAGTCTAACCATCCTTTGATATCGATGTTATCCCATCCTTCTTTATTATCACCTCTTGGTGGATAGTAATTGATTCTTACTTTATGGTAGAAGTCTTTGTATAATTCTGGGTATAATTCTGGTTCTAAGATTTCTTCGAGTACACCGAGCTTAGATACTTCTTTAGTTTTGAAGTTATCTGGATCATCAAGAACCTCTCCGTCTCTGTTACCTAATATGTTAGTAGAGAACCATCCACTGATACCTAATGCCCTTGCTTTAAATCCTGGCGCTAAGATCGTCTTCATTAGAGTTTGTCCTGTCTTGAAATCTTTTCCAGCGATAGGTGTCTGCGTCTGCTTAGACAATTCTATAAGTGCAGGTATATCACATGATAAGTTAGGTGCACCATTAGCGAATGGTATACCCATCTTAATAGCAGCGTAAGCATATATCATACTTGGAGCTATTAATTTAGAGTTTTTCTCAAGTCCTTTTTCAAAAGAAGCTATCGTCTTATGGACTGCAGATTCTTCTATATAGATTTCAGTAGATCCACACCATACCATGACAAGTCTATCACACTTATTATCCTTCTTGAACTTTCTGATATCTGACATTAAGGCCTTAGCAAGATCCATTTTAGTCTTAGCTTTCTTAACGTGAGTACCATTAAGTTTTTTCACATAATTCTTGTCAAAGACAGCCTTCATAGGCTTGATCTTAGATAGAGGAGCTTTTAGTTTCTTAAGTAGATTAATGTCTAAAACATCAGCATGTACAGCTGCCTCATACATATTATCATCAAATATATCCCAGCCACCGAATGCAACCTTCTTTAAGTCCTGTAGTGGCACGACTTCGCTGATCATCGGTTGATTATTCTTTTTTGTTCTTTTCCCTATTCTCATTCTACCCATCTGAGTTAATGATCCTACAGGATTAGAAAGTCCTTTATTGACTGCCATTACACCAGCGATAAAAGTTGTTGCAACAGCTCCCATTCCAGGAGTCAGAATACCTAATTTTCCAGTTGGTTTCGTAGCAAGTACTTTTTTTGTTTGCTTCTTTACTGCCATTTTTTAAAGTAATTTATTTGTTTTACACCAATTAATTGTCTCTTTCAGCCCCTCTTCTAATGTGAATTCGGGCACGAAGTTAAAATCATTTTTTATATCTGTAGTATCTACTGCAAAAGACCTTGCAAAATACTCCTTGA
>CAZBXL010000003.1:100803-118077 GCA_964495785.1 uncultured Saprospiraceae bacterium | reverse complement strand
ATACGCCCTCATCCCCCTATCCTATATTTCATATTTAATTATCTATATGTATAAGTCACTTATTATAAAGGTGTTTGATTAAAAATAATTTTCCAGGAATTAGAGGTCCTTACCGTACTCATGATTCTAAGAATAATTTCTATCTTCCTTATCTAAGTAAAATCTTGATAAATACGTATGCCCCAACATTGCCTTAATTGCGATCATGTACTTATAGCCGATGCCCAACATTGCAGTCAATGTGGGCAGAAGGTTGTCATTCAGCAACTGAGCTTCTGGACTATCGTCAGTGACTTTTTCTCTAATTTATTCAATTTTGAGACTAAGATTTGGCGTACTTTAAGAGACATCTGGATTCCTGCCCAATTGACTATAGCTTTCGTATCTGGAAAGCGTGTCAGCTATTATAATCCCATTCGTATTTTTATTATTTGTCTTTTCGCTTTTTTTGCTCTTTACCTTTACAATATAAATGACTCTTTTAATTCTATAGAAGAGACAGTTAATTCTAAGAAAAAAGAAATTTGGACATTAGACCTAATAAACGATTATGACAGCTTAAGTATCGTACACAACTGGCCAAAAGAAATCAATGATAAAATAAAAAGTGAGCTACTATTACCACTACCGATTAAAGGAGAACAGATAACAATAGATACTTTAAATGAATCTATTCGTTACGTTGATCCTTCTCTAAATGATTCAATTGAAGAAAGTGCTGATACGATTGAATATTACGAAAGCGGCGACTTAAATCTTGAGTTCAGTTCTGAAGATGATTTAGTAAAATTTAATTTAGGTCAAGGCAAAATTATTGATAACATTTCGATCAACGACCTATTCAGATTATCTCCTGAAGACTTAACGAAAAAAGCTCAAGATAAATCTTGGTTGAATAAAATATTAATTCTTCAATTACAAAAAGTCGTTGTCAATTTAAGTTCGATGCTGAAATTTTTTATTGGCAATGGAACTTGGCTCGCAATAGCAGTTATATTATTGATATCAGCATTCTTTAAGCTGCTCTACTGGAGATACAATTACTTATATGCTGAGCACTTTATATTTCATGTATATGGTCACACAAGATTACTATTACTAGCTATAGTTGGTATATTATTCGAGATATTTCTACTTGATAATAGCATCTGGACTATTCCATTAATTTTTGTTGGTTCCGTATATCTTTTCTTAAGTATGAGAAGATTCTACAAGCAGTCCCTTCTGAAAACTACTTTTAAGTTTTTATTGACTTTATTTATTTACTTGTTGTTACTCGTTCTGTGTGTATTAGTCCTTTTTGGACTTTCATTTTTGATTTTCTGATTTTACCAGTTGGCTTTTTATCAGACTACTTTTAAGGATAAAACTTATACATGTATAGGTTTAGAATTTTAGGGTAATATTTATTGATTATTCGCATTTCTACACCATTTTTCCACATCATTGTTATATGTGACATTCAATTACTAACTTCGGATAGTTTAATTCCTATATGATATGGTATTTTTAGAATTCGAAAGGCCTTTAGAAAAACTCTATGATCAATTACAAAAGATCCAACAGATTGAATCTGAGGGAGATATAGATGTAAGTGATAAAGTCAAAGAACTCGAAAGCAAAATAAAAGCCACACAGAAAGAGATCTACTCTAATCTTAATGGCTGGCAAAAAGTACAATTATCAAGACATCCTGAGAGGCCGTATACACTCTATTACATAGAAAATATGTTCAAAAAATTCATCGAATTACACGGTGATAGAACATTTGGTGATGATAAGGCTATCGTAGGCGGTATAGGTAAAATAAACGGACAGCCCTTAGTAGTAATCGGCCATCAAAAAGGTGTCAATACCAAGATGAGGCAGTACCGTAACTTTGGTATGGCTAATCCTGAGGGATACAGAAAAGCACTCCGATTAATGAAAATGGCCGAAAGGTTCAACTACCCAGTACTATGTCTCATAGATACTCCCGGAGCATTCCCAGGTATTGAAGCCGAAGAAAGAGGACAAGCAGAAGCTATTGCCAAGAATTTATTTGAAATGGCTCAGTTAAAAGTTCCTATTCTTTGCTACGTTATTGGAGAAGGTGCATCAGGTGGAGCCTTAGGCATAGGATTAGGAGATCGCGTTTATATGCTCGAAAATACTTGGTATTCAGTTATCTCACCAGAATCATGTTCTTCCATATTATGGAGGAGTTGGGATTATAAAGAGCAAGCTGCAGAATCTCTCAAACTTACTGCAGACCATATGCTTGATTTTGGCCTGATAGATGATATTGTCAAAGAACCACTTGGTGGAGCTCATAATGACTCTCTTAAGATGGCTAAAACTCTAAAGACTCACATCAAAAAAGAAATCAATATTCTGATGGCGATGGATCCTGAAGAAAGAATCCGTCAGCGTATTGAAAAATATAGTAACATGGGTTTCTATACTACTATCTAAATTAAGAATACAATTCATAATGTCGAATAAAAAATTTACCGGGACAGGTGTGGCTATTATCACACCGTTCAAAGCAGATATGTCAATAGACTACGACTCTTATGCTAAAGTCATAGAACACGTCATAGAATCAGGTGTAGATTTTTTAGTTCCATTAGGATCCACAGGTGAGACGGCAACACTTAATGAAGAAGAGGCTCGTCAATGTCTTGATTTTGTAATCAAAATAAACAATGGCCGTAAACCCATTCTTGCAGGTAACTTTGGTGGAAACAACACATTAGAACTTACACGAAAAATCTCGAACTACAATTTCGACAATATAGATGGTATCCTCTCTTCTAGTCCCGCCTATGTCAAGCCTAATCAAGAAGGCATCTATAGCCACTACATGGCACTGGCTGAAGTTAGTCCCGTTCCGATTATGTTATATAATGTACCAGGACGTACTAAGTCGAATATAGAATGGAATACGACTATAAGATTAGCCAATGCCAGTGAGAAGTTCTGTGGCATAAAAGAAGCATCGGCAGATCTCATACAAGCCATAAGGATACTAAAAAATAGGCCCGATCACTTTACGGTTACGTCAGGTGATGATGAAGTTACGCTACCTATGATCGCCTCTGGTGGTGACGGGGTTATATCCGTCATAGGAAATGCATTTCCTGATTATTTTTCTAAAATGGTCAATGCCTGCTTAGCTAATGATCTAGAAACAGCAAGACACTACAACTACAAAATCTACGATCTCCATAAGTGGCTCTATATAGAAGGCAATCCAGTCGGTATTAAATCTGCAATGAAGATATTGGGATTATGTGAGAACTATGTGAGATTACCACTGCACATGATGTCTGATTCTAATTATGATCAGCTTAAAAAAGCTGTATTAGAAATCACAGCTGATTAGTTGTAATTGATGTCATCATCTTATGAATGTCAGGATCCTGATATATAGCTTTTATTGTTTTCAAATATTGATTAACAAATCTTTCATCCTCTACCAGACTCCCAAATATATCTGATATACCTAAAAAGCTAAGCGGATCTTGTTCATACTTTTTTGCTCTATCGTGTAGCTCTTCTTTTCTTACATCTATTATTTCAAGTGGAATCCCGTTAGCATCTTTTCTCTTGTCACTGTAGTAAGCCCAAGTTGCCAGAATAAATGTACCATACTTAATACTTCCGCCAGCACTTAAGTTGTCTTGAATAGTTGGGATCAAAAACTTAGGTAATTTCGCAGAACTTTCTGAGCAGATTCTGCTGACTCCGTCCTTTATGTTAGGATTAGCAAACCTTTCTTCTAAGCTATCTTTATACTCTGTTATGTCAATACCTTCTATATTACCTAATCGAGGAGTCACCTCATAATCCATAAACTCTCTCATGAAGGTCGCAAAGATCTTGTCTTCCATACAAGCATCGATAGTCTTATGTCCATATATGGCTCCAGGTATCCCTAATACAGAATGCCCAGCATTAAGCAGGCGAATCTTCATCTCCTCGTAAGGGGTCACATCGGGTACAAACTGGACCCCCAATTTTTCAAGCGGTGGTCTACCATTCGAAAACTTATCTTCGATGACCCATTGGATATAGGGTTCACAGACTACAGGAGAACTATCCAGCAACTGATATTTTTCTTTGAGATACTCTATTGATGATTGTGGGGTAACAGGTGTTATTCTGTCTACCATACAATTAGGAAAACAAACTTCATTTTTTATCCATTCATAAAGTTCTTGATCTTGTCGTTGTACAAAAGACAACAACATTTTACGAGTCATATCGCCATTATGTTGAATATTATCACAGGACAAAATAGTAAATGCAGGTAGGTCTTGATCACGTCGTATTTTTAAAGCCGCAGCCAAAAAGCCAAACACAGTATTGGGGTCATGAGGGTGTGCCAGATCATGCTGAACGTCAGAGTTCGAAAAATCAAATTCTCCTGTTGTAGGATTAAAATTATAACCTCCTTCTGTAATAGTTAACGAAACGATCTTAGTCTCGGGATGTGCCATTCTATTTATGGCTATCTCCTTACTTTCTGGTGCATAAATATAATCTACTATTGATCCAATAACCTCGCAAGTTTCTCTTCCATCTGGATGCTGAGTGATAAGTGTATAGAGACAATCTTGGTTTTTAAAAACATTAGCTATATGCTTATCACCTTCTCTCAATCCGATACCGCATATTCCATAATCTGAACATTGAGAATCTCGTAATAATTGATGCATGTAATAAGCTTGATGGGAACGATGAAATCCTCCTACGCCTATATGAATAATTCCTTTTCTGATATTCTTCCTATCATATGTAGGACAATCCAATCGAGTTGCAAGGGCGAGAATGTTTTCTTGATTTAAAATTATCTCACTCATACTATTTTATTTTAAGTTTAAAGACTTTTCTCTATGCATTGCCCAATAGGCTGCTACGAAATAAATAACTGTACACACAAAACCAATTTGATAAAAAACTTCTCTATTAGAAATATAGCTTGCTTCGTCAGGACTTGCCATGAGAGTTCTTACTGCTAAAAATAATGTTAACCCTAACGCAGTATACGCAAGCCACCTTAAACCTTTTGTGACTATAGAAATATCATCTATTATAACGGATTCTTCTTTTTCCAATTTCTGGTGATATTGATCTATTGCCATATTATATTCTTCTTCTCTCTTTTCGCCTTCAGGATATTTTCTATTTGCTCCACTTCTACCTGCTAAGAATATGTAAACTAATATTGTAAATATCCAAGTTGGAATAAATAAGTAATAGAATGACATGACATCAAGTACGTTTAACCCAAACCCAAATATCAATCCAAGTACCCATGACATCACAGCTGGTGAACTATTCTTATAATCTTGAAACTTAGACCAATACCGAGTGTAGCCGATTTTAGGAAAAATCTGATGCTCTGCAAAAACAATAGCACCAACAGGTACTACCAACAATCCTGCATATGTAAGTAGTGGAAGAATCTGAGAAAACACAAATGGAAAGCAAGCTACAACCACCATAGCCACTCCGACGATCATTGTTGTTTTTCTACGAGATTGATTAGAGTACACAGCTTGAGCTGCTAGTCCTGCCCTATAGAGATTAGTGATCGCTGTCGTCCAACCTGCTACAATCACGATCACAAAACCCGACCACCCTAACGCATAAAAAGCTACATCTCCTGGATCAAGTTCTACAATAGATTTTCCTAATATGACAGCGGTACCCGCCCCCATAATTCCTGCAGCTATCCATGCAAGATAATGACCAAAAAGCATTCCCGTACTTGTAGCAAGTCCATAAGACTTCTTTTTAGCAAAGCGTAATAATGCCATATCTATAAGACCGAAATGCGTGATCGTATTCGCTGCCCATCCAAATCCGATGACCTCTAATAATCCAATTCCTGGTTCACCATCGCTATTTACACCAGTCCAGATAGATTGATTTCCGATATCAACAAAATCTGCCCAACCACTCGGCAGCGTTACTCCCAAAACATCTAATGCCAGCACCGGCATTAGAACAATGGCTCCTGATGCAAACATCGTAAATAACCACGGAGCACATATCCCTGAAAAATCTGATACAGCATTAAAACCATATATCGCAACAAATACAACAAATAATCCAACCAAAATAACAATCAGAACAAACCATAGATTCGTTGGGTACCAATCTAGTTGTGCCGGAATTCCGAAAGCAAATCTTACTGCCGTAGAAGATACAGTGACCATTGCAGCAGAGATAACTGTAAATATCAAAATGTTAGCCCAGTTATATAATTTGGACATAGAATCACCAGCAATTTTATTGAGATAAGTATACAAGCTTAGGCGAGTCTCCACAGCTATGGGGGTGGTAATCAAAGTCCAACTTAAAACCGCCAGTATATTCCCAATAAGCAAACCAAGAATAATGTCCATGGTCTTAGCACCTAAAGCAACAAAAGTGGCTCCTATGACAAACTCCGTAGCTGCAACATGCTCAGCTGCATAAAGACCAGCGAAGTGTGTCCACCCATGTAGTTTATGCTTAGGAACTGGAAGTTGCTCTTCATGAATGGTTTCAAATTGTTGATAGTTGATAGATTCGTTCATTAACTTTTATAATTTATCATCATCGTAAATTTCACTTCAGAATAATAGAAGAGAAATAACATAGACTCAAATTAAGAAATTACATATGGACAAGACACGATTGGTATAAGTCCATCTTATGTCGTTTCTCTAAGTTAACAATTTGTCTCACTTTTGAATAAGTCAAGTACGAGAAAATGGGCAGAGATCTTTTATTGAAATCCCCACTATTATTTTATCTAAGAGAATTTGTTTCGATTACACAGCTATTTACTGTTACTCTTTATTAATAAACTATATAGAAAGAAAAATATAATAGGCCAATAAGATGATAACTTGACCACTAATACAACTGCTTGTCGCAAGAGGGAGTAAATTTTAATTAGGTTAGTTTCTTTCTATACACCCTTAATACGAGTCCATAACTCAGAGATCATTTTTTGTTCCTCACCTTTTGGTGGACCACCTTCTGAAGATAGCATTTTGTAGTGGCCATCATCCTGTTTACGTAACACAAATCTAAAGATATAATTCTTAGTCATATCTGGATTATCAAAGGTGCCATAACGTAGATCATTGATCTGAATATTACCATCGGGTAAGGTCATTACGTTATAGAATCCCTTAGTAAACCATTTGAGAATACCTATCGTCCTATCAATACCTGCATCAGCAATAAGCTCATGATTCTTCTTTATGATATCGAATTTAATAGGAGAAGTATCAAACCAAGAATACTTAGAAGAGTAGTAGACATCGCCTGCATCAGCAGTAATATTCCATAAAAAGTTAGTCAATATTGTAGGCCCTATAATTTTATCAGTATAAGATATACTTTGTTCTGCTAATGCTTTTTCAAACTTATTAGTTACATAAGATTTATTAGCCAAAGTAAAAAGTAAGTAAAGACTACTAATTATGAGACCTGCATAATTCCACCGACGACGACGGCGTGTTCCCTTCTTAGAAATCATCGCCATAATCAAACAAAATATAAATGGAACTGTATAGAAAAAATCTGCTACAGCTATAGAATTAAAAGCAACTCTATACTCTGAAAAAGGGGCTAACAACTGAGTACCATACATTGTAAAACTATCCAGTAACGCATGTGTAAACATACCTAAGAAAAACAAAAGCTGCCATTGCCTAAGACTACCTTGGGTACTATCATAACCTGACAGTTGTGTCCGCTTCCTGTTATAAAAACGGAATGCACACCAGCCAAATAATAATCCACCCAAAATTGCAAATAATATGGAATGTGAAATTCCTCTATGAAATGCTAATCCATCGACTTCACTCATGAAAGGAGAAAATAAGACATCTAAATCTGGAATCGTTCCAGAGATACCGCCAGCCACGATAGCTTTATTTCCCAATTTCTTGCCTAACACGGCTTCTCCTACTGCTGCACCAAGTACAATTTGTGTAACTGAATCCATCGTGACTATTTGTTAATACATTATTTCATAAACGATTACAACACAATGGCACCCAAAAAGATTATTTAATACTTCTAATATTAAGATTCTTAAGTGCAGATGAGGAAGCTATTTGTTCTGCCGATTTCTTATTGAAGTCTTCCGCTATACAGATTTCTTCTCCGTCAAGGTAGACGCCTATCTTAAAGCGATCTCTCTTATCTAACTTATACTTAGTAATTAGTTTATACGATATTTGTTTGCCTTCCTTTTGCCCCCATTCTAAGAGCTGACTTTTGTAGTTATCATCACTTTGCTCGAGCTCATGCACATCTAAATATTTCATTAGAATCTTGGCGATGACATAATTTTTTGTCTTTTCGTAACCGTATTCTATATACAAGGCTCCTATTAATGCTTCGAATGCATTACCGAGCATAGAGTAGCTCATTTTTCCTTGAGTGTACTTAGATAGTATAAGATCTATACCCATCTTCTCGGCAACCTTATTTAAAGTTTTTCGCTTGACGATCTTAGACCTCATTTTAGTAAGAAATCCTTCATCTCTACCTGGATATTTCTTATACAGGTACTCAGCGACAATAGTGGACAGGACAGAATCACCAAGGTACTCTAATCGCTCATTATTATTTGACTTCCTTTTAATCTCACTATTATTCATTGACTTATGAAAAAAAGCCAATTTGAATAAACGTAGATTATTAGGAACAAAACCTAATACGGATTTGAGCTTTCTAGCTAATTCTTTTTCCGGGGATAAATAATAATTATAAAATGTTCGAATCACATGTCTATGTTACATTTTCTTAATGATAACCGTAGAATTATGACCTCCAAAACCGAACGTGTTACTCATGGCGATTTTTATATCTCGCTCTTGAGCATCATTGAGTGTAAAGTTAATTTTTTTATCTAATTCAGGATCATGTGTATGGTGGTTAATTGTAGGCGGTACGACACCCTTTGTTAACCCCACGACACAGGCAATCGCTTCTGCTATACCTGCTGCTCCTAAGAGATGGCCTGTCATAGACTTGGTAGAACTTATATTAAGATTGAATACATGATCACCAAACACCTTAGTGATGGCTTTGACCTCAGCGACATCACCCAATGGTGTAGAAGTACCGTGTACATTAATATAATCGACATCCGATGGATTGATCTTAGCTTCTTTCATCGCCAATTCCATAACCTCAGAAGCACCTAAGCCCTCTGGATGAGGAGCCGTGATATGATATGCGTCTGCCGTAGCACCACATCCTAATATTTCTGCATATATTCTTGCCCCTCTTTTAACAGCATGTTCATATTCTTCTAATATAAATGCCCCTGCACCCTCTCCAAGTACAAATCCGTCTCTATCTTTATCAAATGGTCTACTCGCTGATTGAGGATCGTCATTTCTTTCTGAAAGGGCTTTCATGCTCGAAAAACCTCCAATACCTGCTTTGGTAATCGCGGCTTCAGAGCCACCAGTGATGATGACATCACCTCTGCCTAATCTTATATAATCTACGGCACAGTATATCGAGTGACTTGATGATGCACACGCTGATATCGTTGTAAAGTTTGCTCCTCTAAAGCCATACTTCATTGATATATGCCCTCCAGCTATATCTACAATAAGTTTAGGTATAAGAAAAGGGCTGTATCTTGGAGGTCCTGTATTAAGTGTTGCTTCTTCTACGTCTTGTTCTATCGTCTCAAAGCCACCTATACCACTGCCCCAAATAACTCCAGCTCTTCGTAAATCAATTTTATCAAGTTCTAATCCACTGTCGACAAATGCCTCATCTGCAACAACCATTGCAAATTGCGAAAACCTATCTAATCGACGACCTTCTTTTCTTTCGAAGAATTCTGAGATATCATAGTTTTTAACTTCAGCAGCAAATCTTGTCTTGAATCTAGTTGCATCAAACCTAGTGATCGGGGCAGCACCACTCTTGCCTGATAACAGAGCATCTGAATACTCAGCATATGTATTACCTATGGGCGTTATTGCGCCGACACCTGTGATGACAACTCTTTTCATAATCTAGATAGAAATTGATTAAATTAAAACAAAAAATAGATAAAAAAATCCATAAGGACGACTTATGGATTTTTTTAATTATTTGAAAATTAAATTTAGCCTTTTGACTTTTCAAGATATTCTACAGCCATACCGACTGTTTGTATCTTTTCAGCTTCCTCATCAGGTATTGATAAATCGAATTCTTTTTCAAATTCCATAATCAATTCTACGGTATCCAATGAATCGGCACCTAAGTCATTAGTGAAGCTTGCTTCATTAGTGATTTCTGATTCGTCAACACCTAATT
Organism: uncultured Saprospiraceae bacterium; assembly: GCA_964495785.1. GTDB lineage: Bacteria > Bacteroidota > Bacteroidia > Chitinophagales > Saprospiraceae > RFSX01. The sequence continues at coordinate 107,754 of CAZBXL010000003.1, read as the reverse complement.
TGTCAACTATAATTTGTTTTACTTTGTCTGCGATATCTGACATAATTGTAATTTTTTTAATTAGTGGAGCAAATTAAACCATTTGTTATGTAGCAACAAAGGTTTTAATTGCAAAATCTACAATTACCATACGCAGTTATTTAATGAATCGTTCATTGTATATTGCATTAGTTTTAATAATATTATATTAATCAATAAATTATAAATTATTGACTTACAGTATTATATCTTTAATCCTATTAATTATTAGACATTAAAAATAAGTTTTGAAAGAAATTAAAATAGAAGCTCGACAAAAAACAAAAATTGTAGCTACAGTAGGCCCAGCGTGCAGTAGCCCAGAAAATTTGTTAGAATTGGTTAAGCAAGGCGTAGATGTATTTAGACTTAATTTCTCACATGGCAGCCACGAGGATCACCTCCAAGTGATCAATAATCTTACTGCAATAATGGAAAAATATAATGTTCCTGTAGGAATATTAGCTGATCTTCAAGGTCCTAAAATAAGAGTAGGAAAGATAGAGGGAGGTAAGTTAGAATTGATTAAAGGTGATATTCTGACTTTTGTCAATGAACCATGTGTAGGTACAAGAGAAAAGATATACCTAAGCTATAAGAGTTTTGCAGATGACGTAAAAGTCGGTGAAAAAGTGCTCGTAGATGACGGAAAATTAGAGTTAGAAGTCATAGAAATCGCTGATAGAACGGTCAAGTTGAAGGTATTATATGGTACAAATATCGCTTCTAATAAGGGCGTGAATCTTCCCGATACAAAAGTATCACTACCCTGCCTTACAGAAAAAGATCTCGTAGATCTAAAATTTGTGCTTACTCAACCCGTGAACTGGATCGCATTATCATTTGTCAGAAAAGCTGATGATATCATTGAGCTTAAAGAAATAATAGAGAAAAACAGTCACTACGCTAAAGTCATAGCTAAGATAGAAAAGCCAGAGGCTGTCACTAATATCAAAGAAATAGTCAGCCATAGTGATGCTATAATGGTAGCACGTGGTGATCTGGGTGTTGAAGTACCAATGGAAAAACTGCCAGGCATACAAAAAGATATCATTAAGAGGTGCTTGAATAAAGCTAAGCCTGTTATTGTAGCGACTCAGATGATGGAAAGTATGATATCAAATCCAAGTCCATCAAGAGCTGAGATTACTGATGTAGCTAATGCAGTATTAGATGGTGCCGATGCTGTGATGCTAAGTGGAGAGACATCTGTTGGTAATCATCCTGACCTCGTAGTCAAAGCAATGAATAAGATTATCACAGAGGCTGAAAAAAATTACGAACTTCTCGAAAAAAGGCCTAAACCTAATAAAGGCTCTGCGACCTTCTATTCTGATACGATCTGCATTAACGCCGCAAGAATAGCCGAGAATATAAAAGCTAAAGCCATCCTTGGAATTACAGTGAGTGGGTATACTGCATTCAAAGTGTCAAGTTACAGACCAAAATCTAATATCTATATCTTCTCCTCTGTAAGGCCATTATTAGGCACCTTGAATCTTGTCTGGGGTGTTAAGGGTTATTATTACGACAAGTTTTCTAGCACGGATGAGACAATTGAGGATACTATTGAAATTTTAAAAGAAAAAAAGTTGTTAAAGGAAAAGGATATCGTAGTCAATACAGCTTCTATGCCGTTACATAAGAGATTTCGTACTAACACACTTAAGATTACTCATGTAGAGTAATCTTATAAAACAGATATTAGAGAACTAACTTTTTTCTTATTCATGAATAAATACATTTTCCTTCTCCCTATATTTTGTCTGACTATTCATCTGTCAGCACAACCTAACATCTACTCTGAAAGCGACATAGAGTTTCAGACACTATTCTTAGATGCCCAAGTGGCTAAGTATACAGGAGACACAGAAAAGGAAATAGAATTACTAAAAGAAGTCATAAAAAGAGATAAGCAATCTGATGCAGCTTACTATGAGTTATCGAGGGCGTATCTAAAAAATGGCAATAATGAACTGGCTCAAAAAAATGCACTCAAAGCTACATCATTAGACCCTTCTAATAAATGGTACTTACTTACGCTAGCAGAAATATATGAGAACTTTGATCAGTATAATAAAGCCATAGACGCGTACCAATCGCTTATTTCTATGGATGAAGATAATCCAGTCTTATATCATAATCTCGCAGTCAATCAACTGCACATTAATATGCCAGATAAAGCGGCAGCAACTCTCGAGAGATTACAATCCAAAAGAGGTATTACGGAAGAGACATCAAGAAGATTATTCGATATCTATAGTAAGACAGGTAAAGAAGAAAAAGCATTGTCGACACTGCAGTCATTATCTAATAATTATCCTGATAACGAAAGATACTTAAGTAATCTTGCCGGCTACTTGCATGATCTTGGAAGAGAAGAAGAGGCTGTAAAGGCCTTCAAGAAAGTACTCCTAATCGATCCTAATAATGCGACTGCTTCTATTGCTATAAATAAAGCTGAAAGTCGAAGCATGAAAAAAGATGGACCACCATCAGACTATCTATCAAGTCTCATGCCTCTCATGGATAACATGGAGATCCCATTAGATACCAAAATAAAAGAACTGATGCCTTATCTATCTAAAATGGAAAAAGGCTCTGAGTCAAATCAATCACTTCTGCTTATAAGTGAAAATCTTATAGACAATTACCCTACAGCAGCTAAAGCTCACGCGGTGAGAGGAGATGTCTTATTCTACTCAGGCGACATGAATGCATCAGAGAAATCTTATGCTAAAGCCATAACGCTCGATGACACAAAGTATACTCTATGGGACCAATGGATGGTGAACTTATGGCAAAATTCAAATTTCGAAAAACTCGAGACAGTCTCTTATGATGCTCTTGACTACTTTCCTAATCAGGTGAACGCATTTATTATACATGCACTATCTTTAAAGCAAAATGATAAATCTGTAGAAGCCAATAGTTATCTTGATGAAGCTAAATTCGTATCAGGTAAAAATACCATACTGAGTGATCTTGTAACATTAGCACAGCTATGGTCTGATATAGAGAATAATGATAAGAAAGAAGTTTCTACATTCATAAATAAAATTCAAGTAGCTCAAATATCTAACCCAGTCTATCTTGAACTTATAGGTGATCTCTATGACTCTATAGGAGACAAAAATAACAGTAAGAAATTCTGGCAGATAGCAATAGACTTAGGAGCAAAGGAGCAACGCCTACAAAAGAAAATAGGGGTATAGGTTTTATGCATCGCTATATTAGTAATAGATATGGAATTTTACTGTTTATAATAGCCACTTTAATATCCTGTAAGTCTACAAAGCAGGTCATACCTCTTCAGAAAAAAAAATCAGTTTCTGATATAATATCAAGTACGCAATCCTATAAGTCCTACGAAGCCAAAGCTAAAATAAAGTATAGTTCTCCAGAAGAAAGTATTAAAGGTATACTCAATCTTAGGTTACGTAGAGACAGTGCCATGCTCATGGCTGTCAAAAAGTTAGGTGTAGAAGGGGCTCGGACATTAATCACACAAGACTCTGTCGTACATATAGATCGAATAAATCGCAACTATTATATCAAGAGTATAGACGAGTATAGTCACCAAGGTATCAGCGTAAGCTTTAATTATGCCCAACTCCTCTTAACTGCTTCTATGCCTTTAGTCACCAGAGAAAACATCATAGACAGCAGCTACACAGATAATCACATCGTTATCAAGACTATGATCAATGAAATGCTTCACGAACTCCGATACGATATCTATACTGGCTTTCTTGTAGAAGCAAGTTTCATAGATAGGTTTGGCCTTACAGGTCGCTGGAGTTATGCAGAATATAAGTTAATACAAGAGGACGTCTACTTCCCTTATAGCCGACAATACGAAATAGAAAGTAGTACGAACGAAAATCTTATCTTAGAGTTAGATTTTTCTAATATTGCTATCAACGTTTCGAAGCCGGTTGATATCAATATTCCTCATAGTTATAACAGAATTTATTAGACACCTCATCTCCATATTATTCATTAGTTGTATTGCCATATCTGGCAATGCTCAGTCACTGCAAGAACTCGAAAGGCAGCGCTTAAAATTAGTACAGGACATCAATCAAACAGCCCAGCTACTGTCAGAATACAAACGGAATAAAACTTCTAATATAAGTAGGTACAATGCTATGGAGGAGCAATTAGAAAATAGTAGAGATCTCTCTGTAACACTAAAAAAAGAAATAGAATTACTTTCTAAGCAAAAGAATAAAACAGATAATATAAAAATACAAGAGAGTGAAACAAATCAACTCGACAGTATGATTATAGACTTAACCCAACAAGCATGGAAGAAGAAACTATCCGAACCGAATAATGATAGAAATAATGCAGTACGAAAATCATATATCTCACAACTAATTAAATATAGAGCAACATTACAAAATCAAGTTATTCTTAGTACCACAGATTCCTTGCTCTTGAGTAAAAATCATAGCTTAACCTTAGAAGAGATAAGGGTAGATTCTCTGACCTCAGAACTTAAAAAACTCAAAGAGAAACTAAAAAACCAAATAGTCTCTACCCAAAAAACTGAAGCTGTTCTAAATCAAAAAACCAGCCTGAGAGAATCATTAAATGAAAAAATAGCTCAATTGATGGTAGGTCAACCACAAGTGTATACATCTAATTACAATTCTAATTATAGATCTTTAGAAGATGAGAAGGGATTTATACCATGGCCACTAACAGATGCAAAAATGAAATTACGATATGGAGAACAAAAGCATCCTGAAGATAATAAAGTAACTTTCGTCAACTCAGGCATAGACATGAGTAGCAATAGCAGCGAAGTAAAATCCATACATAATGGTACCGTGATTACTGTAACTAATATATCACCTACTAATACTGCCGTCATTATACAACATGACAATGACTATTATTCTGTATATTCTAATCTATTAAGTGCTAATAAGCGTAAAGGTGATGTCGTCGGTGTTAATGAAAACATAGGTGTCTGCAATAGTATCAATGGAGAATATGTATTACACTTTGAATTATGGCAAGGCAAATCAAATCTTAACCCCTATCAGTGGTTAAAAAATAATTAATAAAAAAATATGAGTGATCAGTGGAATGTAAGCAAAGACAAACAGAAGGGCCTCAAGAAAGAAACAGAGCGAGCCATACTTGTAGGTTTAATCACACAGAATCAAACCGATGTACAATCTAAAGAGTATCTTGACGAATTAGAGTTTCTCGCTCAGACAGCTGGTGCAGTAACAATAAAGCAATTTGTACAAAGATTAAAGCACCCTCACGTTAAAACATACGTCGGTAGCGGTAAGTTAGAAGAAATTGCAGAATACATTGAAGCTAATGATATAGTCATTGCCATATTTGATGATGATCTTACAGGTAAGCAGACAAGTGTATTAGAGGAACATCTCAAAGTAAAAATCGTAGATCGTAGTTCTCTTATCTTAGATATATTCGCAAGTAGAGCACAGACAGCGCAGGCTAAGACACAAGTAGAATTAGCACAGATGCAATACATGCTTCCAAGACTACGAGGTCTATGGACTCACCTCGAAAGACAACGAGGGGGTATAGGTATGAGAGGTCCAGGAGAGATGGAGATAGAGACAGATAGACGTATCGTAAGAGACAAAATAAGTTTACTCAAAAAGAAGCTTGATAAAATAGAGCAGCAGACAATTACACAACGTAAGAACAGAGGTGAGCTCATTCGTGTCGCTTTGGTAGGTTATACTAATGTAGGCAAGTCAACTCTTATGAATGTCTTGTCGAAGTCTGATGTATTCGCAGAAAATAAGTTGTTCGCCACACTAGATACAACGGTAAGAAAAGTTGTTTTTGGTAGAATGCCTTTCTTACTTTCTGATACAGTTGGATTTATAAGAAAGCTGCCTCACCACCTTATTGAAAGTTTTAAATCTACACTTGACGAGGTGAAAGAAAGTGATATTCTTCTACATGTTATCGACCTCTCACATCCGCATTATGAAGATCATATACATACTGTAAATAATACTCTAAAAGATCTAAATGCATTGGAGAAACCCACTCTTATGATCTTTAACAAACTTGACCGATATAGAGAATTGTATTTTGATGAGCTTCTTGATCCTGAAGTGAAGACAGAGATCCTCGAAGAGACACAAGAGAAACTTAAAAACAATTATGAGCACGATAATTTATTTATCTCTGCTATCAAGAAGGAAAATATAGATCAATTGAGAGAGATTCTTACATCAATGATTTCAGAGGCCTACGAGGAAAGATATCCATATCAAGTTAAGCGCTGGTAGTTGTTATACACACCAGTTTAATTATGAAGATCTGTAGTAATAGTATGACCACTCTGCGGTCGCTTCGACATTATGCAATCATCAAAAGTCTGCATAACTTAGTTCTCTACATTTCAAATACCAATCAATTAAAAATCATCATATGCATATTGCGACCACTCTGTGGTCGATGGTAATAACATAAACGATTTCTATCATAATTAGACCACTCTGTGGTCATTTAAATCATACCTAAGAAATACAATGGCTAAAGCCTCTAATTAAGAGTAGTCGCGAAATAGAGATCAACCTCGGAAAGATTGTAATTTGTTAGTTATAAAAATTTGTGAGAGGTCTGAGTTCATAGAGTCATATCAAATACCAATTAATCAAAAATCATAATATAGATAATGCGACCACTCTTTGGTCGATAGTAATGACATAATCAATTTCTAACTTATTTGGACCACTCTGTGAATATTAAAATAATACCTGACAAATACCAAGGAAAAAAAAGCCTCTAATTAAGAGTAGTGGCAAGAATAGAGGTCAACCTCGGAGAGGTTGTAATTTGTTAGTTTTAAAATTTGTGAAGAACTTGACCTCATAGAGGTCACATTAAATACCTATCAATCAAAAATCATAATATGCATAATGC
>CAZBXL010000003.1:84293-100703 GCA_964495785.1 uncultured Saprospiraceae bacterium | reverse complement strand
CTATGGTCGATGGTATTGACATAATCGATTTCTAACATATTTGGACCACTCTGTGGTCAGGCATTCTATCCATTCGACTCTCTGCGTTCGCTCAGAACAGGTGTTTCGGTTCGTAACCTTCAGAGCAAGGTTTACTTGCTCTGATCACGCCTACATTTATCTATAATCAAAAGCATAAAGTCCGAAGTCAGCTTTTGTATACGCCGAAACTGATGTTTCGGTTCGTAACCTTCAGAGCAAGGTTTACTTGCTCTGATCACGCCTACATTTATCTATAATCAAAAGCATAAAGTCCGAAGTCAGCTTTTGTATACGCCGAAACTGATGTTTCGGTTCGTAACCTTCAGAGCAAGGTTTACTTGCTCTGATCACGCCTACGGCGTGACCGGTTACTCAGGTTCAAAACCGAGAATGATATTAAACTGGCCAAAACTGCCAGATGTGATATTTTTATCAAAGCCCCATCCATAATCAAAACCTAAGAGTCCAAACATAGGAAGGAAAACTCTCAGTCCGAATCCTGCACTTCTTTGTACATCAAAAGGGTTAAAGTCATCGAAGCTTGTCCATATATTACCCCCTTGTACAAATGAGTGTACATATATAGAGGAACTCGGATTAAGTGATAGAGGATATCTTAATTCCATTGTGAACTTGTCAAATATGACACCACCACCGAAACTATTTTCCGGGAGATCCGAAACTTCATATCCTCTCAAGGAGATAATATCTTTACCTGTTATTCCTGCATTCTGATTAGATAATCCATCTCCTCCCACTTCAAATCTCTCAAATGGCGAAATACCGATCGAAGAATTATAATTACCTAAGAATCCAGTTTTGATATTAGCAGCTAATACAAATTTGCTAAATATATTGAAGTACCATTCTGCATTAAATCTCCACTTATGATACTCTAAGAATTCAAATCTATTAGCTAATTCTATATTCTGAATATTTTCTTCAATTTCAGCATCCGTAGGAAGGTCTCCAGAACCACCTTCTAATATTAGTTGTTGCGTCGCTATTGCTCTTTCTTCATCTGTCAAGATCCAGAAATTATCTTTTCTGAATAATGAATATGGCGGTGTAAACTGGACTGACAATGATACCCGAGAACCTCTTCTTGGATAAATAGGTTCTGAAACAGAACTTCTACTTATTGTCGCATTAAGAGTAAAGTTTTTAAAATCACCATTATCAATATCCACGAAACTACCAGGATTATTAGGATCCTCTGTAAAGAATCCACCAAATTCATTTGTCTTAATATTCTCAAGACTTAATGTGAGGTTGGCTGAGAAAAAATCATCTGGCCATTTAAGCTGAGTACCTAAACCTACAAACCCTCTGGTGATATTAAGTGAACCACCTGCGAAGAAAGACTGATCAAACGCTGAGTGAACAATACCTACGCTCAATGAAGTCGGACGCTTACCTCCTAACCATGGCTCCGTAAAAGACGCATTATATGATCTGAAGAATCTTCCATTAGACTGACCTCTGATAGATAGTTTCTGACCATCACCTTGTGGCAAGGGACTCCATGTTGATTTATCTTTAATATTAGAGAGAGAAAAATTATTGAAAGTAATACCTAATGTTCCTATCAGTCCATTAGCTTGGCCTCCATAACCAGCTGATAACTCTAATTGATCAGATGGTCTCTCCTCTACTGTATAATTTATATCTACTGTTCCGTTAGCCTGATTAACGGGTGTTTGTATATCGAAAGTCTCAGGATTAAAATACCCCAGATTGGTAACTGCTCTATTTGACCTGATGATATTTGTTCTACTAAACTTATCTCCTGGGTCTGTTCTTAATTCTCGCCTGATAACGTGCTCATGAGTTCTATCATTACCATAAATGTTGACATTAGCTATGGTAGCTTGAGCACCCTCATACATCTGCATCTGGAGATCTATAGAATCATTCTGTACAGATATCTCTACAGGGTCAACATTAAAGAATAAGTACCCATCATCGAGGTATAGAGATGATATATCTCGGCCATCAAGACTAAATGAAAGTCTTTTTTCTAAGAGTTCTGGATCATATACATCTCCTTTGGCTATGCCTAATATCGCGGATAGGTATTGGTCATCGTATTTAGAATTCCCTTTCCAAGTGATATTACGGAAGTAGTATCGATCCCCCTCATCTATTGTCAATTCTATATTGAGATCTCCATTAAATGATCTCCACATCGTATCTGATGATATAACGGCATCTCTGTATCCTGCAGAATTGTAGAACTGGATCAGATTCTTCTTGTCAGCTTCATAATCATCCTTGACAAATTTAGATTTCTTGAAGAGTGTCCCTGCTTGCTTAGTATCACTTAGTTTTCTCTTGAGTTTGACATCTGAAACTTTAGTGTTACCTAAGATCGTGATATTAGCAATCTTAACTCTGTTATTCTTATTGACATTAAATACGAGTCTGACAGCATTGTCTTTGACCTCATCCTTTTTCTCATCAATAGTTACCTTTGCATCTAAGAACCCTTTTTCTATATAATTTTCTTCAAGTTTAAGTATCAAAAGATTCTTGAGATCTTCAGTTACGATACTACCCTTAGACACTGTTTTATCTATAATATCAGTGAGATCTCCATGTTTGCTTTTAGCTTCTCCTACTATACTATATCTAGATAAGGTCGGTCTATCTATCAGAACGATCTTAAGGAAGATTAGGTCTCCTTTAATATCTTCCTGGACAATTTGTACATCCTCGAATAATCCTAATCTTAGTAGTGCTTTAATGGCATTAGGTATATCATCACCAGGGATGGTAACTTGCTTACCTTCACGCAGTTTGGCTATAGATTTTATAGCATTAGGGTCTCTTGATTTAGCTCCTTCTACCTCTATGCCTCCAATATTGAATGTTCTTTTTTGACTGTAGTCAAAAGTAGAATACATACTTGTATCTCGCTGAGAAAACATACTCGTTGTATATATCACAAACATTATAACTAAAGTGGACGCTCGCAAGATGTAGTGTTTATTCATTAAGACTAGTATAAGGGCTGCAAATCTAAACTCTTTGGGGCTTGTTTTTGAATGCTTTAACGATTCTTTAAATATTATTATCAAGCTTGACAAGTAATTAACACGATTATAGACTTAAAATTGTGCTTATTGATGTCGCTTATGGCTACAATTGCTCTGAAATACGTCCAAAACGTCGCTCACGGCTCTGATAATCCACTATAGCTTTGTACAATTCTTCTTTATCAAAGTCAGGCCAGAAGGTGTCCGTAAAATATAATTCAGCATATGCCAGTTGCCACAACATATAATTACTTATACGCTGCTCGCCACTGGTTCTGATCATTAACTCAGGATCAGGCATATCATGAGTTGTAAGTCGCTCTTGTACTGTCGCATCATTTATATCTTGGATATCTATCTTTCCAGTCTTTACAGACTCTGCTATGGCCTGAGCAGCTTGCGTTATTTCCCATCGAGCACTGTAATTCAGTGCTAGCGTCAGTGTCATTCTATCATTATGAGTAGTATCCTTCATCCCCTCAAGAAGCGTCTTATGCGTCTTAGGCGGCAGTTTACTAAGATCTCCTATAGCATTAAGTTTGATACTGTTCTCATTTAAGGTCTTAAGCTCGTTTCTTACTGTAGATATGAGTAGTGTCATTAGTGCATCGACCTCCACCTGAGGACGACTCCAGTTCTCCGTACTGAATGCATATAAAGTCAGATACTTGACGCCCAATTCAGCAGCAGCTTCAGATATTTCTCTTACTGCTTTAACACCATTACGGTGACCAAATATTCTTGGTTTGCCGTGCATTTTAGCCCAGCGACCATTGCCATCCATGATCACTGCAATGTGTTGGGGTAGTTTTTCTGTGTCTATTTGATCTTTATAGGACATATTCTCGAGAAGAATAACAGTATTTAATGTGAAATATACCTAATAAACTTATGCTCGATAAAAGTACAAAAGTAAAATTAGAAGAGTTTTTAACTCGGGGCTCTTATCATAAAAAACTACCCTAAGATCATTATATAGACACTGAAAGCGTTTAAAACACAATCAAATGTTTCAAATCCAAGACTTTATTGAAGGTTTCCGATTGAGTTATTACATATAATACTACTATCTTCAACTTGATAAGTGGTGTTTCTGACACCTGTAATGAAGCCTATATATTTGTATGTACGACATTGTCTTAGCATTTATAACTTCTTTTCTACTGACATTTTTTGCTATACCTTCTATTATAAGCGTCGCAAGAAAAAAAGAATTAGTAGACGAACCTGGTGACCGACGAGCACATAGTGTAAGTACGCCATCTCTCGGTGGCATTGCTATCTTTGCTGGGACGATATTCTCTATCATTCTATGGACACCCTTCCGCTACTTTGGTGATCTTCAATATATCCTTTGTGCATGTATCATCGTTTTTTTAATAGGTGCTAAGGATGACATAGACCCGATATCTGCTAATCGAAAGATGTTAGGTCAGATTTTTGCGGCCTGCATATTAATATTTTTTTCTAAGCTTAGAATAACGAGCTTCTACGGTATTTTTGGGATTACAGAATTGCCAATATTATTAAGTATCGCGATCACTTTATTTATAATTATCTTAATCATCAATGCATTTAATCTCATTGATGGTATTAATGGATTATCAGGATCTATAGGTGTCCTCATGGCTATCACTTTCGGTACATGGTTCTATATGGTAGAGAGAATAGAACTTGCATCTATATCCTTTGCGTTAGCAGGGTCAGTTATTGCCTTTCTATATTATAATGTAACACCGGCTAAGATATTTATGGGAGACACCGGCTCTCTCTTAATCGGATTAGTAGCTTCTATATTATCGATTAGTTTCATTGAGCAGCATCAATATATTATGGATACACCCTATGCGAGATACGCTATGGAATCACCTCCTGCCATTGCGGTTGGTATATTGATACTACCACTATTCGATACGTTGAGGGTATTCATAACAAGAATGGCAAGAGGAAATTCTCCATTTAAACCAGACAGAAACCATATACATCACTTGCTATTAGACTTAGGATATAGTCATATGCAAGCTACAGCGATTCTCATAATTGTTAATATTGGTTTTATCTTTCTCGTATACAAATTTCAATCTTATGGTTCACTTATGCTATTGATGTGCTTACTTGTGGTGGCCTCTTTGTTAGTATTTGTAGTGCAGTTTTTTAGAACGAGAAGATTTGCCAATAAAGATTTAAACGAGATAAATTGATGCATTACTTATTGGTTTTTATAGGAGGGGGGCTCGGTGCCCTATGTCGCTTTGGCATTAGTTCTATTATTACACCATCAGATAAGGGCTTTCCTTATCAGACCATTATGGCTAATATCATAAGTAGTTTAATCTTGGGTTTTCTATTATCGTACTTCTTTGTAAAAGGCGAGAATGTCAATGCAAGATTATTAGGAGTCGTCGGATTCTGTGGTGGATTCAGCACCTTTAGTTCCTTCTCTGCCGAGACATTTCTTCTTATGCAAGCTGGACAATACGGCCTCTCTATTCTTAATATCCTCGTAAGTGTCGTTACATGTATACTTGCTATAAGCGCTGGGCTATACCTTGGGACACAGACATTTGAATAAGTTTATTCCTTGACAAACTTTGCGTTAAGGGTAGCTGTATTACCTGCAATATCTATTGGCCATTCTGCATTTACATTAGTCATATCTGCACCTATAATATGCCAAGTATCTATTTTGCCTTCAGTAACGGCTTGGACAATAAGTGTATCTATACTTTGGCGTGTCCATACTATAGAATCTTGTAAATCGAATGGTCGATCTAATAGTGTAACGTTAAAATCTGAATATCCAATACCACCTTCAAGAAACTCAACATAACCCATAGGATTATCATCAGTACTTGATTGTGGTACTCCAAAAATGACACCGTCACCAGATACAGTCTGAAAATTCCATCTCCCTACAAGTTCAAAATCACTGGAAATACCCATCAATTCTTCAGGTTCCTCTGGCTCACCGCATGAGTGAAAAGTCGACAACAAGCTAATAGATATGACAAGTGAAAGCAAAGAGAATAGTCTATTCATAATTAAATATTTATAGTATAAAAGTATTACTTAATGTTTACTTGTAATGTTAACATCACGGAGCCAGTTGTTAAAGTCGGTGTTATTTTATGGTTTTTGTCCTTCGTAGTCGTGAATAGATATGACGTCAGACTACCTAATGCGGCACCGCCTAATACATCCCATACATCGTGTTTAGTATCTACACCCTTGACCCTAGAGTAACCTACATAGGATGCAAGTAGATAAGCTGGAATACCATATTTGTATCCATATCTAATGTGAATAAATGTAGCAGCTTGGAATGATGCAGATGTATGCCCTGAGGGCATAGCATTATAAGCATTAGAAGGATCAGGTCTCTTTTTTCTTATTATTCTCTTAAGTGCATGAGTAGTTAAGAAGTTGACACCAAAGCTGATACTAAACTGCTTAAAGCCTTCCTTATCCTTACTGATTAGTGTCTCCATTAATGCTCCTGCTGGTAATCCTATCTGGATGACATCACCAGATTTTTGTAGGAATGTAGGCCAAGTTGCATCTGAGTTCTGTGATGATATACACAGCGGCGAGATCAAAAGAAAAAAGAAAAGTAATAATCTTAGTTGTTCTCTCATATTATATAAAAATACAATAGATAGTAAGTAAAAACTAATATACCTAAGAATGATGATTGCAGGCCATCGATCAATTAAGATAACAAGACTACAATATTTCTATTTTCTCAAAATTGTAAGGTATCATATACGTTCCCGAAGATGGATCGTAAGAAACTTCATTACCGTCACACATGACTTTACTTATCTCAAATGGAACACCTATCATCTTAAGTGCATAACTTGAATACGGAGCGTTAAAGTCTCCCTCAATGTTCTGAGTAATAATCACATTGTTGTCTGTACCTACATTATAGAATTTTGACAATCTATAGCCATTTGTCTCATATGCATAGCCGTCATGGGCGTCTTCATAATAAATACTTTCTTCTGAGCCATTATGGTAATATACTTCCATCTCGACTGTGTCAAAGGTTTTTTCTCCGACGTATTGTTGCACAGGGTATAATGGAATCACTGCACCTGCTTTGATAAAAAATGGAATACTATCAAGACCTGCGGTTACTGGAACAACAGCACCACCGGTATGCAGACTCTTATTCCAGTAGTCATACCAGTTACCTATCGGAAGATAAACTTTTGTTATTAGTTCTTTCTCTTTAGCAACTGGGCATACAAGCATCTTAGAACCGCATAGAAACTCATGATCTCTATCTATATTAGCTACATCACTTTGATCAAAAAATATTAGTGGCTGCAACATAGGTGTACCATTCTTATGGTAATCATAAAATGCAGTATACAAATATGGAAGTATCTTATACCTCAGTTCAATAAACTTCTTGAAGAGCATAGCATACTCATCACCGAATGACCAAGGCTCCTGATCACCATGATCACCTGATGAGTGCACACGACAGAAAGGATGAAAAATACCTAACTGAATCCATCGGACAAATAACTCACCCGTAGGTCGTTCAATAAAGCCGCCTATATCTGATCCGTTAAACGATACTCCCGATATAGCTAATCTCTGAGCCTGAACATCAGCTATCCATAGATGCTCCCAACTCGCAATATTATCTCCTGACCATACACTTGAATATCTCTGCGAACCAGAGTATGCTGATCTTGTAATGATCAATGATCGCTTTCCATTATTATGCTTCTTCACACCCTTAGCAGTAGCTCTCGCCATCTGCATTCCATATATATTATGAGCTTTCCTATGACTGGTAGGATGTCCGTCGTAATCGTGCATCACATCCATCGGAAAGGTTTTACTTTCTACTTCAAACAATGCAGGCTCATTCATATCATTCCAGACACCTGCTACACCTATATTGCTTATAAGATCTTCATAGAGATCTCCCCACCATTCTCTGACTTCTGGTCTAGTAAAATCTGGAAAATAGCACTCTCCTGGCCACACTTTTCCTTCTACGTAATGACCATCTACTCTCTTACAAAAATATCCCTTCTCAAGACCCTCCGTAAAAATATCGTACTCTTTATCTATTTTAATCCCCGGGTCTATGATAACCATGGTTTTAAATCCATCCTCTCTTAGTTCTGCCACCATTTTTTTAGGATCGGGAAAACGTTCCTTGTCCCAAGTGAAGCATCTCCATCCGTCCATGTAATCAATATCTAAATAGATAGCATCACATGGTATTTCGTACTTTCTCATGGTAGAGCATATCTCTCGTACTTGAGACTCAGGATAATAACTCCACTTACATTGTTGGTAACCTAATGACCATAGCGGAGGCATATCAGGAGTACCAGTAAGTAAGGTATATTTCTTACATACATCCATCAATTGAGGTCCGGCTATGAAGTAATAATTCATCTCACCACCTTGAGCCCAAAAGCTAACTACATCTTTTCTCTCTTGACCAAAATCAAAAAATGACCTGAAAGTGTTGTCAAAAAACATTCCGTAACCAAATCCATTATGTAGTCCATAATAGATAGGTATACTTTTATAAATAGGATCTGTATCTAAATGAAATCCATACTCGTCAGTACACCAGTTTGTAAATCTTTTGCCAGCAATATTGAGTGCAGATGGCTTATCCCCTAATCCGTAAAACGCTTCATCTTTCTGTCGGACCTTGGTCATCTGAACGATATAGCCACCATACTCAAGATTTTTTTCCCAATGGAATCCCTTCTCGTCCTCATTGATCACATGGCCTTTCTTATCGCATATCTTAATTGCAAATCCTTTCTTAGCAATTCTACAATCTAATGAAGATGTTTCTAATACCAAGTACTCACCTAAGTCTTGTACTTTAACCTGTGGCTTAGGTGGCTGATATTTAGTATCTAATGCATAAGAAAAATCAGGATCAAAACGGCCATCTATAGAATATCTGAACCTGAGTATATCATCTGATATGAAATAGATTCTGAGTATAAGATCACTATTATCTCTACACTCAAGATAATTATCAGTTAACTCATGATGAGTCATCTCAAGAGGATGGCCTTCTCTTTCTGTATATTGTATGGTGTGCTTCAACGCTCTATCTTTTATTGTAGAAATGAACTACCTCAAATTTTTAAGAAAGCAAATATATGTTGGATTAGTTTAAAACAGTTGAATTATGTCCTTATTAAACCAATCTTAGTGTATTTTGGTATATAAGCCCCTTTTTTGACAATTACAATACCTTCTCTGATACAATAAGTGTCTGTCTCTGTGTCCTCTAAACTTGCATCACCTATGATACTGACGCCATTACCGAGTCTAACATTACGATCAATTATTGCATTCTCTATATAGCAATCATTACCTATACCTAAGAGCTCATTCTCAGGCATCTGATCTAAATCAGAAAGTGTCTGATAGTAAGAATTACCGATGACAATGCTACTTTTTATAACGGTATCCTTACCCACACGAGACCTTACTCCCAGTATGCATTTATACAATTCACTTGCGTGGCATATGCATCCATCTGATATTAATCCTTGAGTAATCTTAGTCCCAAATATTTTAGTAGGTGACAACATACGTGCACGTGTATATACTTTCTTCTCATTGCCATACAGATTAAATTCAGGTAAGTAACCGGTCAGATTAAGATTAGCTTTTAGGAAAGAAGATATCGTTCCTATATCTGCCCAGTATCCATCATAAGCGTAACTGACAACATTATATTTCTCACTTTTGACAGAATGAGGTATTATTTCTTTTCCAAAATCATTGTAGTTTGGAAATCCATATATCAATTCATTTAAAGCATTTCTATTAAAGACATATATCCCCATAGACGCCAAATAATTTTTACCTTGGTCTCTGTACTTCTGATCTAATTCTGATGTCCAGTTTTCGACAATATCTAATTTAGGTTTTTCGACAAAGTCGTTAATCTCTCCCTCCCCAGTAACTTTCATAATACCAAATCCTGTAGCATCTTGTTTATTAACAGGAATAGTGGCTATTGTAATATCTGCTTTTTGACTTTGGTGATCCTTTAATATTTGATCGAAATCCATATTGTATAATTGGTCTCCAGATAATATCAAGGCATAGTCAAATTCTGTACTATTGATTCTCTTTAAAGTTTTTCTTACGGCATCTGCAGTACCTAAAAACCATTCGTCACTTGATGGAGTTTGTTCTGCTGCAAGAATATCTACAAATCCTTCATTGAATTGATCAAAGTGATATGTATTTTTTATGTGTGCATTAAGCGAGGCAGAGTTGAACATCGTTAATACAAACATTTTTTTGATATCAGAATTGATACAATTACTAATGGGAATATCTATGAGTCTATATTTACCTGCGATGGGTACGGCAGGTTTTGACCTATCTTTTGTTAGTGGATATAATCTCGAACCTACCCCTCCTCCTAAAATTATAGCAACGACTTTATTTTTCATTATTTCTGATTTAAAAAGTTTTTATATAGGTCTGAATAGTGCTTTGCTGAATTGTCCCAAGAAAAATCTAATCCTGTCACTTTAAGTCTTTGTTTTTTATACCTGCTTACATCATTATATAAATCTACCGCTCGACTGATCCCTGTAGTAATGTCATCAACAGTCACATTAGTTATTGATATGCCATTGCCATCAGAACGTATATCAGGAACGGTATCACATAATCCTCCTACTGCTGTGACTACTGGTATAGATCCATATCTCATAGCAAATAATTGATTAAGCCCACATGGCTCAAATCTTGATGGCATAATTAAAAAATCAGTTGCAGCATATATATGCCTTGACAACTTTTCATTGTATGCAACCTCTACTGCTACATTCTCAGGATAAGTGTCACGTAAGTTGATGAAGTCTTGTTCTATCTGTTTGTCACCTGTACCTAATATCATTGCAGATACGTGCATCCCGTTAGAAAGAACTCGCTCTAAGGCTGATATAAGGAGGTCTGCACCTTTCTGGTGAGCAAAGCGACCTATAAATCCTATGAGTGGTAATTTAGGATTAAGGTTATACTTCTTGCAAAGTTGTTTTTTATTTTCAGATTTGAATTTGTCCCAATCAGCGTCAGATAAATTGTGGTCTAACATAATATCGTAAGAAGGGTCCCATTGTATAATATCTACGCCATTAATAATACCGTACAACTTATCTTTGACACTATTATAGAGTGGCGTTAATGTATCAGAATCTCTTATTATTTCTTCCATGTAGGTAGGTGATACTGTGTTAATCGCCCAAGCACATTTGATAGCTGTAGCTAAACTATTGATCTGGTTGTCCCAATCCAATAAGCCTCTATGTTGCATATCATATTCTGGGATATATTTCCCTACTCTATCCCAAGAAAAAACACCTCGATATTGTCCATTATGAATGGTAAAGAAACATGGGATCTGTCTTAAAGATTCAAACTCATAACATCTCTGTATCATAAATGGAATTAAACCAGTCATATGATCGTGACAGTGTAATACGTCAAACTGATACTCAGAATAAGTTAACCATTGTAAGACGGCTCTCTGAAAGCACACATTACGTTCGGGTTCATCCTTATATCCGTGTCCATCGGTATCAAGATATATATCTTCTCTATCAAATAATCCAGGAATATCTATGAAGTAAAATGGAAATCTTATTTTTCTTTCTTTGTACTCATAGATTGTAAAATCTACTTTCTTATTGTCTAAATTTATTGTTCCTAAATATATCCGTCTGCAGTCTGCATCATCGATCCATTTAGTCTTGTACTTAGGTATAATTACAGAGGCTCTTACATTATGAGCTGGAAGATAATTAGGTAATGCACCTACGACATCTCCCATACCTCCAGCCTTAGCTGCAGGATAACATTCTGATGAGATATGAAGTACTTTAATCATTTAATTTTTTGGTTTTAATATTAGACCTGCAAGAGGTGGTATTATAATTTCTATAGATCTATCCCTACCATGAGAAGGAATCGTATCAACTACTATCTTACTCTTGTTAGTGACTCCACTCCCCCAATAAGTCTTCTTATCACTATTATATATCTCTGTATAATATTCTTCATCCGCTACTCCGATCCGATACTTTTCTCTGACTACTGGAGAAAAATTAAGTACGATGATAACATGATTATCATTGCCCTTTCTTATATAGCTTAAAACTGAATTTGCAGTGTCACCATAATCTATCCATTCAAATCCTTCAGGACTATAATTTTTCTCATACAGACTTGGGCAATTTTTATACACATCATTTAATGCTTTAACTGAATTCTGAATGCCTTTATGAGGATCAAATTCCAAGAGGTGCCAAGGTAATGATTCATTAACATCCCACTCCGATGTCTGTGCTATCTCACCACCCATAAACAATAGTTTAATACCTGGGTGTGTATACATGTATGTGTAGAGTAGTCTTAGATTAGCGAATTTCTGCCATTCGTCTCCAGGCATTTTATATATCAATGAATTTTTCCCATGTACTACTTCATCATGAGACAGAGGCAGGGTATAATTCTCACTAAATGCATAAGTCAAACTACGACTTATATCAAAATGATGGTATGACCTATAGATGGGATCTCTTTCAAAAAATTCTAAGGTATCATTCATCCACCCCATCATCCACTTGAGACCAAAGCCTAAGCCACCGTGATGTACTGGTTGTGTCACGCCATGAAATGCAGTGGATTCTTCAGCGATCATTTGTATGTAAGGAAAATCTAGGTAGATAGATACATTAAGACCCTTTAGAAATTCAACAGCTGCTGTGTATTCATTACCTCCAAACTCATTAGGTGACCATTCTCCTTCTTCTCTCGAATAATCAAGATATAACATAGACGCCACAGCGTCTACTCTCAGACCGTCTACATTAAATTCATGACACCAAAAATGTGCACTCGATTTTAAAAATGAAACTATCTGTGGTCTCTCATAATTAAAAATCAGACTTTTCCAGTCAGGGTGATAGCCTTTCTTTCTATCCGGATGCTCATATAAACACGACCCATCAAAATCAGCTAATGCATACTCATCATCAGGAAAATGGGCAGGTACCCAATCCAAATAGACGCCGATATTTTTTTTATGAAATGCATCTATCAAAAACTTTAAATCGTCTGGATCTCCATACCTGCTTGAAGCTGCAAAAAAACCTGTACACAGATAACCCCATGATGGATAATAAGGATGCTCCATAACTGGCATGAACTCCACATGAGAATATCCCATCTCATAGACATACTCTACAAGGTCAACAGCTAATTCTTTGTAAGATAATGAATGTCCTTCTTGGTTTTTCTTCCAAGAACCAAGGTGTATTTCATATACACTTATAGGTGCATCTAATTTATTTACTTCATATCTCTTCTCATCCCATTGACCTGAAGTCCAATTGTAATCGTCACTCCATATGATACTGGCAGTCTTAGGTGGCATCTCATACTTGCGTGCATAGGGGTCTGACTTATCTCGAACCTTAAAGTCATTATTAGAATAAATTCTGTATTTATATAATTCCCCTTTTCCAATATCTGGAATAAACCCCTCCCATATACCACTACCATCCCATCTGACTAAGAGTTCATGATTCTCACCACTCCAATAATTAAATCCACCAATAACTTCTACTTTCTTAGCAGCGGGTGCATATACAGAAAAATAGACACCCTTCTTACCCTGATGTTCTACGATATGACTTCCAAACTTCTCATATAATTGTGTGTGATGGCCCGCAGCGAATAGGTTTAGATCAAAGTCTGTAAATAGGCTGTAGGGGTGGACCATTTTTGGGATCTTAGTTAAAATTGTTAAGGTATATAATTGTTTTAAATACTTTGATCATTTACGACTATTATTTTGCTATTCAACAATACTGTAGACTTTTTAACTAAGTAATTTAGATTATTCAATACTTTTTATTTGTAACATAGGAGCCGTGTATTTGATTATACCTTTTTTTCTAAGGCTACACATACTTTAGGAATGAGAATAATTCAATATCACTATTTATATAATATTGTAAATTTAGTATGATAGATTATGTTCGGTTTCTCATACCCACCTTCTCTTCTAAAGACAAACATCTCTACAATCAAATGGGTAGATAAATACACTTTAGAGTTTTTATATCTGTATTTATCTCAAATAAACTTCTATGAAAATAGAGGGAAGAATAGCATGGTATACATACTGATAAACGGATATCACCTTCGCCAAGACTTATACTCAGCTATTGTATCAGAAGAACTCATTATAAGATACCTCATAAGTGAACTTGACAGATTAAGGAATCTGAGATTAGGTCATGACTTTCAAGAGCAGATAAAGTTAATTTGGAATTTAGTTCGATTCAAAAATTATTTGAGGCTCAACCTAATTAATAATTCTTAAGAAATTTTCATAAACTATTCGTTAACGATCAACTGAAAATTACCCTCAAACCTTTCCAATCCCAACAAGCAACTTCACATCACCAGGTAACTCTATCTCTGTACCTTCTGACATCTCAGTTAATGTCAACTCATCACCTAACACCTCAGCCTTGATATAATCACCATATTGAGTGACTGCACTGCGGATCAACTTGTGATCCTGCAGTTCGATATTAATACGATCCGTCACATCAAGATTTGTATCTCTACGGATACCTTGTATACGGTTAACTAACTCTCTCGCCATACCTTCTGCAAGTAGATCGTCCGTCAGTTTAATGTCTAAGGCCACTGTGATATCACCATCCTGTGCAACTTGCCATCCTGGAATCTCTTCTGCAGAAATCTCAAAATCAGAAAGAGAAAGATCATAGCTCTCTCCGTTAACAGACAGATTATAAGAACCATCCTTTTCTAAGGCAGCAATATCATCCTGTGTGAATGCGCCAATCAACTTAGAAGCATCTTTCATATTCTTACCTAAGGTCTTACCTAAGGTCTTGAAATTAGGTTTGATTTTTTTCTTGATGACACCTGCGCTATCTGTGATGTATTCTATTTCTTTGACATTGACTTCTGCTATAATTAGATCTTCGACTTGCTGTACTTGTGTTTGGAATTTTTCATCAAGAATAGGTATAAGCACCTTAGTTAACGGTTGTCGTACTCTGAGGCTTTCTTTCTTACGTAATGATAATACAAGAGACGATATACGCTGAGCATAACTCATTCTTTGTTCTAAGGCCTTATCGATAAGAGCACCATCTGAATCCGGAAATAAGGCTAAGTGTACAGAATCATGTTTCTCTAATCCCGTTGCAGTATTAAGATTTCTATATAACCAATCTGCAAAGAAAGGAGATACAGGCGCCATCAACTTAGAGACTTCTAATAGACAAGTATACAATGTCTGATAAGCTGCTTTTTTATCAGCCGTATACTCTCCTTTCCAAAATCTTCTTCGACATAACCTTACATACCAGTTACTAAGGTGATCTTCTACAAAACTTTGGATCTTACGAGTTGCTCTTGTCGGCTCGTAATCGGCATAGTCTGCCTCTACCTCTTTTATTAGCGTATTCAATAATGAAATAATCCAACGATCTATTTCTTTTCGATCGCTCAAGGCTATAAATTCATCACTGAAATCAAAACCATCAATATTAGCATACAATGCAAAAAATGAATAGGTATTATATAGAGTACCAAAAAACTTACGCTTTACTTCTTCTATACCTGCGATATCAAATTTTAAGTTGTCCCACGGATTCGCATTAGACATCATGTACCATCTTGTCGCATCGGCGCCGTGGTTGTCAATCGTCTCAAATGGATCTACAGAATTACCTAACCTCTTAGACATCTTAAGACCATTCTTATCAAGGACCAATCCATTAGACACTACATTCTTATACGCGACACTGTCAAATACCATTGTAGCTATAGCGTGTAAAGTATAAAACCATCCTCTCGTCTGATCTACACCCTCAGCAATAAAATCAGCAGGAAAATTTCTCTTAAATTTCTCTTCGTTTTCAAAAGGATAGTGCCATTGTGCATAAGGCATAGAGCCAGAGTCAAACCATACATCTATAAGATCTGACTCACGTTGCATTTTCTTACCACTTGGACTCACTAGCGTGACCTTATCTATATAAGGTTTGTGCAGATCAGGAGGTGTCTCTTGAGATAATCCTAAGGCTTTATTCGCTTTGGTGATCTCTTCTGCCAACTGCTCTATCGAACCAATACAAATCTCTTCTTCTTTATCTTCTGTTCTCCATATCGGTAATGGAATACCCCAGAATCTCGACCTTGATAAATTCCAATCTAAGAGATTCTCTAACCAAACCTGAAATCTACCTGTACCCGTGTGTGTCGGCTTCCAGTTGAT
>CAZBXL010000003.1:23781-84193 GCA_964495785.1 uncultured Saprospiraceae bacterium | reverse complement strand
ACAAATTTACCTTGAGTATCTACAAGAGGCATGTGTTCCTTTCCTCGCTTCACAAGAATAGATGGAACATTATTTTGCATACAGACCCTATAGTCATCGGACCCAAAAACAGATGCCGTATGTACTATACCGGTACCATCTTCAGTAGAAACAAAATCTCCTAAAATAACTCTGAATGCATCACCTTCTTCTGGTTGTACATAAGGCATTAATTGCTCATAGTGGATACCTTCAAGATCCTTTCCTCGGAATGTAGATATGACTTTATAAGGAATGACTTTACTTGATGGATCATAATCTTCTATAGCTATGTCTTTTCCTTCCTCCTTAAAATACTTCTTGATTAATTCAGTCGCCATGATAATAGTCACTGGCTCTTTAGTATAGGTATTAAAAGTCTGAATGAGGCTGTATTCTATTTTAGCGCCTAAGGCAAGAGCACAATTAGATGGCAGTGTCCATGGTGTAGTTGTCCATGCGATAAAGTAAACATGATTAGGATGCCCTTCAAATAACGCAGCTGATTTTTCGTCCTTAGTCACTTTAAATTGTGCAGTGACTGAAAGATCCTTGACATCTTTGTAGCAGCCTGGAAGATTGAGTTCGTGAGAGCTTAATCCTGTACCCGCTGCTGGAGAATAAGGCTGTACTGTATAGCCCTTGTACATGAGATCTTTGTCATACAACTTACGTAGTAACCACCATACAGACTCAATATAATTATTATCGAATGTGATATATGGATTATCTAAATCTACCCAATACCCCATCTTTCTTGTAATCTCATCCCACTGATCTTTGAACTGCATGACTGTCTTCCGACATTCAAGATTATATTGCTCGACAGTTAATTTCTTACCGATATCTTCCTTAGTGATACCAAGGTTTTTTTCTACACTTAATTCTATAGGCAGACCGTGAGTATCCCAGCCTCCCTTACGCTCTACACGCTGACCTTGCATGGTGTGGAATCTACAGAACATATCCTTAACAGCTCTGGCCATCACGTGATGTATACCAGGCTTACCGTTAGCTGATGGCGGACCTTCATAGAAAACATAGCTATTCTCTTCTGGTCTCTCAGACATACTTTTCTTGAATATATCTTCTCTTGTCCAAAAGTCTAAAATCTCTTTATCTATTGTTGGAAGGTCTAATCCTTTATACTCTTTATACTTTCCCATATGTGTGTTCCTATCGTTAGGTTTTATGTTTTTTAACTATTGTAATGAATACTTTGAAAACTTAGTTTGATTACAATTACTGAATCAGACTTTTGACTTTCTTTTAATACTTTTTATTATATAATTCAGTGAGTATTCTACAATTCTATGTTTAAGAAATTGCAGAGTTTAATAAGACTTCGCTATTTAAGCTCGCCGCATGGCTTTCATTTTTTCTTCGATAAAAAACGAAACAAAAAATCAAGTCAAATTAATGGCTCTACTCTGTGCCGCTCCCGCCACCCACTCGCATTTGACAAGGCTATACTGCCAGTACTTATTACGGCGCTGACCAGAAATATTACTTTTTTTCATATTAAAAATCAAAATAAACTAAGTCTTAACTTAGCAAGTTGTTCTTAGCTTATTACAATATTTTACAAAAAAAATTATTCAATATTAATCTAAAAAGCATGGTAATTGCTCCATATTCAGATATTACTTTTAATTATCTGTAGTATAACCGCCTATTTTTTTAATCCTATTTCTCTGAGTCTTTCATCAAGATATTCTCCTGCTGTAGTGCTCTCATATGCCAATGGCTTTTCTTCAGTAACACAACTGTCGAGACAGGTTAAGTCCATCTCGCTGCGAGGATGCAAAAAGAATGGAATACTTAATCTTGGAATATGCCATTGATGCTTTGGAGGATTAACAACTCTGTGTGTTGTTGACTTCAAATAATTATTAGTCAGTCGCTGAAGCATATCTCCTACATTTATAACGATCTCATTTTCTTCTGGCGTGATATCAAGCCACTCGTTATCAGAAGTCAGTAGTTGTAGTCCTCCTGCTGATGCTCCTACCAAGAGCGTTATCAGATTAATATCCTCATGTTGTTCCGCTCTTATTGCAGTTGCTGGCTCGTGAGTGATAGGCGGATAATGTATTGCTCTTAGGATAGAATTACCATCCTTAATATACTGATCAAAATAATGCTCATCAAGATTAAGGTACAGTGCTATAGCTCTCAACAGATGAGATCCCGACTCTTCAAATGCTTTATACAACTTCTCCGATAGATCACTGAATTCTGGTACAGCATCTACGAAGACATTATCTGGATACTCTTCTTTTCTTGGGTGATCTGCATCTACATATTGACCTATCTGAAAAAACTCTTTCAGATCAGCAACTTTAGATTGCTTAGCATGCTCAGTTCCAAATGCAGTGTAACCTCTCTGTCCTGCTAAACCATCAAGCAGGTAGGATCTCTTTTTCTCTACAGGTAGAGAGAAGAATTCTTTAGAAGAGCTGTAGAATCTATCTACGATATCTTTAGATACACCATGATTAACTACACATACGAAGCCTACTTCATGAAATGCTTTTCCGAGTTTTTCGACAAATTCTTTCCGATCATCTTCGTTACCATCTCTAAATTTGCTAAGGTCTACTACGGGGATGTTTCGATCACTCATAATATGCTTTTTTAATTTTGTGATCTACAAAAATAGGTATTTATCGTCTTTTAGGCTTGTACCTTGATAATTCCAATAACTTCTGACTTTCTGATAGAGAAATAAGCTCTTGGAGGGTGGTTTCAGGGTTTCTTTGCATATAAGATCTTACAATCTGCCATCCTATGTATGTCGCAGTTCTTCCCGGTGCCGCAGGTGGCATTCCTGGCGAATTTGGACTTGGATTAAGGAATTTATTTATCTGAAGATGATTGGTCTCGTAAATAAGATTATTCTCTAAAAAATAATCCCATATCTGAAGCTCATTATCTTCTACCCATTTAATGTCCTCAGTTGTGTACTCCATAATAATACTATCAGCGACCCAAGGAAGTATCTGTTCTGTTAGGTACAACCTCTTACCTTTGTAGAGCATTTGATCCAGCATTCTTTTCCCTTTTTGAGGCCCCATCAGGTCAGAGATAATGATCTCAATAGCATTTCTGACTATATAGTTTTCATTGTAAGTACTGGTGAGATAATCAGAGAAAATAGGATTTTTAGGATCGACTTGCTTGTAATCAAAATCACTACCAAGATACATATCTAACCCTATACCAATACCGTCCTTATCACCGTCACTAAATATAATCGTCTGATATCCAAACTCTGTTATATAAGTATAAAAGTTAGGCATAACATACTCTGGAAAATAATACTTAAGATATTTCTGGGCTTTATTAAAATCTGATTTTTGAGACTTGATATTTGGGTACTTTAGATCTACAGTTTTTTGTAACGATGTGATAGGCTCTGCAGTTATGAAATCTTTGATATAGATATAAAAACTATCTTTTGCTTCAGCAGAAAAATTCAAAAGTTTGTTAAAGTATAAATCTGTTATTTCTGGATGTTGATCCATCAAGGATTTATATGACGCTTCGATATCATTAGTATCCATAGCTTCTACTAACTTATCATATCTTATTAAGCTTACATCATCTAAGTCTATATGGCTGACATCAGGTGCATTCTTACCGATAGGTGAGTCAGTACATGATAAGAGACTGATTATGAATATAAAAATGATACCCGCAAGTGTTTTCATCTATTTCTTAATTTTTACAAATACAAAATTAACTAAATGAATGCGTAAAATATTTTACGCTTTTGCGAATAGATTATCTATAATCATTGTATAAAATGACTGGCAGTAAAGATCATCAACAAGAGGGGGGCTTATTTGGATTCCTACTTTGTAAAAAATAAGGAATCTGAGTGATCCTATTAAAATAAATATTCGGCTCCAAACTGAATATTAGCTATGCTAAAATTTGTGGTAAAACTTGAGAAGTCAATTGTCTCTTCGACCTGACTCATCATATTTGTAGATGGCATTCCTCCCGTAATGAGTACTCCAGAAGTTATCGACGTTATATCTCTGCTACCATTTTCATAAGTCAATCCTCCAAGTCTAGTAATCAATCTGAAATTATATGTAACATTAAAAGTAAGTCCACAACTTACATTAGCGAATACGGCATTTGATTTTTCTTCTGAGGCTTGAGTAAGACTTGAAGATATATTAGTAACATCACTTTGTCCATTTACATAACTCAAGGATGGCTGAAGATATGCCTGAAGCCTATTTTTGGGATTGAAGATATATCTCATAAAAAATCCAGCTGAAAGGTTTCTATCCATCCTCTCATTCATAGAGATAGAAGAAGGTAAGCCGACTGTTGTCGAAAGTCCTAAGGACTGAGAATTAAATCCAATATAATCGTAGGAAAAGATTGGACCTACTGCAACACAATCGTTAAGGAATACCCCTCCCGATGCACTGAATGAATAACTTGTTGTTTTTGTCTCAGCTCCTGAGTCAGAGATAATTATTGTACCTCCTATTATATTAGGACTGATATCATTCGTTGATGTAGAGTAACTTGCAGACAGCCCTATGAAATTAGGAAGAGAGGAAGTCCAAAGTTCTTCCTCTTGAGCAGTCATAAGACTCGCATTGAAAACAATAGTAGAAATAATTACAAGTATTTTCATTCCTATAAATTGTTAGATACTATTTTACTCCATGCATTAGTTTCTTAAGTAGTGGATTCAGTGCCATAACAAGTAGGCCCGCTGCGATAGGAACAGCTGTAAAAATTCCAAAAAACGTAGCCAAAGAATAATCAGAAGTTATCTGATCTATCATTCCTCCAAGTGTATGAGCTAACTTATTTCCTATAGCAATAGCTAAATACCAAATACCAAACATGAATGCTATCATTCTACTCGGCACCAATTTACTTAGGTATGATAAACCTACAGGGGACAAGCATAATTCACCGAGAGTATGGAAGAGATAAGCCCATACCAACCACATCATACTCACTGAGGCTGTCTGTGCACCCTGCGCAATAGATAATGAACCAAACACTAAAAATCCAAATCCTATACCTAATAGTATCAAGCCAAAACCATACTTGAATGCAGCACTTGGATTATACTTACTCTCCCACCATTTAGAAAATAACGGTGCAAACATTATTATAAACAACGAATTAAGTATACCAAACCAAGTTGCTGGCACCTCTGTACCTTGACTACTAAATTCATTAAAGATCTTATAACCCACTATTGCCCATACAATAAGAAAGCTTATCCCGAGAATAATGTTTGACAGAGAGATTCTTGAAAATGTTTTTATAAATAATTTGATAAGAACCCACGTAATTATCAGTAACGGTATGATAGTTACCATTAAGTCTATAATCTTGAAAGTTGTCGCAGAACCACCGGTGAGAGCTCTCTGAGTATAGTCATTAGCAAAGATAGGCAACGTGCCTGCAGCCTGCTCAAATGCAGCCCAAAAGAAAACAGTAAAGAATGCAAAAATTGCAACCGCTATAAGTCTGTCTCGGACTATCGGTGTATACCTAGTGAGTCTCATCACTAAGACTATAAAGAAGCAAGCCAATGCAGCCAGTATGACATAATTAGCAACATTGCCATGAGCTCCCCCTGGTAATATCTGATAGCCACCTATTGTAGACAGTGGATCATTTAATATCCAGACTACTGAGAGCAAGCAAAATATCGCGATCAAAACCTTATCTATAATTGTAAACGGATTAAGCTTTTCGCCTTCTTTAAGAATTACATTATCATTCTTATCAGCAGAAGGCTTAGCACCTATATCACCAAATAATGACTGTGCAAACCAGAATTGCAGCATACCTAAGAACATAAATATACCTGCCAATCCAAATCCCCAACTCCAACTTACTTTTTCGCCGAGGTAACCACAAAGCATAATTCCTAAGAATGCACCAGCATTGACCCCCATATAGAAAATAGTATAGGCACCATCTTTTTTCTCAGGATGCTTATCATATAGTTTAGATATGATTGATGTCATATTAGGTTTAAAAAAACCATTACCGAATATAAGAAGAGCGATACCTATATAAAGAGCAGTCGGTGTCTCGATAGCCATCGAAGCATGACCTAATGTCATAAGTAAAGCACCTATACCCACTGCGTTACGATATCCTATTTTATTATCAGCAAGCCATCCTCCTACAATAGGTGTAAGGTATACCGCTAATGCATATGTCCCTAAAAGTGATAAAGCAGCAGCCCTATCCCAACCCCAACCAGGATTATCTCCAGTAATTGCACCAGTGAGAAAAATGACGAGTAAGGCCCTCATTCCATAGTATGAAAATCGCTCCCACATCTCTGTAAAAAACAATACAAAAAGCTGTGATGGATGTCCGAGAACTTCTGCTTTTATCTCTACTCCATTAAATGATTTATCCTCTAAATTATTATCCAGTAAGTCGTCCATATTAGTAGTAAGTTGGTTATATTTTAGTTTCTATCTATTAGCTCGTTCTTAGCACCCAATTCGAATCCTTCTGCCTCATCATGATCATTTAATACTAAATCTTCTGCTCCATGTGTAAGTCGCTTGAGTGGCTTAAGCAATAACAATACTATTATTCCTACCGCTACAGTAAAGAAAAATACTCCTGTAAAAACGGCTTTTTCTCCAGCTCCTTCTGCACTTGATCCTACCCAACCGGCAAGCTTATTACCTAAGCCAGTAGCAGCAAAATATGCACCCATCATAAAGGATCCATACTTAACGGGGGCAAGTTTTGTGATAAATGAAAGTGCCACGGGCGATGCACACAACTCACCTATAGTATGTAACAAATATGCTAATACCAACCAATACATTGCAGAAGATCCTGTCGCCTCATACTGCTCAGCTGCAAATCGCATAAATAAGAATCCAACTCCCATGATGATAATCCCTATCGCCATTTTAAAGAGAGAAGACCCTTCTCTACCTTTCAGTTTCCACTTATACCAAAATCCAGCTACCGCTGTACCAAGAGTAATGATAAAGAATGCGTTAACAGATTGAAACCAAGATGCAGGGACTTCCCATCCCATTAACATTCTATCTGTTTTTGTATCCGCGTAAATATTCATTAAACCACCAGCTTGTTCAAAGGCTCCCCAGAAAACAATGATCAATAAGAATGAAAGAAACATAACCAACATTCTATCTTTCTCTATTTTCGATAATGGCCTATTCATATGCTCCTTGTCAGGATTGTCATCATTTCCAATAAAGTCACCCACACCCACAAGGTATTTTTGACCCCACATAAAAACCAACATTCCTAATAACATACCAATGCCGGCTAAACCGAAACCATAGTGCCATCCTATTTTTTCTCCGACACCACCTACAATAATTCCTGCTAAGAAAGCACCTACATTAATACCGATATAAAATATTGTGAATCCTTTGTCTCTTCTCTCGTCACCCTGCTTATACAAGCCGCCAACCATGGTAGAAATATTAGGCTTAAGCAGTCCGACTCCCAATATAATTAATCCAAGCCCCGTGTAGAAGGCCCAATCTTGTGTGATGGCTAAGATACTATGCCCTAAAATGAGTATGAATCCCCCCAACAAAACGGCCTTTTTCTGACCCATAATCTTATCTGCGATTAGTCCTCCAGGTATTGACATGACGTACACTAACATCGTGTAAGTTCCATAGAGGCTTAGGGCTTCTGTTGCAGACCAACCCAAACCTGGGTTAGCATCCATTGTCTTAGTTGTAATATATAGGACCAAAATAGCTCGCATCCCATAATAAGAGAATCGCTCCCACATTTCTGTAAAGAAGAGTACATAGAGCCCAATAGGATGTCCCCATAACTGCGGCTGATTGTCCAGTGGACTGTCAAGAGTTTTCATAGAATTGATTGAATTGGATGGTAAAATAGTTGAATTATCGCAGAATTAGACTTCAATAACAAAATATAGTGTTTTTTAGAAGCTTGTCGCATTTGCATACTTCTTCATGGTCATAAATGAATGCACAGCCAATGAAGCGTTAGAGTAAGAAAGAATACAATTCAAAAATATCCTTTTATCTAAGTTTTCGGTGTCGCTACCTGGTTTGATAATGATACTTTGGCTGTGCAATTCAAAATATTATGAGACTTAATGCTAAAAATATAAAATCAAATCTAAAGCAAAGAGTTAATTATTATATTATCATTATATACTATCTAAGTACGACATACTTAATAATCTTATCCTTGCAGAATATTATCTTCTACAATAAGTGTCCATCCTGTCTGACTCCACACATCTGATAGCAAGTTCATGATTTCTTGTTTTTGCTCTTTGGCTTTATCAAATAAAGGCCCCTTTTCTATTAGAGTAACTGCATAGTCTTTAGCCCGTTTATTGATCTTAGAGAGGTCTTCAGCAGAGAATTCATTAAACATACTCTCTTGTATATCATAATAGTCTAAGTCGTGCTCTACATAAAGAATTTCTGGCTCAGGAAAATTATTCATCTTGATAGTTTTGGAGGATTCGTCTATGACAAATTCTACCTTATCGAGATCATACCCTATAGAGACTTTAGCCTTAACTCTAACCAATGCTTTTTTCCTAAGAAGGCTTACATCCAGATATTGATATGCTTTATAATCATAGATTTCTGATACTTCTCCTTCGACAGCGACCATCTTAAATACCTTAGAAATCTTTTCTAACATTACCTGGGCAGACTCTACTTCTCGGGACTTAAACATTTCTGATTTGAATCCAAGAAAGTATCCTAATGATAAACTTCCAATAAGTAAAAGCACTATGAAAATTACAAGATTTAATTTTTTCATTAGTATAGGTCTATTAGTGAAGAGGGATACTTAAGATTTTCTACGGACTTAAGTAATACTTTGACTGAACCAAAACTAATAGGTGATTCAATCTGAATAGGAATTCTATTATCATCTGAGGATACCCATATATCCATCACGTCACCTTCTTCAAATACATAACCTGAGATCAGTTCAGGTTGTAAGTGAATACAAGATATTTTTCCTACAGATTTGATTTTCTTATCGACCATTCCTCTATTGCTAATATGTATATCGAATAACTCTTTATCAAAAAATATCTGCAAGTCAATATCTTGCTCCTCTTGATAAATATCTTTGGGTAAAGACCGCATATAGTATATCGCAGAAACCATATCTAAAACTTTACCTTCTAATTGAAATTCAAATTCCTTGGCTGTCTCTTTAGTTCTTCCAAAATACTCAGTCAGTTCATATTTATCTTGGTCAAATGATAAGCTATCATATCTCTGGTAATTACCTTCCAAAATATCTCTTTTAAAGTTAGAGGGTATTAGAGTCTGCTTGTCTATTCTACTTACATAATAATCTCTAACTTTAAAAAATGAATCATAACTTTCATAGCTGATACCACTTACTGAAAGATTGAAATGATCATCCCTTTCTGTAACCAAAAATGTAACCTCACCTGCGGGTATCCATACGAACTTCCAGTTATAATAAACCTTGTATACAACTCGCTCTCCATCTGAAAAAGCAATTTCAGGTATATCCAATTCTTGCGATAATACATCACTACTCCCTACTCCTATTACAATAAGTAGAAGTAACGCTATTCTATTAAGTATATATTTCATTAAGAATTTAGAGACTTCCATATATTCATTTTCAATAAATAGCCTAAGCCAATTAACGAAGGTATTATCAAATTTATTACCCAAAGTAATCCAGCAGCTATTAATGCCGTAGTGCCGTTGTAAGATAGTAAACCTAAGATAAGAATGGCTATCTCACCTCTTGCTAATAAGCCCATCAAAGGAGGCAAGGGAATACTTGATTGAATTAAGAATATAGTGCACACTGCTATTACGTTATTAAATATGGGCACTGACGATTCTAAAAACATGAGAATCAAAATATACTGTGTAGCGTATACAATATATCGCAATAGAGATAAAAAGAGCACCTTATAAAGTAATGATTTATTCGCAGTTCTATCTCTTACGAAGTGTAAATGATTCTTATAAAATCTTGTATTTGAAAATAGCGAAAGAATTCTGTGATGAAAAAAATAAAGGCTTACTACGGCAACAATAATTAGAGAATTAACGATTGCTAATTGTTGAGTAGTAATTGTTAGTTCACTGATGTTTCTCACAAATAATATACTTGCTATTAATCCAATAGTAAGAGTTATTACATTTTGCGAAAGCGAACATATAAATGAAGAATAGAGTGATATTTTTTTTTCTTCTCCTGCTACATTAAGCAGCCTCCCCATAAATTCTCCTACTCTCGCAGGTGTCACTAAGCCACAAGTAATGCCACACAGAATCGAAACAATAGAAGTACGAAAACTAACAGCTGTATAGCTATTCATAACAGTACGCCACTTTTGCGATTCTAAGATCCAGTTTAGTGGCATTAATACAATCGATGAAAGCAACAAATACCAGCGTTCTGATAATGCATTACTGAGTAATACCAAATCAAAATATACCTGACTATCACCGCTTACGTACTTGATGACCATATAGCCGAATACTATAACGATCAGAAGTTTAAGAACTATATTAATTGTCTTAGCCATAATATTCATCTCCCTTATCACAAATAAACAGTTTGTACAGCACATTATGATTACATATAATGTAGATTTGTAATATAACTTGACTGTTGGCTAAGAATACAAAAATAATCGGCGTGGATCCTGGTACAAATGTATTGGGATATGCAATCATAGATTACGGTCCTAAAAAACCTATTGTAAAAGATATTGGTGTCATCAAACTGCAAAAATTCGAAGATCACTATACTAAGCTCAAAGAGATATATCTTCAACTACAAGAAATTATAGAACTGCACTTACCTGGCCAGATGGCTATTGAAGCACCATTTTTTGGCAAGAATGTTCAGTCTATGCTTAAGCTCGGTAGAGCTCAGGGTGTCTCTATGGCAGCTGCTATTACGATGGGTATAGATGTCATAGAATATTCTCCTAAGAAAATAAAGATGGCTATAACAGGTAATGGTAATGCTTCTAAGGAGCAAGTCGCTGCAATGCTCAATCATAGACTTGACTTTACTATTAATGAGCACTATCTAGATGCCACTGACGCATTAGCTACCGCCGTCTGTCACCACCAGCAGATATCTAACGGACGACCTATAACAAAGTCTACTAATAGCTGGAAGAAGTTTATATCAGATAATCCTAAAAGGGTCAGAAAAACATAGCCTTATAAGCCGTCGAAATTTCTGTACTCAATGACTGTAATTCCTCATCAGTCATCTTAAGTTTTTCTTTTGTAAAATCCATATCAAGTAATCCATTGATAGGTATAAGATGAATATGTGCATGAGGGACCTCAAGACCTATTACTGTGACTCCTATGCGATTGCAAGGGATTAATTTTTTTATTGCGTGTGATACCTTCTTTGAAAATAAATGCAGCCCTGCTAAGTCATCATCAGATAGGTCAAATATGTCATCGACTTCTATCTTAGGTACAGCTAACGTATGGCCTTTGCCTACTGGATTAATATCAAGAAAAGCAAAGTTGTTATCGTCTTCTGCTATCTTATAGCATGGTATATCACCAGCTATAATTTTAGAAAATATACTTGCCATAGAGGACTATAGTGATATGTCTAATATCTCAAATTGTATAGCACCACCTGGAGTTACAATCTCAGCTATCTCACCGACCTTCTTGCCTAATAAGCCTTTTCCTATGGGAGAATTGACAGAGATCTTTTTTTCTTTAAGATTGGCTTCAGCTTCTGATACAAGTCGATATTTTATTTCTTTTTTACTCTTGAGGTTCATGAGAGTTACTAACGATAGAATAGTTACCTGAGAGGTATCTAATTCACTCTTATCTATAACTCTGGCACTTGACATGGCCTTTTCTAATTCATTGATTTTGGCTTCAAGCATACCTTGAGCATCTTTGGCTGCGTCATATTCAGCGTTTTCAGATAGATCTCCTTTCTCTCTGGCCTCAGCTATTGCAGCTGCAGCCTCAGCTCTACCTGTAGTCTTAAGTTGATCTAATTCTTCTCTTAGTTTATCATAACCTTCTTGAGTCATGTAAGAAAAAAGTGCCATAAAAAATTCTTTTGTATGTGAATAAAAACAAAAACGTTCCCGTAAAAATACGGAAACGTTCTATTATAGTTTTTCTAACACTATGAAGATATCTGTAAGTTCCCTACTAGAAGGATAATCTCACAGAAACATTATGTGTACCTCTAAAAGGATTAGTCGCTCTATATCCATAGTCTACACCTATTTTGTTATTCAGCGCAGCACTGAATGGTAGCTCTATTGAAGCTCCAAATGCTAAGCCAGAGTAAACATTAGCTCTATCTCCTATTTCTCCTAACTCAGTCTTGTAGGCTCCTCTTAATGTAAATCTTTCATTAAATATAAATTCTGCTCCTACACCTAATTGATCTCTAGAGAATGCATTAGATGTAAAGTTTCCTATTCCTCTAAGCATAATCTTATCACCGAAGTAAAAATCGTAACTAAGTCCAATATTAAGCATTGATGGTAATTCAAATCCCTCAGCTCTCTGATCGAATGTCAACTGGAATGTTCCATCACCTGGATTGTCTCCTTGAAATGAAAGTCCCTCACCACTAAAACTCATCGGCGAGCCTACATTTCTTAATGATATCCCTAATCTGAAGTTATCATTTTCTCCAGATACATATTGTACTCCTGCATCTATTGCAAAGCCTGTTGCACTGACATCAG
This sequence comes from uncultured Saprospiraceae bacterium, assembly GCA_964495785.1. Classification (GTDB taxonomy): domain Bacteria; phylum Bacteroidota; class Bacteroidia; order Chitinophagales; family Saprospiraceae; genus RFSX01. Next base: position 71,403 of record CAZBXL010000003.1, on the reverse strand, counting down.
GAAGTGATTCTGATATACCTCTGAATAGTATACCCACAGAAATCTTGTTATCATAAGTATAACTATATCCAATACCTATATTAAAAAATGAGGCATTAATATTAGCTCCAGTACCTGATGGGTTATTCTCAGTTGTCACAATGTTGTCTCCAAAATCAACTGACATCAAAGATACTGATATTGCACCATTAGATCCCACCTTCTGACCATATCCTAAGGCGTTGAGATTTATATCAGATCCTTCGTATAATCGTGTACTTGATACTACGAGTTCCTTTCCACTTATTCTTCCGATGCCTGCCACATTAAGTCTCATGGCTTCTATACCTGTTACAGAAGATGTATTGAGGGTATGTAATCCGCCACTTCGTGCCCAAGGATTCAATAATAGTTCTGCAGCACCTGACTCTCCTTGCCTATCAGGATTACCAGCATGCACACATGTAGCCGTCATTATAAAGGCCATCGCGAGTGTAAGTAATTTATATTGGATTTTCATATTTTTTCTTTTTATCATTTTTTGATTATAAACCTGATGCATCAAACTTTCTATTGACACCAAACCACTTAAGTGTTCTCTCTTCTCCTAATGCAGATACATGTATAAGATATACACCACTCGCTACCGGTATACCTGCATAATTTTCGAGATTCCATCTAATATCAGGATTAGTTTGACTACTTGTCACTCCTGGGTTAGCCCCAGTTTTAATAGACGACTGCTCATCACGTCTAAACTCTTGAATAAACTTACCGTCAAGGGAGTAGATTGTTACAGTCGCGTTATCTGGTAGATTAGTAATCTTTACTGCTTTATCAAACTTACCAGTCTCGTATGTTGAGAATGCATAGTACGGGTTAGGTACAACATTAACATCAGCTAATATACCGTCATGTGGCTCTTGTGTCAGGTCTACTGCTTCTCTTCCTGTTATTTCAAATTCATAGAGAGGGAAAGCATTTTCATCAGCGACGATACATGAATTAGGTGATGTTAAATTAAAGCTTGTTTCTAAGTTATAAGGATTAGCTACCCTGAGTTTCACTGTAAGATCATTAGGAACTAAACCTTGATCCAATGGTAACATTTCTTGGTCTTCTTGTAATAAACTCATAGAAGTCCATGTGATCGCTTCTAATGCATCTAACTTACCGAATAGGTTAGAATCTTTTCCTCTAAGTCTGTTAAAGAGATCAGCACATCCATCATATTCTTGTCTTGTAACATACACATAATGGTGTCCTCCCATATTCAGGTTAAGAGGAGTGAAATTTCCATCTCGTGTTACTTGAAGAATAGAATCTGTAGGATTATAAATTAAATCCTGACCTTGAGTAAATAGTGAATTCTCTCCAAAGAAAATATTCAATCTCTGACCTGTCTCTACATCAACGGCATATCCCGGGAAATAACTCTTTCCGAATGTGCCATCACCTGTAGGCACCCCGTTAATGTCAACAGATGGCGTCTGACGGAGATCAAACATATCTGCATCTCCTACTGTGTTGCCTACCGCTAAGTAGTCATCAGTAGCAGTCTCAACAACAATACACTCTGACCATAAGCTCCTATCTGAAGTATAAATAATATCAACGTTATTTAAATCTCTCAATCCTGAATTAAGACCATCTTGAAGATTATTAACTTTCCAACCTGGAGTTAAGAAGAAACCGGCTAGATCAGTTACAAAATCTGATTCTCTACCAGAGGTAAGTTGGAATGGATACCAATATCCATCTCCTAGATTACTATAGCTCTGATTAGGATCTTCTTCATTCTCACTCTGCATAATATTAGTCTGCAAGAAATCAAGAACTAAGGATAACTGACCGAATCCAAGACCATTAAAAGAAGTATCATCATCTCTGATACCTCTGAACCAATTAGAGCCAGTCGGATCAGCATAATCTAAGAAAGCAGCTAATGCTCCATTATTTTCTTTGTTCGTTAGACCAGGCTCTTGAGACTGACCTATGGCTACAGAAAACCCATATTGCGTGATGATCTGCTCATTGAGTGCATCGATTGTTTGTTCTGAAGCAATCACTACATTATTTGTAACGTCTGTGAGTACCCAAGTCACCCCAGGATCAAGACCACATTGTGATCCACTACTAAATGAGCCTTCAAGCTGTAATTGGAAAGTACCATCCTTAACCTCGAGCGGATTATAGATTTTTACCTCTATTGGACCTGCACCTTCTTCGTAAAGAATATCACCGTTGAATTCACCATTGAGTATTGTAGAATACATAGAATCATCAAGATCTACTACATTCTCTCCTACACCTACTCCAGCCTTACGAGTAATAGCTACCCCATCTCCGTATTGTGCATTAAGTCCTTGATATACTATAGGTCTTGGAGTAGCACTGTATGCTCTTATGTTACCTCTACCTTCCAGATATGGATTCTGTTGTGTTTCAGTTGGATTATTAACATCGAACGTAGCAAAGTTATTATAAGCATAAGCTACAGCCATATAATAATAGGTCTTGTGATTTACTAATCGACCTCCCACATCTGTAGAGAAAGCATCTGTTGTGATACTGAATGTGTGTTCTATACCTGCATCTGCACCATCAACTTCCCTTGTAGGTGTATATAATAACTCTGTAGTTGTAACTGGATTAGCCTCACCAGCCCAATTGTAGATTTCAGTAACACCATTCTCTACATCTACCTGTGCAACCAATAAAGATCTTTCTACATCATCCAATTCTTGTGGAGATACTGTCTGATCTACTAATTGGTAGATTTGGTATCCTTCAAATTCAAACATTCTTAGACTATCTGGAACATTGAGAGAAGATAGGATATCTAACTCAGAGTATGATTCGAATGCGTTATTAGACTCAATAGTATCATTAGTCAATACCAAGATAATTTCTCTATCTAATTCTATGGTACATACATCAGGTGCATCTGGACCATCAACAATGTCAAAACATGCATCGAAAAGATTCTGAGCAACATCATCAGCGGCTTGTAACTTAGCCAAACTCGGTCTTGGGTGTGCTACATTAGGTACCCATACTGCTCCTATGATAAGCTCATTTCTGTCTCCTGGCTTAAGTAAGAAAGGTCCTGAAGATTGTACTGTTCTTCTATCACCAAATGGTAGAGCTTCCTCTGCCATAGATGAACCTCCAGGTTGATTTGGTGGATCAGGGAATGCAAATAAAGTGACATCAGTACTTCCAGGATTAAATCCAGAACCTCCATTTGTCAATGGTGTACCATCGTTCCATCTTCCTGTAAGGTAGTTATAGAATCCTTCTGCATTAGTAGGATCTACTGTTTGCGGATCAGGACTACCGAATCCTCCATTATTATAGTATATGAATGATGACATTCCTAATTGTACTTTAATATCTGGTTCTGATAGATCGTCAGGATCTACAGGAATTATACATATTGTATCACCTATTGCATATAAGTCTTCGTCAAAACCCTCGTCTGCTATACCAATAACGTGCTCTTCTCCATTAGGACAAGCTACTATATTGTGTGGTCCTAATGGACCTCTAAAATAATCTGTACCGATCATTGGAATTTCATCACAATAAGTTGGTGTATTACCGCAATCACAAGTTCCTGATTCTCCATCAAGAATATCTTCATTGTATGTATAAGCCAAACTTCTGCTGACATCTGTACCTGAATAATCATCCTGAGCACAACCAAGGTCGGGATCTACCCACCATCCAAAATATGTATCTCTGATATCAGTTGTTGCTCTATTAATCAGCTTATATCTCTGGAATGTCATGTCATTGATCTCATCATTAGTTGCATAAGCAAATGACTGAACTTGGACTTCCATCTGAATAGCATCACCTCTCGTAAGAGTATGTGTATTCCCTATATCATTATATATCCAGAATATCATTTCATCAGGAACTAATTCCTTAGCAGTATTTCTATCGAATGGTTCACAACCTCTAATTTCTATAATAGGAAAATCACCTTGTACAGGATCATAGATTCCATTAAAGTCTTCATCCCAATAAGCACCTAATCCTGCAGATGTAGATGGCAAATCAAAAGGGAATCTATCTCTAAAATAAGGATTGTCATTACCAGGCCAGTATCTAACTCCGTCAGGAATATCATCTACATCATATGGTTCTCCATTAGCAGTAAGGCTCTCCCAATCTCTAATAGCTTGATCTATTTCTGTTCCTTGTACTTCAAAGAATCTATCCCACTGCTGGCAAGTATCTATACTTGTTAATCCAGTCCCTTCATTAATTGGACCAGGATAGAAATCTGTAGCACCGTTATTTCTATAATCAGTAGCTGCCATTTTTAAGTTACCAGCTGGATCAAATCCACCCAGCCATACAGCTGCGGCAAATATAGATGACACCTCATCTAGTCCCGATCCTACAGGGACTGCTGGTACAACGTAACGACCTATCGTAGAGTTAGGATCCCACCATACATCACCTCCAGTAGTCAACCTTGCTCTTACGTTGTTGACATTCTGATCGACTTGAGCTGTTGCTTGAGTACAGTCAGACATACGGGTCTCTAACTCATCCGTATTAGACGGACTCTGACCTCTTCTATTGGGATTGATGTGAGCTGAGGCCTGCGTGTAACACATCACAAGGATAAGCCCTAATAGAATATTCTTTATATTATTATTGATCATCATAATTATGATTCTTGTTTCCTAATTAAATATTGTTCTTAAAAATTTACAATTGCTCCTAAGAAGATTTGTCTTGGATTAGAGAAAAATGCTGGATTAAGAATTCTCCAATCGTAGTGAGATAAGAAACTCTGAGCATCAAGATTAGTATCTTCTATCTGCTGTAATCTTTGCTCACCAAATGTACTTAGTAAAAAGCCATCACTATCCGGATCTCCAGAGACATTATACACTCCTGTAATATTATCTCTATCTAAGATGTTCTGTATTCTTATATATACATTCACACCAAGATATCTTTGAGAATCCTCAGATAATTTGAACTGGAAATTCTTGTCTATTTGAACATCAGCATTGAGAACCCAAGGTAGACGTGCACCATTTATATTTTCTCTTACTGTACTAGTGAGTGGCGCAGTTACATTTCTAAATGTAGAATATGGTCTTCCTGATATACCAGTTAATAATAAATTAAATCCTGTATTAGCAAATATATCTGTGTTACCTATTCTTGGACCATTATAGCTCTTACCAGAACCATATCTATAATCTGCAACTGTTGTGATTCTATGTCTCTCATCGAATGATAAAGGAAGTAATGTTCTGATACTCACGTTAGGATTAAATCCTGCAGCTGAATTAGCTGTAGATCCTGATCCATCAGCAAACTGTAGAGTATATGTCGCATTTAACTGGAAGTTACCTGTTCTTCTTAGATCATAAGCAAAAGAGAATCCTTTAACTGTTCCAAAATCCAAATTACCATATGTCTGGTATTGAGTTACGTTAGGAACAAATTGAAAGAATCTTGCCTGTATCATATCTCTTAATTCCTTGTAATAAGCAGAAACTTTAATTGCAGAAGAATTAGATATTTTTTGTTGGAACCCTACTTCGTAATCTATCGTTTTTTCTGGTCTTAGATCAGGATTATTTGCTGGATTACCATTTAGGTTAAATCTTGCACCGCTATTAAAGTAATAATAGTCTAATCCTGTAGTTATAAAATTAGATGGAGGTCTCTGAACTAAGATATCGTAATGTGCAAAGAAACCTGCATCTTCAGAGATCGGGAATGAGAAAGCTAATCTCGGCATGAAGTTTAGCTGAGGGTCATAATCTTGAAATGATTCATCTACATTAAATGTCTCACTCTGAGGGTCTCTCGATGCTAAATCTGTCTCTACGTATGATGGAGTTATAAGTCCACCACCGAATAATAAGTTACCGTCTGTAGCTGTACCGTCAGGTCTGAACCACTGTTCTCCTAATCTATATCCTACTACTTGAGTTGAATTCTCTCCAGCAAGATATACTTTGTAGTCGTCGCCTACAGAACCAGGTTGTTGCTGATCTAAGTTTCTACTAAAAAAGTCACCTGCTTCTTCTATTCTGTTAAGAGAAAAAGGATCTCTTAATACCTTACTGTTAGCATCATAGTAGTCAACTCTTAAACCTAATCTAAAGATGATATCCTTGTATGTAAACTTATCTTGAATAAATCCTGCTCCATATATAGGAGTCCATGGTGCTACTAAGAATGTGTTATTACCATTAGCGTCTTGACCAGTAAAGAAGTCATTGAATGTCGTACTTGAGCTTGTCTTGTTTCCGAGATAATCATATCCAACATAATCTAAGATGCCTAAGTTATTAAGCTCTTCAGGAGAAAATAGACTTAAGTCTAAGTCATTTGGATTTAACGCATCTACATTAACGTATTCGTCTATAGCTTGACCCGTTAGTCTTCTTATGTTGAATAAGAAAGAGTTATTAGCAGCATCATCAAGTCCACCTACTGAATTACCTGGTGCATACTGAGTGAATTGTTGACCAAATGCATCAAAAGTACCGATGGCATTAGTAGTATCTACACCATTAAGATGACGATTAGCTTCGAGTCTCATTAATTGCCATAACCTTCTTGGCTGAAGCGAATAAGATCTATTCGTTCTCTGCTCGTACATAAATCCAAACTGGATACTATGCTTACCCTTTTCTGAACCTCCAGGCGTAAAATCAAATCCACTTAATACATTAACAGTAAGTATTTCGTCCTCTGACTTAGTAAATGAATTAAAGACTGCCCCTACATTACTGAATAGTCCCCACACATCATTAACAATAGGCTCAAGGAATCCATTCTCAGGATTCATCTGTCCTAATACTGGGTTGATATTAGGGTCAACAACAAATTCTGATTCATCACTTAATTCTAAATATCCTTGGTGAGCAAATAATGCACCACCTCCTATATCTATAGCCTCTCCACCCCATGAGGCTGGGTCACTTAAGAATGATGCCTGAGGCACCCATGACCTTGGCTGAACACCATGATAACCGTAATTAAATATATTGTCCTGATGTCTTACATCTTCGCCTCTATTCTGAGTCTTTTCGTATCCTACCTGTATTGAGTAAGATGCATTTCTAATAACCTGATCTTTTCGATCCTCCATGCTTTGGGCATCAAAATTCTGGTTACCTAATTTGTGTCTTAATTTGATATTAGCTCTGTATCCACTAAAGTAACCGAATGGATTATTTCTCCAGTTGTATAATGACCAAGCTCTTGTTGGTGTAAACTGATTCTTACTATCAAAGTAAGACCCTGAAAAAGAAACATCAACATTCTTAGATATTCTCGCATCAATATTTCCACTCATATTGATATCTCTATCAGCTTCATTAAGGTCTGCCTTGAGAAAATCTACTCGTGCTGGATTATCCACATCTCTTTCTGAGACAAATTGTGCAGCAGGAAATAATGTTCCATTGAGACTTGTTACTGGATTAGCTTCTAGTTCATCTATTAGTGCTTCGCTGGCTCTGTAATTACCTACAGCTGATGGGCTATCATCTTGTATATTTCTATATTGTCCAAAAAATCTAAAACCAAGTATTGACTCACCCTCTTTATTTCTTAAGATAGGTCCACTGAGGTTTGCATTGACTAAGTTATATCCAAAATCATCTAAATACTGAGAAGTTTCTAATTCTACACCTCCTGTAAATTTATTAGATGGTCCCTTACTTGTTATAGAAATGATACCTCCTGTAACATCACCATATCTCGCTTCGATACCTCCTGTGATAATCTGCATCTGTTCTATTTGTGCCTGAGGTATAGAGTTACCAGCACTTGCAGCACTGACCCTTACACCATCTATATAATAGTTGGTTGCATTAGATCTTGAACCTCTTATAGATATATTACCACCATTATCTACTGATACACCTGCTGAAGTCGCAGCAATAGCACTAATGTTTTTAGTAGGTAAGTTTTGTATGCTTTCAGAAGTTAGTGATTGTCCTTGGGTTGTATTATCAAATTCTACAAGAGGTACCTTGTATTCTTTGATAACAATTTCTTCCTGAGTAGCTAGGACACTAGCTTGTTCCATTTCGATATTTACAATATTGACCTTACCATCCTTTGCGACTACACCCACTAATTTCTGGGACTGTAATCCTACAAAGGAAGCTTCGATATCGTAAGTTCCTGGAGAGACATCAGTAAATGAGTAGTTTCCATCAAAATCTGACTCTGCACCAGTGATAAGAACATCATTCTTATATAAGGCAACAGCGGCAAATAAAACAGGCTCTCCTGTCCCTGTTTCCGTAATTTTTCCTTGGATCGTTGTCTGACTTATTGCGATAGTCGTACAAAGCACTCCAATAATTAAGAGTATAAAGCTCCTTAGCATATTGTTTCGTTTAATTTCGTGATATTCAGAAACCTCCTTCGAGGCTCACAATGTTAATAAATATTTAAAGTCTCGCAAAATATATGTTTGATGAAGTCTCCACATGGACATCTATTCTGAGTTGGCGAGCTTATTAAGTAAGACAGTAGCTATTCGCTCTAAGGATTGGTGTGTCCACCCTGCAATATGAGGGCTCACCACGACATTTGGCAATGAAAAGAGCTGTTCATAGATAATTTGCTCTTCTTTTGAATAATTGTGAGGCTTCTCATTCTCAAAAACATCAATACATGCGCCAGATAACTTGCCCTCTTTGAGACCCATTAATAGAGCATCAGTAGATACAACCTTACCTCGTGAAGTATTTATAATTATTGGTTTTTGAGTAGTATTATTGACAAATTCAGCATCAAACATATGTTTAGTCTCTGCCGTAAGAGGGACATGGAAGCTTATGATGTCGCAATTATATATTTGATCTAAACCAACCTTACGATGATGAGAGACATCATCTGCGATTTTAGTCACGTAAGGATCATAATAATACACATCTGGATCGAAACCTCTAATTCTTCTTGCAAATGCTTGTCCAGTATGCCCGAAGCCAATAATTCCTATTTTCTTGCCGCTTATTTCTATCCCTCTATTCGCTTCACGATTCCATTGTAGTTGTCTGACTTCAGCATCAGCAATTATCAATTTATTAGATAATGAAAGTAGCATACCAATAGCATGTTCAGCTACGGCATTACAATTACCCTCAGGCGTATTAATGACAGCAATACCCGCTCTCTCTGCAGCATCAAGATCTATTATCTCAAGGCCTGATCCTAGTCGGCCTATAAATTTCAGATTTTTACCTTCATTAATGACTTCGGATGTCATTTTGATTTTGCTATTAATAATGATACCCGCGAGATCAGGGACTACGTCTATTATTTTTTCTGGATTGAATTGTCTGTCATAGAGTACTTCATATCCTAATTCTTCCAGTTGAGTTATTAATTTTGGATGCACATAGTCTGTGACAAGAACTTTTGACATATTATATTTTATGTATGACTTAGTATCTAATGAATAATAAATATAGAAACAATCAAAATTAAAGCATCACAATCGGCATGAACAGTATTATTATAAATCTGATAACTCAGAATCTTGGCTTATCAAAAGAAAAGGTTAGAAACACTATTAGCTTACTCGCAGACGGAAGTACGGTACCTTTTATTGCGAGATATAGGAAGGAAGCCACTGGATCATTGGATGAGGTGGCTATCAGGGATATAGAAAAAGAAAATAAAAAACTAAAAGGACTCATAGAAAGGAAAGAACTTATTCTGGGTAAAATTAAAGAGCAAGGTGCTCTTACAGACAAGTTGAAATCCAAGATAGAAAACTGTTGGGATCCAGTTCTCTTAGAAGATATATATCTACCCTACAAAAAGAAGATTAAAACCAAAGCTACAGTCGCAAGAGAAAATGGATTAGAACCCCTTGCAGAATATATCACCCAACAAAAAATGAATGACCTCATTCCGATAGCTCAAAAATATGTCAATAAAAAAGTACCCGATATCAATGCCGCCTTCCAAGGGGCTCAACATATCATATCAGAATGGGTCAATGAAAATGAAAAATGTAGAGAACTGATAAGAGTAGCATTTAATAAAGAAGCATTTATACAATCCAAAGTCATCAAGAGCAAAAAAGATGAGGCTACTAAATATGAAATGTACTTCGACTATGAAGAAAAGTTGAATAAGATCCCGTCACATAGACTACTCGCTTTATTCCGAGGTGAGACAGAAAAACTATTACGTGTTAAAGTCATCATTGATGAAGAACAAGCAGCACGACGTATCAATAGGCTCATGATCTCTAATCCTCAGAGTCCTGCTTATCCCTATATCATTACCTCAATAGAAGATGCACTTAAACGATTACTTCTACCATCAATAGAAAATGAAGCGAGAAAAGCCGCAAAGCAAAAAGCGGATACCGAAGCCATCAATGTATTCTCAAAGAACCTCAGGGACTTATTACTGTCTGCACCACTCGGACCAAAAAGAATTCTTGCCCTTGACCCAGGATTCAGAACAGGATGTAAGGTCGCAGTCTTAGATGAGACAGGAATGCTACATCATGATACAGCAATCTATCCTCACCCACCTCAAAGTAATATTGATGAAGCCAGTGCTTCTATCCAACACTTAGTTCATCATCACAACATCCAAGCCATCGCGATAGGTAATGGCACAGCAGGAAAAGAGACGGTAAGATTTATAAAAAACATAAAATTCGATCATCTTATTGATATCTATTTTGTCAACGAAAACGGTGCATCAATATATTCAGCATCAGAGATTGCCAGAGAAGAATTTCCTGACAAAGACATCACTGTAAGAGGCGCTGTCTCCATAGGTAGAAGACTGATGGATCCACTCGCAGAACTCGTTAAGATAGATGCTAAGTCAATAGGTGTAGGTCAATACCAACATGATGTAGATCAGAATCTACTTAAAGAAAAACTTAATGAGACCGTAACTGATTGTGTACATGCGGTAGGCATCAACATCAATACGGCAAGCCAGCACATTCTAACACACCTTTCAGGCTTAGGCCCTGTACTCGCTAAAAACATCATCGACTACAGATCAAACAATGGCACTTACAATAATATCAAGACATTGCTTAAAGTCCCTCGTATGGGCAAAAAATCTTATGAACAGTCAGCTGGTTTTCTTAGAGTCGTAGGTGGCAAGCATCCACTTGATAACACGGGTGTCCACCCAGAGAGATACAACATCGTAGAAGCAATGGCTAAAGACCAAAACTGCGACGTCGCTACACTTATCAACAGCAAAGACATAAGACAGTCCATCAACTTAAACAAGTATATCAGTGCTGACTGTGGGAGACCTACACTCATAGATATCATGAAAGAACTGGACAAGCCGGGCCTTGATCCGCGAGGTGCTGCTCGACCTATACAATTCTCTGATCACATCAATACTATAGATGACGTGTCAGCAGGTATGATACTTCCCGGCATCGTCAACAATGTAACAAAGTTTGGCGCCTTCGTAGATATTGGCATCAAAGAATCTGGCCTCGTACACATCTCTGAGATCACCAATAGATTCATTAATGACCCAGCAGAAATACTATCTGCCAATCAAGAAGTGAAGGTGAAAGTCCTTAATGTAGATAAGGAGAAAAAAAGAGTGTCGTTGTCTATAAAGCAAGTGTGATGGTATGGATTTATTATTTTGAAGATATCTTAGAAAAGATATACGGTTGATTCTCGCGTCAAACTATGTTTTATAATAATATCTAAAAACTCCGAGTAGTCATGGACTATACATTTTACGTCTACATATTGACTAATCCAAAAAAGACAGTGTTGTACATTGGATTTACAAGCGACTTAACTCAGAGACTCCAACAACATTATGATAATAGGGGCAATAAAAAGACTTTTGCTGGAAGATACTTTTGTCATAAGTTAATTTACTACGAGATATACAAATATGTCAACAACGCAATTGCCAGGGAGAAAGAAATTAAGAAATGGTCTCGAGCCAAAAAAGAGAAACTTATAGCAGAAATGAATCCGAAATGGAATGAATTGAATGGTCAGTTTTTTATTAAGGAGTAGCTTTCTCTTTTTCTTCTTGGACGCAGAGTATGGTCTATCATGAGTGAGATTGATTATCTAAAGAATTTTATTTTTTTAAATAGATGCCTCCCTCTGGTCGACATGAAAAAATTAGTGTTGGTTCCGTTTCTCTTTTTTCATCTTGAACGTAGTGAAAGATCTATTAATTAATAGGAAGTGGAGCTTAAGTTATTGGCGTCTTTAGATAAAAGAGTCATATCCCTGTATGTCGGTACGAAAATGAATCCTCTTGTTCCTGTGTTTAAAAAACAAAGTTCCCGAAATTGGTATAACAAAACTTTAATTAAGAATGAAATATTATAAAAATACATATGTCTATCTTTGCGTTCTGAAAAATAAATAATGAGGATAGATTTAAAATTTTTGATTGGTTTGACAATAGGTGTCATCGTAGGAATCTCTATGTCTACACAGTACCTTAATGCCAATACTGAAGACGAGGAGAATATTGCTGGCAATCTACCCCAGGTTATCCAGGCTGTAGATATGAATAAGGATTACAATTTTGCGGGTGAGCGATTACCCGACAATTTTGATGTCAAAGAAAGGCTGGATAGAGAGTTGTCCGTCAATGCTTACTGGCAATCCTCTACTTTGCTTAATCTAAAGACAGCTCAGAGATATTTCCCTATGATGGAAAGAGTCTTAGCTGAGCATGGTATTCCTCAAGACTTTAAATACTTGGCTGTAGCAGAAAGTAATCTGAGAAATGTTTCTTCTTCTGCCAATGCGAAAGGTTTTTGGCAATTCAGAAAACTAGCTGGCAAAGAAATGGGCTTAGAGATCAATGACGAAGTGGATGAGCGATATCATGCAGAAAAAGCAACAATAGCTGCATGTAAATACATCAAACAATTATATAATCGCTTTGGCTCATGGACCAATGCAGCAGCGGCCTACAATGTAGGGCCTACGAACTTTAGCAGAACACTCCGTGACCAAGGAGAGGAGAATTTTTATGATCTCAACCTCAATTCTGAGACAAGTAGATACCTCTTTAGACTTATAGCTTTTAAGGAGATTATGTCAGAACCAGAAAAATATGGGTACTTCATAAATGATGATGAAAAATATCCTATGTGGAATACCTATGATGTACTTATAGAGAAGTCGGTCCCTAGCTGGAGCAAGTTTGCAAAGAATCACGGTATAACTTATCGACTACTCAAAGTGTACAACCCATGGTTACGAGACAATAAATTAACCGTTATCAATAACAAGTATAAGATTAAGATTCCGAGGAGAACTAATTGATAATAAGTTTAAGAGATATTACTTCCTCGTAGTGTGGCTTAGTTTAATATATTTCACAATCTCAAAATTCTTAACAGAGTCAGGCACCAATATGTCATTTACTATTTTTTATAGCTCAGTAACATTAGCTTTTGTAATCAAATGAACAGCACGAAATTCAAGGCTCTACTTGTGACCATTCTTATCTTTGGAGGAATAGGATACATTCTATTCGGAGGAGGGAAATTACCTGATCTTCCTGATATGAGTTCTCTCAAAAATATCTTTAGTAAAGATAAAAATGAGATAGCAGCCAGTAGTTCCAGTAGTAGAAAGAGGAGCAACACAAGTAATGCCAAAGCTGGTCAGGTGGTAGATAATTATAAAGGTGTCAAAGTCTTCTATAATGGAAGTGCTGGCAATGTATATGGCCGTAACGTTACCGATGACGGATATAATTTAGGCCTAAAATATCAATGTGTAGAATTTGCAAAAAGATTCTACTACCAAGCCTATAATCACAAAATGGCTGACAGTTATGGTCACGCTAAAGACTTCTTTGATACATCATTATCATCAGGAGGTTATAATAAAGCACGAGGGATGTTTCAATATAGAAATAGAGGCTTAGAAAAACCAAAAGTCGATGATCTGTGTGTTATAGGGCCGAGTGCAGGTAATCAGTTTGGCCATCTCTTCATCATAACCAAAGTCAATAATTCGTCCATTGAATTTATACAACAAAATGGAGGATATAATAATCCGAGCCGAGGACGCTACGAACTCATCAACCAAGATGGTACATGGAATATTAAAGCCGCTAATCTCGTAGGTTGGCTTAGAATGGGATCATAATATAATTATCGTCTATGCACGATTGCATATTATTAAGTTATATCTACAAATACGGTTAACTTAGCATCATGACATATTTACTACTTAAGAGCTTACATATCGTATCTATGGTAGCATGGTTTGCTGCCCTATTCTATCTCGTAAGACTATTCGTCTATCATACTGAAGCGCAAGAAAAGGATGCTCCAGAAAGAGACATTCTTATCAAACAATATCATACGATGGAGTCAAGACTATTCAAGATCATATGCCGTCCTGCTATGATTCTGACTTGGATATTTGGTATAGCATTAATGTATAATAATGGAGCAGAATGGCTCAAGGAAGCAAAGTGGTTACATACTAAAATCATGGTCGTGTTCATACTTACAGCTTACAGTGAATACAGTGGTGCTATCATTAGGAAACTGAAGCAGGGAAAAAAGGTCATGAGTTCTGAAGCATTCAGGCTATATAATGAAGTGCCTACACTCTTCTTATTACTCATTGTTTTATTAGCTATTTTTAAAAATATGCTGAATATTGGATATACATTTGCAGGCATATTGATTTTTGGAATTGTCTTGTTGATATTTATGAAAATCTATAAATCAATAAGACTTAAAAAGTAAAACTTTTACGATGAATAAATTTTTAAAAGTACTCATAGGTATACTGATCTTTATACTGGTTTTAGTTATAGCATTGATGTTCTTTTCTCCTAAGAAAATGACTTTAGAAGAGTCTATGACAATAGATGCTCCTGCTAATATGATATACAATCAAGTCATTGATTTTAAGCAATGGCCTAACTGGTCTCCATGGAGTAAGCTGGACCCTAACGCGATCAACACTTACAGTGACAAAAGTTCTGGTGTTGGAGCTTATTGGTCATGGAAGGGTAATGATAAGATAGGAGAAGGCACCCAAAAAATTGTTGCCGTTGATGCAGGTAAGAGTATAAAGACCTCATTGGAATTTAATGGTTTTGATGGGACATCATTCAGTAACTGGACTTTCGAACCAGACGGAGATAAGACCAAAGTTACTTGGGACTTTGACGGAGCTGAGACCAATTTTATTTTCAGACCTTTTAATCTTATCATGAAAGGTGGTCTTAAAAAAACTTACAAAGAAGGTCTAACTAATCTTAAAACTGTAGTAGAAAAAAGAGTAAAAACAAAAGTCTACAATGGCTTTAAAATTAATGAAGTCGAAATTCCAGAAAAAAATTATCTGGCAATAAGACAAGAAGTAAAAATGGATAATGTCCAGCAATTCTATGCAAGAACACTGCCTTCTCTGATCGGTAAGGTCAATGCCGTCGGTGTAGAAATGGACGGCAAAGAAGGAGCTCTCTTTTATAAATGGGACGAAACTAATGGCATGACTGATATGGCTGTAAGTATACCTGTCAAAGAAATAGCAGCTGTTCCTGGAGCAACTTTAGTAACACTCCCTCCGAGTAGAGCCGTACAAGTCGATTATTATGGTGATTACAAGGGATCAGCAGATGCACACTACGCGATAGACGAATATCTTAATGATTATGGTCTACTGACTAATGTCCCTATAGTAGAGGAATATGTTACGGATACTACCGTAGAAAAAGATCCTAATAAATGGTTAACAAAAATAACCTACTACATTGCAGAAAACTAAAATTGAATTAAATGGGTTATTCTTAATAGAGTAACCCATTTTTACTTTATATGCCTATGTATAGCTATATCATCTTACTGCTTATGAGTGTCTCGTCGATGCACGAGTTTCATATGAGCAGACTGGATCTTAATTATGATACCGATCAGCAGTCTGTACAACTTTCGTTGTTTATGTTTATTGATGATTTTGAAGCGACAATCAAAGAAAAAGATGATGGTTTAAACCTTAAGTTATTCACAGAAAAAGAATCTATACTCTCAGATTCATTAATCTATGATTATACCCAATCGCATATTTTAGTACTTATAGATGAAGAGAAAAAAAACTTAAACTACATCGGAAGAGAGATAGACGAAAAAGATCTGCAAGGGATGTGGATTTATTTAGAAATTGAGAATCAAGAAAACTTTGAATCTCTTAACATTTCTAATTCGATACTTACAGAATCATTCTCTGATCAAAGAAATATCATTAATGTAATGATCGATAATAAAAGAAAGGCTTATCATATCCTGGACTTAAAAAACAATAACAAAAGTATCAAGATCTGAAAAACCCACTTTCATATATAATTATATTACCGGTTAAGTTTTACCAAAAAATCATATCTCCTATCTTAGGGCCTAACTGCCGCTATCAGCCAACGTGCTCACACTACATGATACAGGCTGTACAAGAGTGGGGAACTATAAAAGGATTATACATTGGGATCAAGAGAATATTAAGATGTCACCCGTGGGCATCATTCGGTTATGATCCTGTACCAAAAAAGAAGTAATACGCTATGCTAATAAGACCAAGAAGAAATAGACGAACAGAGAGTATAAGAAAACTGTCTCAAGAAAATAGAGTAACAGCTGATGACTTTATCATGCCTCTATTCATAGTAGAAGGGAGTGGCATAAAGGAAGCCATAGAATCTCTACCTGTTGCTTATAGACGATCGTTGGATGAGATTCTTATAGAGATAAAATCCTGCCTTGAGTACGGTCTACATAGTTTTATATTATTTCCAAAAATCTCAGATGCCAATAAAGATAAAACTGGGACGTATAGTTATGATAAAAACAACTTTTATCTAAAAGCTGCCAAAGAAATAAAAAAGACCTTTCCCCAAATAACACTCATAAGTGATGTCGCTTTAGACCCCTATTCTATTGATGGACATGATGGGATCGTCTATGACGGTGTCATAGATAATGACAGCACTTTAGATGTACTCGTTAAAATGTCGATAGCTCAAGCTAAAGCGGGCTTTGATGTTCTGGGCCCTTCAGATATGATGGACGGTCGCATCGCGGCCATAAGGGAAGGGTTAGATAATGCAGGGTATATAAATACTGGAATATTATCATATACAGCTAAGTATGCCAGCGGCTTCTACGGACCATTCCGAGATGCATTAGATTCTGCTCCTATAGATGATGACTCTATACCTAAGCATAAAAAATCATATCAAATGAATCCCTCTAACAGCAGAGTTGCTATAACGGAGGCAGAGTTAGATATCTTAGAAGGCGCTGATTATCTCATGGTCAAACCTGCCATCCATTATCTTGATATCATAAGGCAATTAAAAGATAACTTTTCTCTACCTATAGCTGCTTATCATGTGAGTGGAGAATGTGCTATGCTCATAGCCGCATGTGAGAATGGATGGTTAGATTATGAAGTGGTGATGCCCGAGACTCTGTTATCTATTAAGAGAGCAGGAGCTGATATTATTATCACTTACTTTGCCAAAGAGTATCTACAATTACAAAGAAAAAAGTCTGGTAGATAACCCACCAGACTTTTCTTAACACCCTTAATTTTAAAATATTCTATTTCTTAGTTCAGGTTGACATTTGCATAATGTAGCTTCTCGTCACCTTCTACTTTGAACCCAAGTTTGTAATCACCTTTATCAAAAAGATTTTTATTTATTCTTACTTTCTTAGAATCTACAGTCAACTGAAATGATATAAGACCATCAGCATCGTATATCTGAACAAATCTTATTTCTTTGTTTGTTTTGAATTCGAAGTTGTTGTTGTCTGGTGTCATCGTTGCAGACACAAAAGTCGTAATTTCTGAATCATCAATTGACACTGAGATCATTTCAGAATTTAACAACTTGATTGGATTACCAGAATCATTATTTGCCATTGTAAGACTGAAGAATGAGATTAGTAGGACTGGAATTAGGATAAAT
Organism: uncultured Saprospiraceae bacterium; assembly: GCA_964495785.1. GTDB lineage: Bacteria > Bacteroidota > Bacteroidia > Chitinophagales > Saprospiraceae > RFSX01. The sequence goes on along the minus strand of CAZBXL010000003.1, from coordinate 53,427 downwards.
TTTTTCATAATATTTTTGCTTTAACACGTTACATAAGGAAGACACGAAATCAGCATGCTACCCTATCTCCTTTAGCTCTACCAATTGCCCTACAAAAATTTACAGAAGCACTACAAGTCTTTTTTTGGTACTTAAAATTGTAAAGTAAACGGCAATTTTTAATAGGATGAGAAATAAATATTAACTTTCGGCACCATCTTTTATAATTAATCCTGACCATGAAAGATATTGAGTCCTATGTAGATGAATGTAAATCATTAATACAATCTGGTTATACACGAGATGATATAGATCAATACCTTAAGGATCAGTCCTGCGACGCTAAGACATCTGCAGCTATACATCTACAATTGCAGTATATATTCTTAGAAAAAGAAAAAATCAGTCAAAGAAAAGAAGAGGCTTGGTCTAATATCGCAGCTGGCGGAATTGCGCTTTTAATTAATACCCTATTTACAATATATACTATAATAACTGGTGGATGGGCAAGCCTCTTGATTTCAGGTTTATTAGTATACTTAGGATGGAAGTACATCAGCAAAGGATGGAATGTTCTCAACAATCTTAATGATAACGAATCCATTTTCAATAAAAAGAAGAAAAGCAACTACATACCTAAAAGGTAAACTATACTACCTCAGTGTAACTCATCCAGCAATATTTTAAAAATTCTATTTTATCCGCTTCAGATTTATCCGACTCTAATAATGCTGAGATTGTTATTCCTGTTTGCATCTTAATATAGTGGACAAATCTATGATATCGCAGTGTGCCCGCATCCGCCTCTATCTCTAGTGGGGCTTTGTCGTGACCATAGATGATGTACTGGTATATAAATACGATGAGATAGATTACAATAAAATTAAATCTCTTAGCATGGGCTATATGTGTGACTTCGTGAGATGCTAGCCTCAACCAGACGGAGATATTATTTGCATACGCAGAAGACGTAAATAATTCTTGATCTCCTGAAAAGAAATTTTCTGTAAAATAAATTCGACTCCAGTTTCGACTCCCTAATGTTATTGCACCACCTCCTCTTGCAGCGCTATACCAAGGAATATATATTGGATAAGACCTACTATAAATTTTAGTATTATTTATATCATCTACATCTGCGTCCGTGACGAGTGAAAAAAGATAACTTACTGATGGCAAAAAATAATAATGAGATTGGCCCTCTATTTTCTTTAGTATCGTAAGTGGATAATTAATCGATAGTGACAAGATCAGGTAAGTCTAACTTAATGTTACTTTGATAAGAGATTAGTAATTACTTTACTCATTTTATCGCTGGTAGAGTATCCCTGAGTAACGATGTACTGCTCTTCATCTATCATAAGTAATACTGTAGGAAACGAAGTTACACCGAGAGATTTAGCCTTATCGAATTCTGCTTTTGTAGCCTCCTTTATACTATCAGAATTATATAGTTGATCAAACTCTTCAGTATCTACTTTATATTTCTTCAATAAAGAATGGTAAGAAGAACTTTTATTCATATCCTTATTTTGGTAGTAGAATAAACTCTGCGTATCAGCAAAGAAAGAGCCCACTGCATCAGGATTTAATTCTTGCATAACCACGACTGCTCTCGATGGCGGCTCAGTATCATAGTTAAGATCACTTCTGTTTAGTATTTCGTAATTAAAAGGTTGATCACTCGCTTCATGTACGTGCTCCCAATGTTCAGATAGAAAATCTTTCATTTCAGAAATAGGTTTCTTGTAATAAGGACGAAGACCTCCCATTACATATTCGATTTTCACCTTGTCCTTATATTCTTCTCTGACTTTCTGCCATTCAGGAGCGATTCCATAGCACCAAGAGCACATCGGATCACCTACATAGATCAACTTAACATTGTCCTGCGATTGTAAGTTATTCATTATAAATACCATTAATACAGATAAGATAATTTTCTTCATACGACTATAATATATTGCATACGACTAAGTATTCTTAGACACCCTATTAAGACACTTCAATACATACTTAGAGTCTAAGTCAAGTTGACGGAAGCTATTTAATAATAAATATTTTCTGTGTAGATGTTGCCTTATCAGCTTGTATTACTAAATTATAAGATCCTTTAGATAAAGTCTGAAGGATAGTCGTTAGCTGATTTTTAACGTCTTCTAATATACTTGAGTTTAGTGAGTTAATGACTTTATTCTCACCATCTGTAATGTCAACCCTTATGATTCCTTTGTGATTTTCGAGCTTAGAAAACAACTCTGTAATTGCATCTATCGTCATTGAATTATTATCAGATTCGTTTTCTTCTTGTATAGTAAGGGGTGTACACGGTTCTATCCTTGCCTCGAAAGTCGTCCCTAAAATCACTTCAAACGGATATTCCAAATTTATATCAGTACCTGCAGTGAATAATACCGATTGTCCATTCTCATCTATCACAGCGTCTGACATAATGTTAATCTCTGCCCTGTATGTGTAGTTAGTGATTGTGTTTATGACGATGTAATCTCCATCACAATCCGGTGCTGGACCGCATCCTTCATCAATAGTGCCGTCACAATTATTATCTATACCATCACAGACTTCTGTGTTGCCAGGATAATTATTAAGCTCTGTGTCATCACAATCTGTATTATCAGTCACATAACCTGATGGTGCAGCACAGTCCATTAAAGAAACACTAGCATCACCAAACCCGTCACCATCCGTATCTGCATAGTAAACAGTAAGAAGCCCTTCATCTATCATCCCATCACAATTGTTATCTATACCATCACAGACTTCTGTGTTGCCCGGGTAATTATTAAGCTCTGTGTCATCACAATCATCACCTCCGACTACAGCACTCGAACCATCCCATCCAGTCGCATCAAAAGTACACTCTACATAGCCATCACCATCGTTATCTATCTCATTAGCAGATAGCGAAGTGGCACTACAATCATTAATCTGTCCATCACATAATTCTGGTGCTCCTGGGAAGATTGTGCCGTCAGTATCGTCACAGTCTGTACTGTCAGTCACATAACCTGATGGCAATGTACAACCTGTAATTGTATTATTAGGATCACCGTATGTATCACCATCTACATCCGCGTAATAGATATTGTTTCCATTTTCGTCTATGAGATTATTACAATCGTTGTCTATACCATCACAGACTTCTGTAGCACCTGGATTGACATTAGGATTAGTATCGTCACAATCGTCACCTCCGACAACACCAGCACTTCCCTGCCATGCTCCCACTAAAGTACATGAAACGTAGCCATCATTATCATCATCCATCTCGTTAGCAGGTAATGATGTAGCATCACAATCATTGATAAGTCCATCACATAATTCTGGAGCCCCTGGATATATAGTACCATCTCCGTCATTACAATCCGTATTATCCGTAACGAATCCAGCAGGTGGCGAACAAGCCATCTCAGATACAGCAGCGTCTCCAAAACCATCACCATCATCATCTAAGTAATAATCAGTTGCTTGATTGACTATTACACTAAGAGATTGGCTGGTACCCCCATTCCCTCCAGCATTGGTAACTTGAAGCTGAGTGGTAATAACACCTGACGTACCACTCGTCACACAAACTATAGGGTTCTGTACATTAGAGCTGCTTGTATTCAATACAAGATTACCGCTCGTAACGGTAAATCCCCAAGTCCAGGCAGTTGGAGTGTTCGTAGACAAGTCCATATATTGAATACATTCATTAGAACATATAGTAGTGTTACCAGATGGAGAAAAATCAGCAACTGGTGGTGCTACTGTACATTTAGTAGAAGTCGTAGTATAACCCTCAGCTACACCCGTTGCATACATGACATCACTCTGATCTGAGGTAAACATATACATACAACCATCTCCAGCATATGACATGAAGTTCATATACATATCCTCATCGCCACATGTTACGGGTAGGTCTGAGCATGAACTGTCGTTACAATTAGTATAGCCACTATAGTTATTAGCCATGTCAGGTGTATCATCTATGAAATCTTGATTTCCATTACAGTTGAAGTTATCACCCCATATGTGTCTGAGACCAAAATAATGTCCTATTTCATGTGCTAAGGTCTCACCTTCATCATATGTAGCGAAACATCCAGCAGATCCGGTGGTCTGTACACCAGTACAATTAATATTACCCGTCCCGAAAACGCAATTATCTACCAGTACTCCATCACCGTTAAATTGTCCCGGGATACCATTAGACACGCCAAGAAGACCTCCTCCTAAGTTATCCACGTAGATATTTACATATCCTGACCAATCACTATTGACAGGGGTAAAGTTACCACCTGGAACCGAGAAGCTTACTTGTCCAAAAGTGATGGCTAAATCTCCATTAACTAATCCATATCCACTTGGGTGGTTCTGTGTTGCTATACAGAACTCTATACATGCGTCACCAAGAATATTAGCTCCGAAGCATGACGTAAAATTGTTTATCAAGCCTGCGTCACTATCTAGTCCTAGCATTTCGAGGTTGAGCTCATCTATTTGTTCTTCTACGATTGTTATAGCACAAGCTTCCTCTGATGAAGATACCAATCCATTATCAAAGTGTACCGCTACAGGTATAAGAAGAGGGCCACTCGTACAAGCTGGGTTTTTGTTATCTCTATCTTCTTTTCTTTGTTTTATAATTGGAGCTGTTTTCTTAAACCATTCTTCGACATGTATCTTATATTCAGGATTCTCCTCCATCATTCTTTCATGATTCTGAATAGTGCTAAGACATCTTTCACCTTCTTGTCCTGATAGATAAATACTACTTAAAACAAACATCACTGCTATGACAATACGCATAAAATCCTAAATTTTTAATCTTAATAATTTGTTGGAATTGTTCTATGATCTGATTGGGTACCGTAAATATAATTAATTAAGTACCTCCAATTCAAGGTATAGGCTATTAACATCCTACTAAAGTCGTAGATAAGAGTATTATAGATATTTAGGATAGATTAGACTGAATCTACGGATTCGTCATAGAATAATTGAGAGATGATATTATCAGAGATAACCCACGATTGCTTATTTAAAATATAATTCTTATTGACGATAATAATATCCTCATTATCTACTAAATATTGGGACGATTGGATAAAATGAGATTTATATTTTGCTCCTATTCTCGCAATGACATCAATATCACAACCCCATGATGTTCTTAAACCTGTCATGATATACTCATTGTAGACATCAGTGGTAGACAATTTTTCAACTGTGGCCCTGTCCATATCATTGCTCCTATTTGTAAGATATTTGACATTATTAGCCACGTTCCAAGATCTCTCTGACCCATTGTATGAATGTGCAGAAGGACCTATGCCCAGATATGGAACACTTTTCCAATAATTGGTATTATGCTTAGATACATATCCTGGTAATGCATAATTAGAAATCTCATAATGGTCGTATCCATAAGACGATAATGCCTCCATCGTCAATTGATATTGTCTTGCCATCGATAGATCATTGGGTGGTTTGACCTTTTTAGTTCTTACAAAGTGATGTAAGGCTGTATCTTCCTCTACAGTCAATCCGTAACAAGAAAGATGCTTAATACCGAAACCATGAGCCAAGCTCAAATTATTAAGCCACTGTTCGTCTGATGTTGTAGGGCTGCCAAAAATCAGGTCTACAGAAAAATTATCAATCCCTGCGTTAAATGCGTATTCAATAGATCGAAAGGACTGATCTGAGTTATGCGAACGATTCATCCATTGTATATCCTTATCGTGAAATGATTGTATGCCTATGCTTAATCTATTAATACCTAAATCATATAACTCCTTTGTTTTTATCTGAGTAAGGTCATCAGGATTAGCTTCTAATGTCAATTCTGCATTATCGGCTATATTGTAATTATCATAACAAGATTTCAAAATCGCGTATAACTCTTGAGATGTCAATATTGAAGGTGTACCTCCGCCAAAATAAATAGTCTTAACTGAAGCGTTATTGAGGTAAGATTTTCGCATTATTATCTCTTCTATAATGGCATCAACCATCACTTCTTTATTCTTCATTGACGTAGAAAAGTGGAAGTTACAATAGTGACATGCTTGCTTACAGAAAGGAATATGTATGTAAATGCCCGCCATTATCGTTAAGAATAAGGTATAAATGATAAAACAGTTCTACTTTTGGTCATATGATACAAATGTATATTTAGTCATCAGATATCTCCTATTCATATTTGCTTTTATTGCTGTAGAGTTACTATCTGCACAAAATTTTCCCATCAAGATTATAAGTGAGGAGCTTATCGATGGTGTAGTCAATGATACACTAATAGAAAATAAAGACAACTCCCCTACTGAGATCTTATTGCAACCTATTATCGATAAGCTTATTAATCAGAATTACTTAGAAGCGTCTATAGATACATTTTATCTGGACACACTATCGCGTTGTAACATAGCTTATCTTCACTTAGGTCCTCAATATAACATTGATAGTCTCAGTCTTGACTCTCTAAGCACTTCATATATTAAAAAATTAAAATTAAGAACACCTCAGACTGTACAAGAATATTTGATACTAAGAGAAAATATAAAAACGTATTATGGCAATGAAGGTTATCCTTTCTGTAAAATCAATCTCAAAAATCTTGAATATCAAAACAACTCTATCTTAGGCCAACTGCAGATCAATACGGGACCAGAAATCACAATAGACTCCATCTCACTCAATGGTAATGTACGGATACGTCAAGGTTACATAGAGAATTATCTCAATTTTAAAAAAGGAGAAAAATATAATCATGAAAAATTACTAAATATTAATTCAGAGATAAACAAGTTGACTTTTTTAAAACAGGAGAAAGCTCCTGATTTAAGTTTCTATTATAATAACGCTGCAATTAACTTATACTTAGAGCCCAAAAACGCCAGCCGATTTGACCTATTATTTGGTATCATACCTACTAGTAACATCCAAGGCCAACAATTATTTCTCTCCCTAGACTTTACAGCTGAGATGCTTAATAAACTAAACTATGGAGAATATATTTTTATAAACTTTGAAAGGTTAAGACCAGAACAGCAAAACTTTGAGCTGCAGTTTAACTACCCTTACCTCTTAGATTTACCTTTTGCTATAGATACAGAACTCAATATATTCAGAAATGCTCTTAACTTCTCTACCCTACGAGCTGATCTCGGTGTACAGTATCTTATAAACTCTACCGATTATCTGAAAGTCTCATGGAACTATGAATCTTCTGATCTTATAGAAGTAGATACAGCTGCCATAAAATCAAGTAGACAACTTCCTGTAGATCTTGACTTTAATCAAACAGGCTTTGCAGTCGAATTCTTTATGAATAGACTTGATTATAGATTCAATCCAAGGTCAGGATACCGTATACTTACAAGAGGTGTCATCGGTCAACGTACAATTAAATTAAACCCACAAATTATACAATTAGAAGACTCTGATGGCTTTGATTTCGAAGAGCTCTATCAAGATATAGAATCCGTCAGTCCAAGATTTGAACTATCAACAGACGTCTCTTATTTCCAACCTTTATCCATCAGAAGTGCTTTAGGATTCCACTTCAAAGGGGCTTGGTTATACAATTCTCAAGGCATACTTAGAAACGAAAAATATCAAATAGGCGGTAATAAGATTTTGAGAGGATTTGACGAAGCCGCTTTCTTTACAAGTTACTATGCCGTATCAACATTAGAATACAGACTCCTCCTTTCTTCTAACTCGTATTTTAGCGTCCCATTTATAGATTTTGGTTATTTCGAATTAGATGATGGTACTCCTACTTATGGTTTAGGTATAGGAGGTAGTCTCGGCTTTGAGACTAAAGTCGGTCTATTTAATTTCTCTGTAGCCACAGGTAGGACAAGCGATATAGGCTTTGACCTTAGCAGGCCTAAAGCTCATTTTGGTTTCATTTCATTGTTTTAAAAATTTGAACCCATTGACTAATAATGACAATAATCAAATGCCCCAATTGTAAAAGTCCACTACTGCAACAAGTTCATAGCTATCAATGCAGTAATAAGCACAGTTTTGATATATCTAAGGAAGGGTATACTAATCTCATCTTAGCACATCAAAAAAAGAAACTCAACTCTGGAGATAATATATCTATGATTAAAAGCAGAGACGCTTTTCTATCATCTGGACATTATGATTTTTTAATTAAAAAAATAGAAGCAATTATAACTTCTAAAAAATCTGTCACCCGACATGGTAAACAAAACAAAACTAACCTATTAGATCTCGGATGTGGCAGTGGATATTACACAAGAAACTTACTTGATACATTTTCTAATATTGATAAAATCGGGATAGATGTATCAAAGTCTGGCATAACCATCGCAGCTAAAAAAGATAAACGTTCAAATTATTTTGTTGCGTCTATATATAATATTCCACTTGTAGACAGCTGCATAGATACTATCACAAATATATTTGCGCCAAGTAACTTAGAAGAGCTGAGTCGAGTGCTCAAGGTCAATGGCATATATATAAAAGTTATACCGCATAATAATCATATGAGAGAAATAGCGGAGTTAGTTTATAAAGAATTTAAACCTCACTCGTCTGATATAGAAATACAACTAAATAAAGATCGCAACTTTAGAGTCATTAATACTCAAGAAGTTATTCTACAAAAGAAATTAGCTTCAATAGAATTAAAAAATCTTATATCCATGACACCTTATGTATATAAGTTTCAAGAAGAGCAATTAGAAAATCTAAGAGAGATGTCTGTCACATTTTCTTTTAAAATAATTGTAGCTCAGAAGATAATGACCGATGAGAAATAATGCTTTATATCATTAAATTAACAAAACTACATATAGGTAAAAAAAATCCCGTAGCTATGTGAGTATATCACTTAGCTACAGGATTATAAATCTTATTTTATAAAAAATTATCTGCTGAAAAAGCTTCCTAAAGCTTTCATTCCCATTTGCATAACTTCATCTTTTACACTACCATCACCATCTCTGTCAAGTAATTTTTCAATGAGAGACGTCTGCGGGACTTGTTGTCTTTCTTGCTGAACAGTTTTCTGTAAGGCAGCTCTTAATTCATTTCCTTGATAATTATTTTGTTGCTTCACTTTACCTAACATGCTGAGAGCTACTGGTGCTAACTTAACAAGCATACTCATCGTATTATTTCTATCTACTCCACTACCCTTAGAGACGAGTTCTACAATATCAAATATCTTACCACCAAAAAGATGAGACAAAATACCTACTCCGTCTGTACTTCTATTATTAGCCATATTTCCACTTAAGAAATCTCCTAAGTTATCCATAAGCCCTCCATTATGATCTTTATTCAGTGCTCCAAGCAAGCCCTGCAGTCCCTGCTCTGATTGTGTGTTCTTAGCTAATGCACTCATCAATGTTGACATAGCTAATTGTGCTGCTGTCTGAGTATTTTGTTGAGGTACTTGCGGCATCTGATTGTTTAACTTACCTACCACCTCATTGGAAAGTACTTGTTGTACTAAGTCTAATAAATTCATATTGTATTGTGTGTTTTAAATAAATAATTCTACATCAGTATAAGGATATTCATCAGTAATAAATTCCCTTATAGAAAATATATGCAACTTTAAGGCCTAATACACCTCGTTTTATGTCATATATTATGCAAACTAAGCGCTTAGGGCTACGTCGTTGGGAAGACAGTGATCTAACTCAATTAGCGGATATGAATGCAGATAAGAAGGTTATGCAACATTTTCCAAATGTCATGAGTACTTCTGAAACACGTTCTATGTTAGAAAGAATAAGGCGACATCATAATGAGTACGGATACGGTTTGTATGCTACCGAAATTATTGATACTGGAGAATTTATAGGATTTATCGGATTTTCGCATCCGAGATTTAAAGCTGACTTTACACCATGTGTAGAAATAGGATGGCGACTTCAATCTGCTTATTGGAATAAGGGTTATTGTACCGAAGGAGCTATGGCGTGTTTAGATTATTATAAACACACCCTTAAGAAAACTGAAATATATTCTTGGACTTCTGTGCTTAATAAACCATCAGAACGTATCATGCAAAAAATAGGAATGGAAAAAATAGGAGAATTTCTACATCCACTTTTAGATAGAAACTCTCACTTAGCGCAACATGTTATTTATAAAAAGATATTGGTAGAAAGCAAAAAAGCCAACCCAAATTAAATTGGATTGACTTCTTATTCGTCAAATAAAGTGCTGATCAAATTCCTTTATCTAACATGCATTGATATTTTACTACGTTTAGTAATATGATCAATACCTGCATCTTTATATATTCCTCCTATGAAGTTTGTGATCTTCTTTAGAAAGATACTTTCTGAAATTAATATCGTTTGATTTTATATTGGCATCCTCTTCTATACATCTCATATACGATGATACCGTTAGAATGCTTTGTTCTTTAGATGTAAGAAGCGAAATAATGGGGTTAGCTGAATCATTTAAACTATCGTCACATTTAGATTCCACTACAATATATGCAACTGCATTATGTATGGCAGTAGTTGAACAAGTGTAAGGACTCGATAGTAGTCCTAAGTAATTAGTTAAAGCAATTTGCTCAAACATTGGTTTTAAGGGTTGGTTATCAGATTGTTAGTCGAATATAGTATACTTTTCTTTTTTCCAAAAATTTAATACTGAAAAAATGTTTAAACATGAATTTTTGGTTACAAATAAATCGACAATGCAAAATAAAACTAAGCATTCCTATCTATATCCGATCAACTATTTTCCCTAATTGACGATCATAAATCTACCAGCTTCTTTCATATTTACTCTTAAAGTATAGATGCCTGTAGTCCATTGAGAAGTATCAAAATACTTACGACCACCACTTAATTGCATACTATTAATCATAGGTCTTCCCATAAAATCATAGATTTCAATATTCACATATTTACCAACTTCCCACTCTACCGTGATCATATCAGATGCTGGATTAGGATATATGTTCAAACCATATTCAGCTTGTAGATCTCTAATATCAGTTAGCTCATCACAGAAATCTAAGTCTGGCTCAGATTCTATAAAACCCTTAGGCGAAAGATCTCTTCCATCAAATGCAGAATAATCAACAGGATATCTAAACATTCTAAATGTCAAATTATTATTAATGGTCAGCGTTGTGTCGCCTTGCATCACAGGTGTACCGCCTCGGAGAGGTGTTATATATTCCCAGACTATTTCGTTATCAGGGGTGATCTCTACAGAATATCCTGTACGTCCTGCTGTTATCAGATAGTTTCCATTACGTAAATACTGAAAACTTGATAATCCAGTCGAGTAAATTTCAGTTGGGTCAACAGGATGAGTAATTGTCAGTTCAGGTGCTTCAGGTAAGTAAGCGCCATCTACGATAGGATACTCCCAAGAATACATATCCAAATCTGCTCTTACAATATTAGCTGTGCTGAAATCAGGACCTGCCATATTATTAAACACTGAAATCTTACCAAAATTAGGATCAAAGAAATCTACAAAATCATCAATAAATGCCACGTCATGTTGAAAAAATAGTGTCTGATCCTCAGCAGTTCCTTGATCATAATTGGCTGGATTACCCCATCTGAACATGAAGTCACCTCCCTTATTACTTCTACCACCAAATGACGTTGCAGCTTGCTCAGTTGTCGTTGTATGATCTATGATATACGCTTCGCTAAAATATGGCACACTCAATATTATATTATCATTAATGGGATCATAGTCTACTGCATTACTATGCATCCAGTCAGCATTTCCTGCTCCATTAAGATCCAAATTAATATCTAGCTTTCCAGGATTATCAGCTATTACACCAAAGTTGTTTTTAGTAGAATCAAAGTCTTGCACAAGATGATCCCATGCGTACCATTCCCATACAATCTCATCAGTCTCTGGATCTATCTCACGTAGAAAGTCTGGCCACAACTCTCCTGCTGAAAGTACGCTTGTATCTCTACCAGCAGCTATGACTTCGTCGAGGTCTCTTATTTCCCAAGCTATCATAAGAATTGTCATTCTGTCGTTTTTGTTAATTACAGCGATATCGTGATGCAATCTTTCAAGTGAGTCATTCAGTGTATAACTCCATTCTATATTGTTATCCCAGTCGACTATCTCTACTGTAGCACCTCCACCTCCTGCCCAAATACGGTCAGATGCTATACTTACCGGCCTATGTGTTCTTACTAATCTACCATCGTCAAGAAGGTATGCAACATTACCTGGTCTCGTCTGAGGGTCTCCTTCCCAGGTATGTACTATCTCACCACAGTTATCGAGAAGATATACGTTAGCTTGATTATGAGGAAAGATTAAGTTGTATCCATCATAAGCTTTATTTGCGTTATAGGATATAAGCCCAACGGTATTCTGCGCAGATGCACATAATGAAAAAAGAAAAACTAATAGGAGTGTTGCCTGTAAATGTTTTATCATAGCTTAATTACTTTATATGATTTCTGAGAGTATTCGTTTAAAAATTTTAAAATATATATACCTGCATCTAATTCAGATATGTCTATACTTCCTTGAGTAATCCTGCTCGCTGAAGTGAGCCTAATACCAGTGGAGTTATATATTTCATACTTATATCCTTCGGTATTCCCTTTTGTAAATATAACATCAGTAGTTGGATTCGGAAATATTGATAGTTCACTTTGCGAATTATCAATAGTAACGACATCAGTTATCATACAGTCCATCTCCGTCGGATTAAGTTCTAATTTATCTCCAGGTGTCAGATCTTTATCTTGTAATCCTGAAAAGTCTATATCATATTTATGAGTCCTAAACATGTCTCTACCACCTCTATTTTCCCCCTGTGATATAGGACCAAAATTACTTACAGGATTTATATAAGACCAAGCAGGTACACCATTTTCTGTGAGTTCTAATATCTTATAAATATTTCCTGCACATATAAGAGTACTTCTATTCTCAAGATACTGTGCTCCTGATATACGAGGAGAACTGAATTCCAGATTGAAATCCTGAATTGTCCAGGCTAATTCTTCAGGGCCATACTGGCCTCCGCTTAGTGTATACACGCCATTCTCATGACCCGTGTCTATGACGTCTACGGAAGAAAAAAATGGATTTCTGCCCACGCCGTTATTATATATCATAATGAAATTATTCTCTTCATTATGAGCATCTAACCAATGAGGATCATGTTGCCCGTACAGTTTTTTATCAGATGTAGTTCCATTCTTATAGACCACCGGATTACCCCATCTGTATAGTATATCACCACCTCTACCATATCTACCTCCCTCGTGAGAGGCCGCTTCAGCAGTCGTCGTGCTATGATCTATTATGTATATTTCATTGTGATTACGAGATCCTAATAATATCTGATCAAGTTCCGTATTATAATCTATAGAATTAAAGTGAAGCCAATCCCCATTAAGATTTTCAGAGTAAGGATAATTAATATCTAAAAGCTCTGGGTGATCTTCTACTATACCATAGTTGTTTTTTAAGCTGTCCATGTCCTGCACATAATGATCGTGAGAATTCCATATCCAGACAATCTCAGCATTATCAGTTCCGACAGGTCTTATTTCTACAACTTGCTCTGACCAAAAACCCCTATCCACATCAAGATACTCTTCCTGTCTACCTAATGCTAAGATCTCGTCTTCATCTAAGCTGACCCATGCGAGCATTAATATGTTTCCATTGGGTAATACTTCCATATCGTGATGTTGTTGTACTCTATCATCAGAATAGAAATAAGACCATTCTAACTCTCCTTCCCAAGAGAATATTTCCATAACTCCACCAGAACCTCCAGCTCCGAATTGTGAAGCACTCCTTCCTGCTCTTAATAATCTGCCATCAGGTAGGAGATATGCCATAAGTCCAGCAGTATATTGTGAAACCCATTCATTAATTACTCGACCACAGTTGTCGATAAGATACGTTGAAGTATTACTATTAGGAATAATTAAGGTGTAACCGTCAGATACAGCATCATTTAATTCTAATACACCTACTGTTCTTTGAGCAACTCCATTTTTACATAGAATAAAAATCGCAGCACAGATTAATAAGTATACTCTCATAATTAACCTAAAAATAGAAACAACTTATATAAACTGTGCACTCTATTATGACATATTGTACTAATTAAAGGCATAATGTCCCATCTCGTTTTGGGTATAAAGCTCGATGCATGTTTAAAGCGGCATGATTTATCATTGGGCATTTTATACAGTTATCGGTACTATCATAATTTCCTTATTAAGTGAAGCCCATCATCTATAGGCAAAATGATATTCTCCACTTGTTGATTATCCTTGACGTATTTGTTAAATTCATCTAAGCCTTGACCTAATTTGTCGTTTTCTTCGGAGACCACCTTACCTTTCCATAATACATTATCTGCCATTATTATGCCTCCAGATTTCATTTTTGGTAAGACGAGGTTAAGATACTTTATGTACTGCCTCTTTGCTGCATCAATAAAAACCAAATCAAAAGATAAATCCATATCACTAATTATCTCTGCAGCATCTCCTATATGCTGAACGATCTTATCTTGTACGCCTGCATTCTCAAATACATCCGCTGCAAATCCCTTCAACTGATTATTCTTCTCTATAGTATGTATAACTCCTCCTTCCTGGATACCCTCTAATAAGCACAAAGTTCCGTATCCTGTAAATGTTCCAATCTCAAGGACAACTTTGGGCATTACCATTTTACTCACCATACTTAGAAACCTTCCTAGATATGCTCCAGAAATCATCTTCGGATCATGAGTACTCTGAGACATCGCATCTATTTCTTGAAGGTGAGCATTAGGCTCTGAAGTTAGTTGCTTACAATAATCTTCTATTAAAGGAGATGTGATATCAGGAAAAGTTTTTTCTGTCATTTAGTTTTTTAACTATAAATGGATGCATAAAAACAATTAACATAATAAGAATTCCTCCAAAGTAAAACATTGGTGTCAATTGCTCATGCTCATTAAGGATGAATACGGCCAGACCTATCCCATATATTGGTTCTAAGTTAATGACAAGATTAGAATCAAATGCGGATATATACTTTAGCGACTTCATAGTGAGGACAAATGCCAAAGTTGTACATAATAAAGCAAGAATAATTAAGTATATCCAATCACTACTCGAAGGCCATATATCAGATAAACTTTGAGTGATAAATGGAAGACAAATACTTATAAATAAAAATGCTCCAAACATCTCCAAAAAACTAATTACGTAAGGAGAAGCTTCATCTACAAATCTCTTATTTATACTAGCGAATAAGGCCGCTAAAAATGCAGATAATAATCCTATAAGAAACCCATTTATCAAGCTGACATCTATATTCTTAGCTATCAAGATCATACATGGTATAATTAATAATCCTAAGGTAATCTCCAGCTTATTAATCTTTCTTTTAAATATAAGAGGTTCTATTATGGATGTAAATAAGGATGTCGTAGACATAGTGATAAGAGCTATCGATGCATTGGCCATCTTAACAGAACTATAGAAGCATATCCAATGCATACCCACTACTGCACCTATTGTTAGATATATCAATAACAATCTGGAGCTTAGATTGAGTAATCTTCTGCCAAACCCTATAAAGAATAGTAGACTGACACTTGTTATAAGTACTCTCCACCAAACTAAGTTAATAGCAGATATAGTTATCACCCCGCCTAAGATCGCAGTCCAGCCATATAGAACTACTGCGATATGGAGTTGTATGTAGGCAATTAGTCTTTTACTCATTAGCCTGATTTATTGCCAAATGAATGTCATAATTGCAATATTAAAGCCTATTTATAAATTGGGCTTACAATATTGGATAGAATATTCTATTTTTGAAAAACCTTTAATGATTCAAAAAGAACATGACTATTAAAATAGGAGATTCAGCACCTGCATTTACACTTAAGAACTCTGATTGCAAAGATGTTAGTCTTACAGACTACAAAGGAAAAACTTCAGTACTATTGTTTTTTCCATTAGCATTTACAGGAGTTTGTACCGAAGAATTATGTCACATGAGAGATAATTTAAGTAAGTATGAAAATTTAAATGCAGAGATCCTAGCCGTCTCGGTCGACTCCCCGTTTACCTTAGCAAAATTCAAAGCTGAAAACAATCTTAATTTTCCCGTTCTATCAGACTTCAATAAAGACGTAAGCCAAGCTTATGGTGCTTTCTACGAAGATTTTGTTTTAGGACTTAAGGGCGTATCAAAAAGAGCTGTATTTGTAATAGATGGCGATGGCAAAATTCAATACCAAGAAGTATTGGATAATGCAGGAAATTTACCCAACTTTACTGAACTTGAGAATGCGCTTGCTAAATTAAATTAACACCCACTAACACACTTTTAGAAATGACGAAAGATATTAACGAGTTACTAACAAGCGAATTGAACGATATATTGACAGAAGAGACGACGACAACTGTTGGACTTAATAATGCACAGCTCTTAGTTTATAATGATGACTTCAATACATTTGACTGGGTTATACAATGTTTTATGGAAGTGTGTAATCACACATTTGAACAATCAGAACAACTTTCTCTCATAGTACACTATAAAGGTAAAGCGATCGTCAAAACCGGTGGCATTGATGAACTTAAGCCTATGAAAGAGGCTCTCGTAGAAAGAGGTTTATCTGCTGTTATAGAAGTAACTGTTAAAGACTAAAAAGTGGCCTTTTTTCTACCCCAAGAGGTAGATTTTTTTCCACATCCACTACTATGTGATCCTGATGGATTACTTGCATTTGGTACTGAAGTATCACCGCAAAAACTTCTACTATCTTATCAATTTGGTATTTTTCCATGGAATGGCCCTAACGATCCAACCTTATGGTGGTACACTCATCCGAGACTAACGTTAAGACCTAAGGAAGTAAAAATATCACGAAGTATGAGAAGGTACTTTAATCAAGATATCTTTTCATGTACCTTTGATACAGCATTTGAACAAGTCATAAGGAACTGTCGTAATAAATCGAGAAAAGGCCAAGATGACACATGGATTACTGACGATATAGAACAGACATTTATAGAACTACATCATCAAGGATATGCTCATTCTGTGGAGGTCTGGCAAGATAAAAAACTTGTAGGTGGCCTATATGGCTTAGGCTTAGGTAAGGTTTTCTGTGGAGAATCGATGTTTGCAGATGTCAGTAATGCTTCTAAATATGCTCTTATTAATCTCTGCAGATACT
The DNA here is from genome assembly GCA_964495785.1 of uncultured Saprospiraceae bacterium. Lineage (GTDB taxonomy): Bacteria > Bacteroidota > Bacteroidia > Chitinophagales > Saprospiraceae > RFSX01. The sequence goes on along the minus strand of CAZBXL010000003.1, from coordinate 36,215 downwards.
TAGACGAAAAAAATTATTGGCTTGTAGATTGTCAGCAAGAGACTGGTCACCTATCGAGTATGGGCGGAGAGCTAATGAGTAAAGAAGAATTCTTTTCTATACTCAAAAGAAATGCACTAATAAAAACAGAAACCAATAAATGGACAAGATAATATTATAGATATTATGATAGATTACCAGAGACACATATTAGCTAATGGACTCACTGTTATCCTACACCAAGATCTCACTACCCCTCTTGTGACAGTAAACTTATTATATAAAGTAGGATCTAAAAATGAATCAATAGATAAGACGGGTTTTGCCCATTTATTTGAGCATCTAATGTTCGGCGGATCTGAGAATATTCCAGATTTTGATGATGTTGTGCAGAATGCTGGTGGAGAAAATAATGCATTTACAAATAACGATCTTACTAATTACTATGATATAATGCCAGCTGAGAACCTTGAAGCTGCTTTATGGATAGAGTCAGACAGAATGCGAAGTTTAAATATCAATCAAGAAAGTCTTGATGTGCAAAAAAAAGTTGTCTTAGAAGAATTTAATGAGACTTGTCTGAATAAACCATACGGCGACCTATGGCACCATCTATCTGACCTCGCTTATAAAAAACATAGTTATAAATGGCCTACAATAGGTCTAGTACCGGAACATATAGAACAGGCTCGATTAGAAGATGTACAGTCTTTCTTTAAAAATTACTACCGCCCTAATAATGCAGTCATCGTATTAGCAGGAAAATTCGATTACAAGATAGCCCTCGATCTAATAATCAAATGGTTTGGAGATATAGAAGGAGCTCCTACATCCTCGGGTCCATCTGTAGATATAGAACCCATCCAAGAATCATATCGTAAGAAAATAGTCAAAGGCGCTGTGCCTGCTTCTGCATTGTATATGGCTTTTCATATGCCTGAAAGATTACATAACGATTTCTGTGCATACGACATACTATCAGATATATTGAGTGGAGGAAGATCAGGACGGTTTTATCAAAACTTGCTTAAAGGGACAAAAATGTTCTCTAAAGTAGATGCTTATATTACTGGATCCATAGATCCTGGTTTGTTTATGGTAGAAGCCAAACTTATAGATGGCGCAGATATAGAACTTGCAAGTTCTACCATATGGAATGAACTGATGACGTTAAAGGAGGAATTAATAAATGAAAAAGAACTACAAAAAATAAAAAATGGTCTTATCAGCTCCGTCTGTTTTTCTGAAGTGAGTATTATAAGCAAAGCGATCAACTTGGCTTATTATGAAATGTTAGGTGACGTAGGAAAAATAAATAGACAAGAAGAAGAAATTATAAAGGTGACAGCTGAGGATATTAAGAGAGTCGCCATGAGTACTTTTACTAAAGAGAACTGTAACGAAATTCACTATATAAGTGAGCAAGAATAATCCTATTATCTATATTGCAGATATAATGGAACGTAATCTATAATTGGTTCGTTCTTTTCATGATTCCGATTATCTGCCTTGCTTGAGGAGAAGCTTTATATACTATCGCTATTCCTATATTCATAATTATTTCTATTTCAATCAATAAAAAATACCATGACTAAGTATTTACTCGTCATCATAGCCGCGTTTATTATAATTGATACAAGCTCAGGACAAGAGTATTATGGTAAGATGCCAGGTCAGAAATTAGATTGGGTATTCTACTACCTGGAGCAAAACTACGTAGACACGATAGATAACAACCGGCTTGCTGACTTGGCTATACAACGTATCGTAAAAGAACTTGACCCATTTTCATCATATCAGACTAAGGCAGAAGCCGATGCACAACTAAACAAGGATAATGGTGTGTCTGCCCCAGGAACGGGCTTACTTTTCTATATGATTAACAAAACTACACCTGTTATTACATATGTCAATAGAGATGGTCCTGCTGAGAAAGCAGGATTAAAAAGAGGATACAGTATCAATAGTATAAATGGCGAAAAAACAGAAGGCAAAAATTTTAATCAGATTACAGCGATGCTAAATGATACCTCCTTCATAGAACTTCCTATCGTATATAGTGACCATAACAAACAGACATATACGACGACTATAGTCAAAGAGTATATGCCTTGGTTCAGTGTGCTTTCAAATTATATGATCAATGATGTAACTGGATATATTAAACTGAAAAGTTTTACTAAAAACACACTTGAGGAATGCAATAACGCTATAGATATTCTTAATTCCCAAGGTATGCAAAATCTGATATTGGATCTTAGAGGTAATGCCGGAGGTGTAAAAGAACAATCCATTGCACTTGCAGATGAATTTTTAGCTAAAGGAAAATTGATTAATAGTTCTGAAGGTCACAATGCAGCAGACGAAGAACATTATTCTACAGATAAAGGACAATTTCTGGATGGAAAACTCATATGTCTTACAGATAACTATACCGCATCAGCAAGCGAAATATTCTTATCTGCAATACAGGAGTGGGATCGTGGTTTATTACTCGGTTTTCCTACTTATGGTAAGGGTCTTGTACAACAATCATATAAGCTTGGTGATGGCTCTACTATCAGATTGACCGTAGGGAGATACTATACACCTACACATAGAAATATTCAAAAATCCCCAGACGATAATTGGTTTCAAGAATTAGGCATCACCATACCCAATGGTACTGCTATGCACACCCTCAACTTAGCAGATTCTAAATTCTCGCAGACTAAAAGCCAAAGAAAGATCATGACTGGCACAGGCGGTATATACCCTGACATATACTACGTACATGTACCGGAGAATCGTATTGCTCTGGACAGATATAATACAGGAGGATACATCTATGACTTTACAACTCACTTTATCCATCAAAATAGATACATGCTACTAAGCAAATATGGTAATGCTGATCAATTTAGAAAAGATGAAAGATACATGGTAGAATTAGGAAACAACTTTAAATCTTACTTAGTACAGAATGGATTCGATGAGGCCAATGATCCTGACTTTGGTGTGCCTCGTAACATTTTAGATCTCATAAGAAGCTGGACTGCCAGTCAGCTTTGGGATGATAACGCATACTACCAACTTACGAATGTCACAGACCAGACGATCTTAAAAGCCTTAGAGATCCTTGATGATGGGACTTATGATCGCATTATAAGAAACTAAACTTCAATCATAGTATTCTAATATACTTGTGGAATAGATATAACTAAGGTTGCTCCAAGTAGCCTAAATCTTACGTTCTCTCCTTTCTCATAATCATGGATATGATTAGACCTACGATGTACATGAAGAAAGCACTCGCGACTGTAGTTACAATAATCAAAGGTGTGACCTCAAACATTTTTTCCATTTGATCTCTTAAACGATCTTCAAATTCTAATTCATCTTCTTCGATATAATTAAAAGTCTCTAACTGATTCTCTACGATAATATCTGTCATCATATCTTTTTCAGCATCTGTAAGTGTCTGTAGATACCCTGCATAGAATATCTGTGACAAAAACATGCCTATCGTGATAATAACAACACAAAGAAGAAAAGCATCTTTGAAAGAAATATACCCATCATCCTTTTTCTTAGCAAGATATACTCCCAAAACACAGAAAACGATTATTGACACATAGTAGAATATGGTTGACTTCCACATTCCTATGGCACCATTAGTCATTGTATAACTAAATAAGAAACCAACTATACCTAAGATAATCCCAATAATAATTCCTAACTTCCAGAACTTCATCTTATTTAATTTTTAAAAAAGGTAAAATGTAATTCCAAGTGACTACGCTGTCTTTCTTTTCTATATAACTTCTATCCAAAGCTATTCCTAATTCATGATCGCCTAATGGTAAATTTGAAACTGGTATAGTATACATAACCCCTTCATCTCCTAATAGGTGATGTACGCTAAAGTGGCAAGAAATGCTATCGTCTATTGCTATACCGTTAAGTGTGATATCAGCTTGTTTCTTCAGAAGCCTGAGAATCTTCTCTTCCTTATTCAGAGTCATCTCCTTCAAAGCCTTATTTCTCTTGTCAGTCATTGACTTTCTTAGTCGCTTTAGAGAATCTCTGACAGTGATCAACTCTCTCTTTAGAATCGTATCTTCTTTCGTGACCTTAACAGAGTCTCTGTAGATCTTGTACTCATTATAGACCTTTCTCTCATGTACTTTAAAGCTATCCTTAAGAGCATAAAGAACAGTATCTCGTTCCTTACCTATATCAGAGAATAGGGTAAATTTCCATCCTGATTTATATATAGGTGTAACTCCATGCTTATGTTTAATGACATTTTCGTATCGACTATTATACTTAATAAATAACTGCAAATAAGGCTCAGATACTTTGTAGTTAGACAATCTTAAAGCTCCTAATTTTCGGGCTGATCTTCTCTCATCATCTAACATGGCATTTAGTTTCTGAGAATATAGATCATCGTAGTAATAGGGGTTAACGATAAGACCTTGTTCTCTCAGAGAACTATACTCTGGAATATAAGGCGTCTGCTCATTGGTATAAAAGTTTGTAAAATTTGCAATAACAAAAATGTAAGGAAAAGAGAAGAAGAAAAACCGACGGGTATATTTGTCATCGATGAAATTATACAATAGAGGACGATATAAAAATGAAAGTGTTATGTGACTGTAAAACCAATATATAGGCATGTAGATTTTAGATACTGTCCTATCCTTTATTCTTTTAATACCGCCTAGCGTAATAAAATCAATAAGTACTATAGCTCCACCAAATAAATATGGAAAAAACCAAATAAGAAATAAAACGAGATTCTCTTCTACTTCTCCACCTAATGCATCAATAATAATTAGTGGAATAAAACTAAATATTCCAAATGCCAATGCTGATAGAAAAAATAGAAACAGTAAGAATGTATAAGAGAATAATACGCTACATATTCGCTCTAATCTTTCGATGAATTCATCGTAATCACCGACTCTTCTAATAAGGTACTTAGTAAAATGCTCAGAATAATTGAGCTCTTTGTAATTGATCTCTCCAGAAACATATCTTAGGCCTATAGCACCGATCCATAGAGATCTTAGTATTACATGCACTAACAGATTAATAAAAAATATACGCCACCCTATAGAGACCAAAGACTCCAAAGCATCAGCAAAAATATTATTGGTTGCGTCAAAATTGTAAATTTCTAAATCACTGATCAGACCTCTAGACTGATAGATGCCAAAAAGAGCAAAACCAGAAATGATCAACTCTAGTTGCCAACTCTCTTGCTGGAGCTTCTCAAGCCATTCTTTAAATATGGCTTTATTTAATTGAATGTTATCATCAGAATTGTTCGTATCTGGCATATTGGCTTCGATAATAGTCTAAGCTACTACTATTATAAGATATTATAAAAAAATCCTGTGGCTTAGTTATAAAGTTTCAGTTTGTATATATTTTTGAATACCTGGAAAAACTTAGAATATGTTGAATCTTGAGGACCTATGGATAGGAGACTTAGTTGTCATTATCTCATCACAAAGAGTGGGAAAGTTTGAGGGTATACATGCTAGCGGAAAAGCTCGTATCAATTCCAATGGAAAGATATATCTCGCCTCAGCTAAAAATCTTGAAATCTTTGAAGAAAAAGAAGAACAAGTCGTATTATCATTTGAAGATGATAATAAAATAAAAACTTCTATAGCAGATAGTATAGATTTACACATAGAAGTACTCAAGCCAGACTTGGTCACTCATCTTCCAGAACGCATATTTGATTATCAGATGAAAGCATTCGAATCATTTTTAACTCATGCAAAATCATCTCACAAAAATCAATTTACCATTATTCACGGTAAGGGCACAGGCGTCCTCAGACAAAGTGTTATGAATTACATCAAGACTGACAAAGCCATAAGATTCTACGAAATCATTAATGATGGTGGAGCGGTAAGGATACACTTGTAGTTTATCTACTCCATAAGTACTTTAGCTAAGATTAATTCATTACCGTCTAAACCACCCACGATACTATAATTACCATTGCCGCTGACATAGATGGGCACAAAAAGAAAGTTGTCATCCCTCTCAGAAAAGACAGTATCTATAAACTGCAACTCTCCTGTCTTACTTAGCTTCATCATATCTGTAAACATTCGTCCCTTAAGTCCGAGAGCCTTAGCTTCTTTTCCAGATTTAGTGGTGTTATAAAAAAGGAAATAATGATTGTCAGATTCTGCAATCGTATAATGCGAGAATAGATCAGATGACACCTCGAATCGGCGCTGTATATAATTCATATTAAGAACATTACCCTCACTATCAAATATCGGTAGTAGTATATCTCCGCTATAGTAAGTGAAGAATACACCTCCTGCAGCGTTAAATCTATTGAATGAATTAAATGTATTAAAATTATTATTGTCTCTTACAACTCTGTAATATTCAGCTACAAAACCAACTCTATCATCACTAAATCTTAGCATGTTATTAATTCTAAAATCAAACGTAATTTCATTTTTTAGTTTCTCTCCAAAAGGAGTTATTTTGACATCTGATATTTCTAATTCTGGATTGCCTTTACACCAAAACAAACCGGTAGCTCTATTACCTTTGTCCCCATCACTATACTGACCTGCTATAATATAGTCCGAAGAATCAACACTTGGAAAAATCAAATTAGCATCTACTATTCCTAAGTCATCACCTATATTAACTTCCGCCTCTAAGATGCCTGATTGGTCTATTCTATATACAGCATACTTTGTTCTTGGTAGATTTTTGTATCGTAAAGGAACGATACCCTTGATCTTTTTTGGATCTGCTTCTAACTCGACCAGCATGTATGGTATACCATTGTTAGCTAATTGGGTTGTTTTAAATGTGACTCTCTGATCAGAAAATTCATAGTCAAACGAACCTCTCCATTTTTCTTGCATTGCACTATCAAAAACAATACATGAAACTACTTCTTTCTGGCTGTGATCGGTTCTTGTTATAACATTGACAAAAGCAAGATGACTACTGTCAGCACTCATGATAAATCCGCCAGAACTACCATTTTCGATTTCATACTGAGCATAAGTGTTACGCAGTCTTTTATCAGATATATCATCATAGTTTTCAAAATAAATCTCCTCAGGCTTACTGAATTGTCCATTGTTGTAATCACACTTATACAATACCCACTCATTATTTTTTTGAGATAATTCATGTATATAAAAAAATGTATCTCGAGGAGTTGTAATTATTTCTTGCACGGACCATTCTCTATTATTATTGAATACATTATATGGCTCCTTAGACAGAAGCCTATGATCTATGCTGTAGGTATAGAGAGTTTTATTATCATTTCTTTCGCTTAATACGTAGTACTTATCACCTATTGCTCCCAGTACTTTATAATTTGCATTTCTTTCTATTCTCTGAACATTCGGATCCGCCCAGTCTATGATGCCTTGGCTAAGGTAAGACGTCCATACACTTGTACAGAGAAGGCAAAAAACAATAATAATTAATCGATTCATACTATCTAATTAGTGCTATAATTATACGACATAATATCCTCATGATGAGGTCGCTTCTAATAAGTGTAAACGGCTATAGATAAAATTATGTTTTGTATGTCAAGCCAATAAGTAGTACACTGATAGGTTAAATTAAGCTTAAGTATGAAATATAAATGTGATCTGCAGGCCTCTATTTCTAAGGTTGATGCGGTCTGTAGTACCTCCTGCTGTATTAAATCTTGACAATTGGTAGAAAGCATTGATACCATGATTATAGGCCACATTTACACTTGTATGCTGGCCTATCTCATATCTCATATTAGCGAGATAAGATAATGTATGTCTTGTATCAACTTGAGAAGTAAGATTATAGATCTCGTCATCAGAGCTCTCCCCGAAAGAAATCAGATGACTATATTCAATACCAGTACCTACAGATAATCTGCCAATTAAATTATACTCAATAGTGATAGGTGTTACTAAATAGATACCATCATAATTAAAACCCTCTCTTACAAATCGAGCTCCTCGCCAACTAAAGCCAGGAGAAATAGTCAATTGAATATCATTAGTCAAATCAGACTTATTCCAAATATGAAATGATCTGTGGGCCACTGGATTAAATTCATATCTGCTTTCATCTATGTCTGTTATAGGTTCTATAGCAAAATCTGTAATGGCTATACCTAAACCGACGCCATGAGTCCAATTACTTTGACCTGTAAGGCTTATACTTAATGTATACATAAGAATGCCAGCCAATAAGATAGTACGTACAACACAGATTAAGAACCTCATCAATTAATAACATGATTACATAGACTTTATTATATCTCGTCTCTACAAATAAATACGATTGTCAAGTCTGGGCTTTTCTCTTACTATCAATTTAGGTGTTATCCACTAAGTTACTGACCATAATTGCTCTATCTTTACTGTTCTAAATATTGCATTTTGAAGAAAAGAATACTGATTGTTTTTGGACTCCTATTCGTGTTAGTTTTTTCTTGTGATACATTATACTCACAGGCGGGAATTAACTTATACGGAGGATTAAGTAAAGCGACTAATAGAAATACCTCTATCACTCCAGAAGGCAGCTCGCATGGTGGGTGGCACATAGGAGCCGATGCTCGGCTTAATAGAGGCAAGATGTACTTTGTCGTAGGCTTACAATACCATAAGATAGATCTACTTCCATCTTCAGATATACTTGATCCTATTGAAGCTTTTCCTTATTCCTGGACTAAAGTAAGAGTCGGCCTGGGTTATAAGGTGATTAACTTCAGTGATGACATATATCTCAGAGGACATACGCTTGCGAGTTTTAATTTAGTCAATGGTGTGACCAATGATGCAGGTGCAGGAGTATTCACAAATTATAACTCAGGTACGGCAGGAGCCAATCTTGGATTAGGTTTAGACATCTTTTGTTTCACCATCACAGCATCTTATGAGATCGGATTTTTTAATCTCGGTAATATGCTCGACGGATCTGAAATGGACTTTCTAACCTTAAGTGCAGGTGTTAAATTTTAATTTATAAAAATTGATTCTGTCGATCCTATTCCGCCTCTCTCTGATCGGAGATAATATAAGCCGGAAGGTATATTTGAGGTTTCGATTCGATAATTATTATCATTATGACCATCGACTATTACTCGACCATTTACACCATATAAATAATAATTAAAATCCTTGCCTTCCTTAGATATGACTTCTATAAAGCCACTTTTATTAACAGAAACTATATCAATCAATAGCTCATTATTGTTTTCTACACTTGTCGTGAATAACTGACAATCATAGTCGCTCGGCGGATTCTCTACAGTACCACTGACAGAAAGATCCCTTCCTTCAAAGCCTATAAAATTTTTAGGATATCTCTCACTTCTGTAAATGTATCCCGCATCAGCTATGGTGTAATCCCAGACAAGTTCTCCCTCTATGGTCATCTCAAATAATCTTTCTTCCTCACCGACAGTCACGTAGATATTACCATTGGGCATGACCTTAGCTCCTGAGGTATATCCAGATCTAAAAAATGGACCATTCGTCGTAGTATTTATACTTATAGGTTCTTCTGAGAGTTGGAATCGATCATTTTCAGGCAGCACAAAAAATCCATCTTCATCTACTGTTGGGTCTATAATCTCTACTGAAGAATAAGATCGCTCACTCAGTCCATTGTTAAACATTATTATTTTTCCTTTATGCTCTCCGTATTCTATCCAGTTAGGATTGTGCTGAAAAAATAGTTCTCTATCTGATTGTTCGCCTTGCTCATAATTAGCAGGATTACCCCATCTAAATAGTACATCACCACCATGTCCATGGCGCCCCCCGCTATCTCCTCTGGCTTCTTGGGTCGTTGTCGAATGATCAATGATAATCACCTCACTCAACTTTCTCACACTTAATGCTAATAAGTCAAGGTCTTCATTATAATCAAATCCATTAATCATAAATGATTCTCCTTGCTGCCAATCAAAATTGAGTATTGCATCCATATCAAGTTTACGAGGATTATCTGCGACTATACCATAGTTGGCTATTTGAGGATTACGCTGCTGTATCATGTGGTCTTTAATATTCCACTGCCAGACTATAGTTTCTGTATCGGGATCTATTTCTAATACCATATCAACTCGTCTTGGTGATTCGCCAGGATCTAATTGATATCCTAATTCTGTAAATTCTACATTAGTCAGATTTTCTCTTGCAAGACACAGGTAATGTCCATTAGACATAACTATAACTTCATATACAAGCACTACGTTAGCTGCATTATATCCTGTTCTTCGGATTTCGTTATCATCCCAGTCTCTTACAATAATTCTATTATCCTTAATATATATCGGATTTCCGTTATCCATTAATTTAGAATGTAACTGAGTCGATCTGATAGAGGGCCAAGTATTGACAATCTCACCACAGTTATTAACAAGATAACTTTCAAAAAATGTTTCGAAGTAAGAATACCCTTCTGTTGCCTCACTGGAGTTAAGCTGTACGCCGTCTTGACAGTAGATATGAGCATTTGTAAAAAAAACGACAATAATCCACAAGTGTTTTTTTAATGATTTCATATTCTAATTTAATAGTAACTTTCTTAACTTAATACAGATTATAAGTTAAATATATGCTATGATGTGCAACGATTTCTTCTTTTAGTCCATCTTTAAGTATACTGAGAAGACAAATGGGACATATAATACATTTATAACTAAGATTTATTCCTTAGATACTATATCCTTATTGGTATTTATAGAATGTAATCATTATAAGACTTAACTGGAAAATTTACAATATCAAAGATTTACTTAAAATATCATTACTTCTATTCGCATTAGGCTATAGCTCTCATGGTATAGCTCAATTTGAGAATGGATGTATTACGATAGATTTTGAAAGTTTTCCGACGGGTCAAGCTCCGGTTGAAGGGCTACCCATCAGTCGCCAATATACTCCCTTATTTGGTTTAAAATTTTCTTTAGAAAACGGAGAAGATCCTGTGCTAGCAGAAGTAGGGGGATCTATATCTGCATTTGGTAGTAGTGCTGGCAATGATACACCTATACCGCCCGATGCTATGGGAAGATTTTTTCTGACTGACGATGGCCAACTGGCTGGCCTAACCTCACCTGCCTTAATATTAGATTTCGAAATTCCAATTGATAGTTTTGCGGGATGTATAGTAGACATTGATTTTGGAGAACAGTTTATCATACATGCAAGAGATGAATTCGAACAAGTTATATTAGCTGATACCATTACTGATGGCGATCCTGGAACTGGTGATGGCAAGTTATCCTGTTGGGGCTTTAATCTACCTGGCTGTGAGGGTGCAATCCATTCGATACGCTTTGCTGGATTTAGAACACAGCAAGGTGCATTTGGACTTGGTCTAGATAGTTTTAGTTTTTGTTATTCTGGTCTTAATATTGAAGTAGACATTACAGATGAATCTTGTATCTCACCAGGAGAGGTTGAGATCAATTCTATTACAACAGAAGTATATAACTATTCAATAGATGGTATTACATATTCAGAAAGTGGTTTCTTCGATGAGTTAGATGCAGGCACCTACCGTATATTCGTTATTGATGGTGATAACTGCGAGACTTTTGTAGATATAGAAATAGATCCACCACCAGAGAGAGAATTAATGAGCTCTGCTATACATACAAGTTGCGCTGAAGACAATGGAGAAGTAACCCTTGTACTAGAGCCTAACGTATCTGCGATGTACTCCTTAGATGATGGCCTTACATTTCAGACAGAAAACATTTTTAGCAACTTAGCTCCTGGAACATATATTGTTACCGTAGTAGATAGCTTAGATTGTCCATATACTGAAAGCTTTACAATAGAAGATAGTTATTTGCCTATAATAACAGCAGCCTCTTCTACCCTTGATTCTTGTAATGATAGAAGAGGTAGTATCTCTATAACTGGCACTAACGGTATGAACACCACAGGCCCATTAGAATACTCTTTAGATAATACAACTTACAGTGATGAGAATATTTTCTTTGATCTCAGTAGTGGTAATTATACTTTTTACTTACGGGATGTGAATGGTTGCGTGGTTCAAGATTCGCTATTTGTTGATCAAACTCCAGAAGTTATATTAAGATCAGTAGAAGTCAGTTCTCCAGATTGCTTTGATAACAATGGCGCTGTTGAAATCAATGCTGATGGGGGTACTGGTAATCTGCAATATGAATTAAATGGAAGTTTAGGTGAAAGCGCTATCATTAATAATCTGCCTTTTGGTACTTACGATTTGATAATTTATGATGAGTTAGGCTGTAGTTACACAGAGACAATTATTATTGATGCTCCCACTTGTCCTATTTATATCCCTAATGTTATCACGCCTAATTCTGATGGTAGAGATGATTATTTTAAAGCTTTTACTAATAATGATTATGAAGTAGGTATCATCGATTATCGAATTTATGATAGATGGGGAGAACTTGT
>CAZBXL010000003.1:20073-23681 GCA_964495785.1 uncultured Saprospiraceae bacterium | reverse complement strand
GTAACGATGACAACTTAAGCCAGGAACTACCAGATTGTATTAATGAGTTAGTCAATGATACGATAGCCTCCGAAAATATTGTGACTATACAGAGTCAAGTTAGTAATGATGATCAAGTATATTGGATAAATACAAATGCTGTATTCTTTGATGGAACAGAAGTAATTGTGTCTGCGACTTGTGATACTTTATGTTTCTATTGTGGAGAATGCATCGAACCTGATTGTCTCAACGATTATTCATTAGACGATTGGGTTGTCATCTGGGAAAAGTAGATTATACTTTTGTCTTTATTTTTGATAGCTCAGACAACATTACTCCCTCCGAATTAACTCGAATTAAATGACAATCGACTAATTGGTTTTTAGAACTACCGTCGTCTTCAATCTCTACTTTTATGTAGTTATCTGTAAATCCAGTACATAGGTCATTCTGATTTTGTGATTCTAACAATACTGGTCTTACAGTATTTGTATGGCTCTCGTAGAATGCTCTACGCTTCTTTTCAGAAAGAATTCTAAGCTTTTTATTTCTCTCTTTTCGTACATTCATAGGAACTGGATTATCCAAGTCCACTGCGTGTGTGTTAGCCCTTTCTGAATAAGTAAATACATGTAAGTAAGAAATATCTAATCTATGCAGGAAGTCATAAGTTTCTTGGAAGTGCTCCTCACTCTCTCCAGGAAATCCCACAATGACATCAACACCGATACAGCAATGTGGCATAACGGACTTGATATAGGCGACCCTCTCTTCGTATAATTCTCGCTTATATCTACGTCGCATACTTTTGAGAATTGTATTACTACCACTCTGTAATGGCATATGGAAGTGAGGCATAAACTTATCAGAAGTAGCTACAAAGTCTATGATTTCTTCATTGCACAAGTTAGGCTCAATCGAAGATATTCTAAATCGATTAACCCCTTCAACGTTGTCTAATTCTTTTATTAGGTCGATAAATAAAGCTTCTTTTTTGGGTTTCAAACCTTCGATAACCTCTGTACCATTACCAAAATCACCAATATTCACTCCTGTTAATACAATCTCATTGACACCTTGTTGAGCAATCTTAGTTGCATTAGCGACGACATTATCGATTGTATCACTGCGGCTCTTACCTCTGGCCAGTGGGATTGTACAAAATGCACATTTGTAATTACATCCATCCTGAACTTTTAAGAACGAACGAGTTCTATCCCCTACTGAGAATGCATCTATAAATGAATTGACATGATTAATATCTGATGATCTGACCTTGCTTTGTCCTTCGATATCATGCAGAGAATCTATATGACTTAGAATATTGAATTTTTCTGATGCCCCAAGGACCAGATCTACTCCTTCTATCTCAGCTATTTCTGTAGGTTTAAGTTGAGCATAACATCCTACGACGATAACCTTAGCTGAGGGATTATACTTTTGTGCTCGTCTAACTTCATAACGGCATTTACGATCAGCGAAGTCCGTTACAGAACAAGTGTTAAGTACATAATAGTCAGCACCATTCTCATAATCGATGACTCCAAATCCAGCCTCTTCGAATTGTCTTCGAATGGTAGAAGTCTCCGAAAAATTGAGCTTACATCCTAAAGTATGAAATGCAACTGTACGTGGGGTAGCCATGCCCCAAATTTAATGAATTTTTAAGATTAGAAATCAAACTTGAAATACAGGGATTAACTCTTTGAATAATTGAAGTCCAGTCGACATATGATCAGTGGATTCAGCAACTAATTCTTGACTTATTTTCTCACCTGTAATGAAAGGGCAAAGACCCCAATTATTAAATGCTCTAGCGCTGGACTTGCCTTCCCATACTATATGGATATTACCATGCTTGGTAGGATCTTCAATATTATCGATAAGATTAGTCAGAACGTTCTTATCACCTTCTAAAATTTGATAAAATTCTCTATCGTGGTAATGTAATATTCCTGTGATATTCATCTTTCGATTACGAATCGAAAGTGTTTCAGCAATCTTTTCAAGCTCGTCTGTTGCAAAGTCTTTTATAGCAGGAGCTGTATGAAAAATTTCATATAGTGACACCATCCCTTAAATATTTAAATATTCTAAAAAGATTATAATCAATTTAACTCAATGGGATAATAATATTACAAAAATATTACATATATATAAACGTCTGACAATGTAATTGTTTGATATTTTTTTAAATAATGTCGTAATAATTACTCCTATTTCTGGATCCTGGACTTTTGGTACTTTTCTTAGACCATATTTGCTTTAATCAATATATAGCTAAGTATAACCCTACTTATAAACCACGCCTCCCTTCATTACAAATGCTATCTCAAGAGTATATTTTATATCCTCTAATGGATTTCCATCCATGGCAATAATATCTGCTTTCTTACCTATTGATATCGTTCCATAATCATCAGATATACGCATCAGGTCGGCAGCATTAACAGTCGCTGTTTGGAGTGCTTCATAATTACTCATCCCAACTTCAGTCATAAAAATAAACTCATCTGCATTATCTCCGTGATAAGAGACTCCCGCATCTGTACCAAAGGCAATCTTAACGCCTCTCTCATATGCCTTACGAAAGGTCTCTTGTATCATAGGTCCTATTTCAAGTGCCTTAGGAACTATTATAGATGGGTAAAAACCAGGGATCTTAGCTTTAGCAGCCACAAACTTTCCAGCAGATATCGTGGGAACGTAATATGTATTTCTATCTATCATCAGGTCCATGATTTCTTCATTCATCTTAGTACCATGTTCTATACTATGAATACCACCTAATACTGCTCGTTTCATTCCTTCTGCGCCATGAGCATGGGCTGCCGTTACATAGCCATAATCATTAGCGGCATCGACTATGGCTTCAACTTCATTAATCGTAAACTGTGGTCCTTGTCCATCCTTAGCAACACTCAGAACGCCACCTGTCGCAGTTATCTTAATACAGTCTGCTCCATTCTTGTATCGCTGCCTGACCGCTTTGTATGCATCTTCGGGATTATTGATTACTCCTTCTTTTGGCCCAGGATCTCCTTTAAGATCACTTCTCACACCATTAGTGGGATCTGCGTGGCCTCCAGTAGTGGCGATGGACTTTTCTGCAGTATATATTCTGGGTCCTATGATCTCTCCTTTATTTATTGCATTACGCAAAGAGACATTAACACCTGTACCTCCTAAGTCTCTCACTGTTGTAAAACCAGCCATTAGAGTTCGCTTACAATACTTAACTGCTCCTAAGGCAATGTCAGACTTATCTTTTGTGAATTTTTCCAAGTAGCGGTTCTTTCCAGACTCGTGCTCTATATGTATATGCATATCCATAAAGCCAGGCGCAACAGTCTTTTCTTTTAGATCGATAACTTGTATTGTATCTGAATCTGAAGTTTTGTAACCTGACTCAATTGCAGCAATCAGATCACCTTCTACTACGATTGTCATTTCAGATTGTACACGATCTGACTCCATATCAATTAACTGACCACAGTGGATATAGGTAGTTTGTCCGATAAGAGCATAGCTTGTAATTAGCCCCGTAAGAAGTAAGATTAATTTTGACATAAGACGATTTTATAATCGTTAAGTTAGTCAATAAAATTATATCGGCCCGAATAATA
>CAZBXL010000003.1:0-19973 GCA_964495785.1 uncultured Saprospiraceae bacterium | reverse complement strand
TTAATGTCAATCAGACGAATTAGCTTTTAGAATTTCTGTGGTGTTGTAGGTTTCAATTCTGCGAATAAAAATAGGGAGACCTTCAGTAAAGATTTCCCTATTTATATTATTATCAAAGTCTATTTTGTCATCTTAACCTTCTAGTGCTGCAGCTCCACCTACAATCTCGAGTATCTCGTTAGTAATAGATTCTTGTCTTGCTTTGTTATAAGCAATCTTTAGATCTCTCAATAAGTCATTGGCGTTCTCAGTGGCTTTATCCATGGCAGTCATTCTTGCCCCATGTTCTCCAGCATTCGTATCTAGTACGTATTTATGAAAAGATGTCTGAAGAATACTTGGGATAAGCTCCTCAAGTAATTTTTCTTTTGAAGGTTCGAATATATAATCTGATTTGGTAGCAGCAGTTTTAGATCCAACAAGTTTCTTTACTGGTAAAAACTGTACTGCTTTAGGAAACTGTACAGCAGCATTTTTAAACTGACTGTATACGACATAGATCTTATCGTAATTACCTTCAGTAAAATCATTCATCAGCTTCGTAGACATCTGAGACATATTGTCGTAAGAAAGATTAGAGCCTAATGAAATGTAATCTGTAATTATGTTACAACCTTTACATTTTGACTTTAAGAAATCATATCCTTTCTTTCCTATGAATATGATGTCAATTTTGCCTGCGTTTTGATACTCTTTGTATTTTTCTAAGAGGCTTATTGTTTCCTTACCTATGTTGGTATTAAATGCTCCTGCTAAACCTCTATTAGATGTATTGATGACGATCGCCATCTTCTCTACTGGTCTCTCCTTAGCATAAGCTACTGTGGCATCACCTTCTATATTACTCAGTATATTAACCATGATTTTGTTGAGCCTATCTGCATACGGTCTCATTTCAGTTATTGCCTGCGTCGCTTTTCTAAGTTTAGCCGCAGAAACCATCTTCATAGCTTTAGTGATCTGCTGTGTTGATTTGACTGAGGCTATACGCTCTCTTGTTTCTTTTAACTGACCTGACATGGTTAAACTATATTTCTATTTTTATCTATATTAAAATTATGCGTATTGCTTACTCATATCTGCTGCAAGATCTTCTACTACTTTTATAGCTTCTGGATCTAACTTACCATTTCTAAATGTCTCAAGAACTTCAGGATTTCTCTGCTCCAATGCTGATAAGAACTGATCTTCGAATTCTCTGATCTTCTCTACTGGAACATTTCTTAATAATCCTTTAGTACCTAAGTAGATGATAGCCACTTGCTTCTCTACTGTTACAGGAGCATACTGTCCTTGCTTTAATATCTCAACGTTTCTCTTTCCTTTCTCAAGTACCGACATTGTTGCAGCATCAAGATCAGAACCAAACTTAGAGAATGCTTCTAATTCTCTGAACTGTGCTTGGTCAAGCTTTAATGTACCAGATACTTTCTTCATAGATTTAATCTGGGCTGATCCCCCTACTCTTGATACCGAGATACCCACGTTAATTGCGGGTCTTATACCTGCATTAAATAAGTTACCCTCTAAGAATATCTGACCGTCTGTAATAGAGATAACGTTGGTCGGAATATATGCTGATACATCACCGGCTTGTGTCTCTATGATAGGCAATGCTGTAAGTGAGCCACCACCCTTGACAAGACCAGAATCTTTAAGACTCTTAGGTAGGTCGTTCATGCTCTGTGCAATGGCATCATTATCAATAACCTTTGCAGCTCTCTCAAGTAATCTTGAGTGTAAGTAGAACACATCACCTGGGTAAGCCTCTCTCCCTGGTGGTCTTCTTAATAATAGTGATACCTCTCTATATGCTACGGCTTGCTTAGATAAATCATCATAGATAATTAATGCTGATCTACCTGTATCTCTAAAAAATTCTCCTATTGATGCTCCAGCAAATGGTGCATAGAACTGGAGTGGTGCAGGGTCAGATGCTGATGCTGTTACGATGACTGTGTAGTCCATTGCACCATTATCTTGTAATACTTTAGCAACTTGTGCTACTGTACTTGACTTCTGACCTGAAGCCACATATATACAATATACAGGCTCTCCTCTCTCGTAGAATTTTCTTTGATTGATAATCGTATCAATAGCGATCGCTGTCTTACCTGTCTGTCTATCACCGATGATCAACTCTCTCTGTCCTCTACCGATAGGAATCATCGCATCTATCGCTTTGATACCTGTCTGTAATGGTTCTGTAACTGGTTGTCTGTATATAACTCCTGGAGCCTTTCTCTCAAGAGGCATCTCATATTTAGTTCCTTGTATAGGACCTTTACCATCTATAGGCTCACCTAATGGATTAACTACCCTTCCTACATATCCTTCTCCTACATTAATAGACGCAATCTGACCAGTTCTTCTTACAGTACTACCTTCCACTATTCCCTCACTTGATCCCATGAGTACAACACCCACATTATCTTCTTCTAAGTTAAGAACGATGGCTTGTACGCCTGTTTCAAATTCGACAAGCTCTCCTGCTTTAGTTTTAGTTAACCCATATACACGGGCTATACCATCTCCAACTTGGAGTACCGTACCTACTTCTTCTAATTCAGATTCTGTTTTGAATCCAGATAATTGTTGTTTAAGTATTGCAGAAATCTCTTCAGGATTAACACCTACTGCCATGGCAATATAATTTTAGGTTGAATTAAATTTATTTATTATCAGTAAACTCCTTTCTTATTCGATTGAGCTTGTGCTTGACACTAGCATCATATAACTTGTCACCTACTTCGATGACAAATCCTCCAATAAGATCTTCATTTACACTTGTATTAATTTCTACTTTCTGAGCTGTCATATTACTATCTTGTAATGCTTTCTCAAGAGCAGCTCTTGCATCACTAGTCATCGCTACTGCTGTAGTTACTTTAACTTCAGTGATGTTGTTATATTTTTTATACTGATCTAAGTAACTGTCTACTATTTCTGGCAGTATAGCCTCTCTTCCTTTATTAGTGATAATCTCTAAGAACTTCATCGTTGTCTGATCGATTTTAGCCTTAAAGACTTCATTTAGGATTGAAATCTTTTTTGTAGGCTTAATGATAGGACTCTTAAATAAAGAATAGAGTTCACGAGATTTCAGAGCATCAGCCACAGTCTCAATATCACTATACGTGGTATCCAAAGTATTCTTCTCGATACTGAGATCAAGAAGTGACTTGGCATATCTAAAAGCTACTTGATAGTTAGACATTTATCGCTTAGTTGAGTTTTATATCATTAACTAAAGTGTTGACAAACGATTCATGATCAGATTGTCCACTTAATTCCTTCTTGATGATCTTCTCAGCTATCTCAGTTGCCATTATACCCACTTTATTCTTAACCTCAGTGATAGCAGCTTGCTTCTCGTTTTCGATTTCCTGTTTAGCAGTCATAGATATTCTTGTCGCTTCTTCCTTTGCTTTCTCTTTTGCCTCTGCTATGATTGAGTTTTTAGCTTCCTTTGCTTCCTTGAGCATTGTTGCTCTTTCTTCTCTTGCTTCTGCAAGTATCTGCTCGTTTTCAGCTTTGAGTTTAGACATTTCTTCTCTTGCTTTTTCTGCCTCTTCTAAAGCATCCTTAATGTGAGCTTCTCTCTTAGATAATCCTCTGGCAATAGGACCAAAGGCATATTTAGACATAAGCCACCAAAACAAAATGAATATGATAGATGACCAAAGGGCTAAACCTGGTGTGGGTTGAAATGGTGCAAATCCTGCAAGCGTTATCATTATATTCAAGATTATATTCTTTTAAAAAATTTAATTTAGGATCGGTAATCTGCCAACCGCAAATTGACCGATCCTGTTTTTTTGAGCTATAACTTCTTACCTAATGAAGAATGTTAATAGTATCGCGATAAGTGCTGCACCCTCCATAAAGGCTGCCATTAAGATCATCGCTCCTCTGATATCTCCAGCGGCTTCAGGTTGTCTAGCGATAGCTTCTACCGCTTTACCTCCTATCTGACCTAATCCGATTCCTGCACCGATTACTGCGATACCTGCTCCAATTGCTGCTAATGTTCCAGTCATGTTTAAAACTGTTTAATATATATGAAAAATTAAATTAATGATGATCGTCATGAACTTCAGTGGCAGCTCCTAAATAAGTCGCTGTCAGAATTGTAAATACAAACGCCTGAACAAATGCTACGATAAGCTCTATCGCCATCATAAAAATTGTCAGCGGAATAGCTAATGCCGTTCCTGTACCTGCACCTACCATGCTTTGGCCAGATTTTCCAAATATGAAAATCAAACCTACAAAACTTAAAATCGCAATATGACCTGCTGTAATATTGCCTGCTAATCTCAGCATCAATGTCAGTGGCTTAATGAACATACCCAAAACTTCAACAGGTGTTAATATCAACTTCACATACCATGGCACTCCTGGCATCCAAAAGATGTGCTTCCAGTAATCTCCATTTCCATTTATAATGGTGACTATAAAAACGATCAATGCTAACACCATCGTTACAGTCAGACTCCCAGATGCATTGACACTTCCAAAAAATGGAATCTGCCCCCATAGATTTAACCCAAGAATAAAAAAGAAAATTGACATTAAAAGTGGTAAAAACTTAGCATGTCTATCTCCGAGAAAAGGTATTGCCACATCATCACGAATAAACTGAAATACAGGCTCTAAGAAAGATTGTATTCCACTTGGCGCTTGGCCCTCTCTATCTGTATATGCCTTAGCTGCTTTTCTGAATACAAAAAACAAGAACAAACTCACTAAAAGCATTGAGACCACATTCTTAGTTGGACTTAGATCATAAAAAGATGTCGTACCACCACCTAAAATACCACCATCCCATATCGTCTTTTGTTCTAAGATGTATCCTTTACCATTGATAATGGCATATTTATTATCAATATCTTTTCCTTCAGCATCTTTTACAGTTTGTAAATCAAATCCTTCGACATCAAACTTATCTTGAGCTGCAAATTCACTACATGCAATCCTGTGGATGTTTCCTTCGTACAATACATAGTCTTTGTATCCATAGTGTCCATTATCATGATGACCAGCATGGAATTTACCAGTTGAGAAAACTTCTAATCCTCTATCTTTATTATAAATTATTGCTGGAAGCGGAATTCTTACCACATCTAATAAAGTATATACATTAGCATCACTAATATGGTGAATCGCAGTAGCTGTAGGGTCGTACTCTCCGTGGTGAATTACATGAGCTGCTGATTGTCCGCAATCTCCTTTTGAATAATCATTAGCTTCATGATGAACCTCAGAAAGACCCGATCCGTCTCCATGTGCTGCATGATTATGATGATCATGTGAATGGCCACTATGATCGTGAGAATGACCACTGTGATCGTGTGAGTCGCCATGAGAATGGTCATGTGTATGATTGTGCTGTGCATATGCTAATGCAAGACAAAAAGACATGAGTACAAGTAGGAGTGCTTTTAATTTCATCGAGCCTCTATAAGCTATGTTTTCAAAATCGGTGCAAAGGTATGAAAAGGGATAACATAATCGGCTGATATTGAAGCTTTTTTGCCAAAGCTTTTCAACATTTTTTCTGAATACTGGCTATTCGATTGTTTGGGATTATTCCGATTGTGGCGTCTAATGTTCTGAGGAGATAATTCTATGCAGTATTGTTGCTCTAAAATGAAAAAGGAAACCATTAATCCATCGCTAATGATTTCCTTTTTTAAAATATAATTCTTAGAGAATGTCTTCTACTTTCTCTTTTCTTTTGCTGCTTATCTCGCTATTGCTGTTGCTCTTTTTTCCCGGATTACAGTCACTTTTACTTGTCCTGGATATTGCATCTCATCTTGGATCTTCTGAGATATCATATAAGCTAAGTCATCTGCAAATGCATCACTTACTTTTTCACTTTCTACAATAACCCTTAACTCTCTTCCCGCCTGTATAGCATACGCCTTCTGAACACCATCATAAGCTAATGCCAAATCTTCTAACTCACCTATTCTCTTAAGATAGCTTTCTAATATTTCTCTTCTGGCACCTGGCCTTGCTCCAGATATTGCATCACAAGCTTGCACCAAAGGAGAGAGTATGTTATTCATCTCTATCTCATCGTGGTGTGCTCCTACTGCATTGAGTATAACAGGATGTTCTTTTACTTTCTCAAGCATCTGCATACCTAACAAAGCGTGTGGCAATTCAGACTCTTCTTCTGCTACTTTTCCTATATCATGAAGTAAGCCTGCTCTTTTTGCCATCTTCACCTGCTTAGGTGTCATGCCTAACTCAGCAGCCATTACAGAACATAAAGTCGCTGTCTCTATTGAGTGCTTAAGTAAGTTCTGACCATAAGAAGATCTGAATCTCATACGACCTATCATTCTTACTGTTGTCGGATGTAGTCCATGTACATCTAAGTCAATAACGGTTCTTTCTCCTATCTCTTTGATTTGTTCTTCGAGTTGTTTTTTGACCTTAGCTACAGTCTCCTCTATCTTAGCAGGATGTATTCTTCCGTCAGCTACTAATCTCTTAAGGGATAGTCTACAGATTTCTCTTCTTACTGGATCAAAACTGGAAATGATAATTGCTTCAGGTGTATCATCTACAATTATTTCTGCTCCTGTAGCTGCTTCTAATGCTCTAATGTTACGACCTTCTCTACCTATGATTTGACCTTTGATATCGTCAGAATCAAGATTAAATACAGATACTGTATTCTCTATTGTATACTCAGCTCCCATTCTCTGGATTGTCTGAATAATAATTTTCTTAGCTTCCTTGCCTGCTCTTGCTTTCGCTTCAGTAACGGCTTCTTTTTCGATGGCAAGTGCTTCAGATTCTGCTTTTGCTCTTACTGCTTCTAGTAGTTTGTCTTTAGCCTCAGCCTCTGTGAGTTTAGCAATTGATTCTAATTGCTTAATCCTTTCTTCATTTGCTTTATCTAATTCTTCTCTCTTCTTAGAAACAATTTTAAGCTGCTTCCCGAGATTTAATTTTATCGCTTCTGCTTCTGCTTCTCTTTGTTCGATTCCTTCTATTTCATTCTTAAGCTTATCCTGCTTAGATTGTAGTTCCTTTTCCATAGAGACAACTTGCATCTCTCTTTCTTTCATTTCCACTTTATGATCGGCTTTGTATCCTTGATAGTCGGATTTTAGCTTTGCATACTTATCCTTAGCTTCTTGGATTTTTTTCTGCTTAATCTGTTCATTTTTCGACTCTGCTTTACTTACAAGTTTGTCAGCTTTTGATTCTGCTTCACTCAGCTTTCTCTGAGCAGTCACCTCAGCTTCCTTAAGTGTCAAGTCTGCTTTCTTGTTGGCTTCTTCGATTTTTGATACTGATGCTTTTTTTACAAAACCATTAGCTACAAGAAAGCCAATAATGATACCCCCTACTAAACCACCAAGGGCCATTAGTCCAATTTCCATATTTCAAATAATTTATATGTTATAAAATGGCGGCTGGAAGAGTGAATACTGGAAGAAAGAAATAATGATTAATAGTTACTCTTCTTCTATGGAAGTGAATGTCTGAAGTAGTCTTTCTATTTTACTATTAGCAAGATCGACGGTAGGGTCTTTTTTGACCATTTTAGATTCAAAAGCATAAGTAAGTAGCAACATCGCTAATACATCTTGCTTTGATTTTACCATAAATTTTAGCTGAAAGTCTTTCATTTTTTGGTTGATTTCTCTTTCGACTTGGTCAGCTATTTGGCTTTCTTTTTCCGTTAACCTTACAGGATACTTTTCTCCTGCAATCTGAATGATACGAGATATTAAATTATCCTTTTCCATTCAGTTCTTTATTTATAAGCTCTATACAACTATCTATTCTTAAGATTTGCTGATCTAGTGCTTTTTGTATGTGAGAAAGATCACTTGATATAATAGGTCCCTGGCTTTGCTCAGGTTTCTCTATACCAGCGTCTAATTCGGACTTATTTACTTCTAATTCCTTCTCCAACTGCTTGTTTTGCTCAATTAAGGCACTATTCTGCTCACGGACATGTCTCCACTTTTGGATGAGATGTGCCACTCGCTTTTCTAAGGCATCAATATTTTCATGAAATGCCTTCATCATTCAAAGATATGATATTTTGATGATTGTTATCTTCATTAGTTAGCTTCTTATCTGAGCTCCCAATTTTTCTGTTAATTGTTGTATAATTTTATTCATAACCTTGTCTACTTCTTTGTCTTTCAACGTCTTAGATGAATCTTGGAAGACAAATCGTACGGCATAGGACTTCATATTATCGCCTATTTGTTCTGGGTTTCTGTAGATATCAAATAAGTTAAGCTCCTTAATGAGCTTTTTCTCTACTTTCTTTACGACACCCACGATGTCATCAAATTTAATCTTTTCATTTATGATTATTGCCAAATCTCTGTTGGTTCCTGGAAATTTTGAAATATCACCTACGGTCAACTTTGCTTTTGCAGCAGCTGCAGCTAAAGATTTGATATTAATTATAGCATAAAAAACAGGAGCATTAATACTCAATATCTTAAGTTTGGATCTGTCTACAGCTCCAAATTCTGCTAATACATTAGGACCTCTATGATATTTTAATCCATAATTAAAGTGGTCAGATTCTGTTTCAGAACTTTGGTATTGATTTATACTTAATCTATTAAGGATATTTTCTACCCATGATTTTATATCATAGAACTCTACACTTCTGGGCTTAGGAGTTCTCCATGATTCTGCTTCTGCCTTTCCTGTCAGAAATAGACTTAGAAATTCTGTCTCGACAAACTCATCTTCTTTATGATAATGCCGGCCATATTCATATAATCTCAGATTGTGCTGTTGATGATTAATATTATGAGCTACACTTTGCAGTCCAGATATTAATGCATCTGGTCTCATAATATCTAAATGGATGTTACTTGTATTATTTATTTTGACAAATGCATTTGATTCAGAATACTTCCTTGACTCTATAAGCGAGAGTCCCATCATTTCATTAAATCCATTAGCACTTAGATAATTAGCTATGGTAGCTTTCACTTGATTTTTAGTAGGGTACTTGACAGAAGTAATAGCAGTCTTAAGATGATGAGGGACTTCAACTTTATTGAATCCATATATTCTGAGTATCTCTTCTATGACATCTACCTCTCTCAGTACATCTGCTTTATCAGTAGGAACTTTCACCATAATACTCTCATCATCGATAGGACTTAATTCCATATTTAATGCTCTTAGTATATCGTGTATTTTCTCTACTTGAATCTCTTCTCCTATAAGACGATGTACATTTCTATATCTCAGGTGTATCTCTACTGGTGTGATCTCTTCTGGATAGATGTCTATGATCTTAGAACATATCGTAGCACCCGCATATTCCTTTAATAACATCGAAGCTCGCTTTAATGCCTTGACAGTGATATTAGGATCACTACCTTTCTCAAATACTTTAGCTGCATCTGTTCTCAATAAGTGACTGGTAGAACTTTTTCTTGTTGCTCCAGCAGAAAAATGTGCTGACTCCAGAAAGATTGTCTGTGTAGTATTTGTCACCCCTGAGTTAAGTCCTCCAAAAACACCAGCTATACACATAGGGTTATCTGCGCCATCACATATTATTAAGTCATGATCGTTGAGTGTTCTTTCTTGTTCATCTAAGCTTAAGAACGATGTACCTTGAGGTAGGTTTTTGACTACGATTCTGCCTTGTTGTATCTTATCTACATCAAAGGCATGTAATGGCTGACCCATCTCATGTAAGACAAAATTTGTAATATCAACTACATTGTTAATAGGCCGAACACCAATGGACTTTAATAAATTTTGGATCCAATCAGGAGAAGGACCTACTTGTATATCTTTTAATATGACACCAGAATATCTGGGACACGCCTTTTCGTTTTCGACTGTAACATCTATTGTGATATTAGGATCTATCACATCTACTTTAAAGTCTGAGATATCTGCATCGATAACATTACCCTTCCAATCTTCATTTATACGCAAGTATGCACCTAAGTCTTTAGCTGCTCCCAAGTGATGAGTTGCATCAGATCTATTAGGCGTAAGACCTATATCAAATACGTAATCATTTTCAAGCTTATAATATGTGCTCGCTGGTGTACCTACAGGTATATCTTCTGGCAATACTATGATGCCGGAGTGGTCGCTTCCTAAGCCTAACTCATCCTCAGCACATATCATACCGTGAGAGGCTTCACCTCTTATCTTTCCTTTTTTGATTTTCCATGGTTCGCCATCTTCTCCATACAATGTTGTACCGATAGTAGCTACGAGGACTTTCTGACCAGCAGCGACATTAGGTGCTCCGCATACTATAGACAAGGGCTCACCGTCCCCGATATCAACTTGAGTAAGATTTAACTTGTCTGCATTGGGATGAGAATCACATGATAAGACATGTCCTACGACAATTCCATTTAGACCTCCTTTTATACTCTCGACCATGTCGACACCCTCTACTTCTAAGCCTATATCAGTAAGTATTTCTGATATTCTCTCCACGGGCAGATCTACATTAATATATCTTCTTAGCCAATTTAGGGATAAATTCATTCCTTAATTCTATTCGTTTTAGATAAGGTGCAAAGATATATATATTCTGCGGCTTAAGATTGATCGGATACTGAGTATCTGAATGAAGGATTAGATCTACATATACGCTCAGTGTCATTGATAAACTTAAAAACTTGTTTATTCAATAGCAGGCATTCATAAGGGTTAATCTCAGAAATAAAAAGATATTAATTACGACTCTATATGCGAGTAAAAATAACTTATGTACTGCAATAAAATCCTCCTATCAATTCTTATACGAAATTATTATACTTTGAATTAAATCAAGGAATCACTGGTTCTTGTGCAGCTTGTTGTATTTCCCCATTGCGATCTTCTGCAGTTATAAATGCTGTTATTTCCATATTAGATGGGACCCATTCTCCATTGAGTTCTGCAGGAATAGTATAAGAATACATAGCTGTCTCACTCTCGCCGGCTATCATTCCTGATGATGCAATAGCGTCACCCAGTACAGGTGTAAGTAATTTTTTAAGGACGTGTTTATGTTTGAAGTCAGGTATTGCCTCACCTGGTGCACTTTGTGGATCAATGAGATTACTTTCGGATACCGCCACTACAACATTAATAGTTCCTTCCAGATCTACTAATGCTCTCACATCAACACTTATGTCTAAGCGTCTAGATGCATCATTATAAGAAGAGCTAATTTCTACATTAGCTACTACAGGCTTAACCAATTCTTCATCTACAAAAGCTTGCCAAGTCGCAGGCTGCCCATATACTAATGAACCAGTATTTGATGTTGTTCTATTAAATGAAGCTGCTGGCTTACCAAACTCTACAAGATATGATTCAAGTTCCTCTGCATCTTCATTTCTAAAATCATACTTACTATCAGGTAATGGTTCTGATTGAAATCTACCGTGTACACCATATGCTACAACAGCGCCATCTCCATTATCTAATATTTCTTCTAATATTGCAGAGGCAGCTGCACAGGGCGTACAGCTTACACCCGTAAGCTCTTCTATCATTATTACTCTACCTTCTGGCACTTCGATAGGAGGAGGTATAGGTGTAGGAATCTCGTTACAAGACAAAGCAAAAAAAAGACCTAATAGATAAAAATTAAACTTCTTCATTTTCATTTAGTTTTTTTTAAAACGTCGAATTTACAGTAAAATTGAATCCACTAAATGCTGGTTCTAATCTACATACTCCACCACTACAGACTATACCCTCTACTTGCTTAATATAACTAAGTGAAAACCTGTTTGTTTTCTGAGTATAGTATACATCTAATCTTGGGTAGTGTAGAAGTTGTTTCTCGCCTTCAGCATTAACTGGTGTATTTTTTCCTGCAGATGAATTGTACATATCAGATACTACAAAAGACCAATGAGGTGCAATATTATATTCTAAAAGTGCAAATATCCAGTTACCATAATCTTGTCTAAATCCTGCTTTCTCATCTTGACCTACAAACATCACTTGCGATTCAAATCTTAGAGACTGTTTCCGCGTGAGCTTGTATAGAAAGTCTATATATGGTGTAAGGGTTCTTACATTAGGAACTCCTGGCTTAACTTCATAGAGTTCTTGATTATAGTTGACATGCTGGACACCACCTTTAACTTGCCATTTTCGTTTGTATTTATATTGAATCTCCGTATACACTTCTCTAAAAAATCGTTCTCCCTCTAATGATTCTATAGAAGAATAATTAGCAGATGTCGTGAGACTTTTACTCCATCTATAGACTGCATCTATCTGGTAAGCTTGTTCGCTTAATAACTGAGTCGCGGGTGAGTACCTTGCTGTTAGCCTATAGGTATTATTTCTATTCATCGGAGGTATATAAGTAATGAGCCCTCTCAATAACAATAATTGCGGATCAGCTCTAAACTCAAAATTTTCTGTTCTCTTGGCTTCTACAGTTACTCCCAATCCGTTACCCGCATAACTTAAGCTTGAGTAGAATACTGTACCAGCTTCTCTTACCCATCTACCATCTGTGGTATTTCCGTTACTAAGGATAAGTTGTTTGAATGGGTTAAAGAATGATTCGGAAGACTTATAAGCGGCCTCAGTATATAGAGATACAGGACCATAAGTTACTGTGTTGTATAAAGAATAAGCAAATGTATTTCTCTTTAATTCAAATCTCTGTTCATCTACATAATTCCTTATCGCAGAACCTATTTGATTGACTGCCTCTTGATTAAGCGTCCTGTTAATCATGCCAAACCCCGGGGCTAATGAAATAATCTTACCCTTCTCAGGATCACCTAATTCTAAGAAACCTTCAATATTTGCCCCTCTAATTGTTGGGTCATATTCGCTGAATAAAAATCGCTGTCTTCCTGCGAATACCTTGGCTTCCCAGTTGTCACTTAATCTATAAATTAATCTCCCACCATATAAAGCGTTATCAATTAACAACGGTCTTTCTTCATAAGCTCTATATATAATTCCTGAACCTATTTGATCATATATATGACCTACTTTTATAGAGAACTTATCCATCCTTTTTTCGATATGCCATCTACCTATACCCTCATCAGTGTATGACTCATTAGGATTAAGCAGATTAGAATTATTAAACATATCAAACCTCACACTAAGGTCAAATCCATTTTGATTATATCCCAAGTCTAGCCATGATTGTACACCAAATAATCCTGAATCATATTGTGGAATATTAGCTGCTCCGATTAATGAATCTCTTATAAATACGTTAGCTGATGATTGAAACCCTCCAGTAAATGAGCCCTTCTCGTCTTGAGCATATATATCGGAATAAGATAGCAGACAAATAATGAAAAGCAGTTTTATAGGAATATATCTGAGCACAATTACAAAATTTTATTTATAAAAGTCCTAAATATAATTACAATAGGATAATAATCATCTATTCTAGATGATACATAATAGCCCTATTTGTCGTCTACTCGGCTCCGAACACTACAAAAGTCATATTCAGTCTCATATCGAACGTTGTAGGAGGTGGAGTATTGAACTCTAACCTTGTCTCTATTGAGGCTCTATCATCAGTTATTTTATCTTTAAGATCTACTATCGAGCCGAGTAATTCTATTTCATCTTTTTCTCCTATTGGAACAAAGTCTAAGAAGAATAGCTCATTTCGCCGTCCATTCTCTTCCACTAAGAATACATTAACAGATCTAATAAATCCCAAGTCAAAATTACGTCCTGCTCCTGGAATCAAAGATGCTGTTCCTGAGACAAACATATCTACATTGTCAGGATCTATTCCTGTAGTCGCTAATTGTGATTGATAGAGGATTGGCGTATTATCTTGTACAAAAAAATGAGACTCTATTGTACTTAGGCCCGCAGGAATTGAGAATTCTACAAATGTCCCTATCTCTAAGATAGGCTTCTCCCTACCACATGAAACTACAAATAGTAAGTTTAGAAAAAGGAAAAATAGTTTTATTTTCATCAATTGTAAATTATAGGATAATGTCACCTCATGTAACTGAAGCTTATAACGTGATTAAAATTAAGATAGTGCCTTCATAAAAAAATTAAAATGGGAACACAGATTGTAAAATCCTTAGACGACATATCTCAGAAACAAAAATTCATAACATCCCTTCTTAATGATGTGAGGTCACTGGAGTATATGCTTGATCAGGACTGGTTCGAGAAAGGTGTAACGAGGTTTGGCTCCGAACTAGAGATGGTCATTATAGACAACTCTTCCCTTAAACCTCTTAACATAGCAACGAAGGTGCTGTCAAAAATGAAAAAACATAAGTGGCTCGAAACGGAATTAGCAAAGTTTAATTTAGAAATTAATTTAACTCCCAGAGAACTTAAGGGTAACAACTTTTCCCTTATGGAAAAGGAAATCAATGATAGACTTTCAATACTTGATAAGACATTATCTGATTTTAATGCATCATATATTCTCACAGGTATACTACCGACAATTCAGAAATTTCATCTTAATGAAGAAAATCTGACACCTCGTAAGAGATACTATGCGTTAATGGAGGCTATTAAAAATCTCAATCACAATAAAGATTTTGAACTTAAGATATTTGGCATAGATGAATTATTTGTAAGACATAATTCTCCTCTTATAGAAGCCGCTAATACAAGTTGGCAGATACACCTACAGATAGCACCTCAAGATTATGTCAAGATGTATAATATAGCACAATCATTAGCAGGTCCATGTATCTCTCTTTCTGCTAACTCACCTATCGTATTTGGTAAAAGGTTATGGCATGAATCTCGTATAGCTATGTTTGAACAAGCTTTAGATACTCGTAATACACATGAACATATGCGTGAGCAGAGTACACGAGTCTCTTTCGGTAAGGATTGGCTTAAAGGGTCCATACTTGATATATACAGGGAGGACATTTCCAGATTTAAAGTGATATTAAGCTCTCTATCAGAGAAGAATTCTTGGGAGAAAGTATTAAAAGGGAAAGTTCCGGAATTAGAATCTCTTCTTGTACATAACTCAACTGTTTATAGATGGAACAGGCCACAATACGGCATCAGTAGTAATGGACAGCCTCACCTTAGAATAGAGAATAGAGTGATGGCAGCAGGTCCGACTGTATCCGACCAGATGGCTAATGCTGTATTTTGGTTAGGTGCAATGAAAGGAATGGCTGACAGGTATAATGATATCAGAGATAACATAGAGTTCGCTTCACTCAAAGACAATTTTGGCCGTTCTGCAAGATTTGGCTTAGAAGCTGACTACAGTTGGATAAAAGGAAAAAAAATACATGTCAGAGAATTATTAAGAAAAGAATTAATTCCAATAGCGAGGGATGGTCTCAAGTCTTACAAAATCAAAGCATCTGATATAGATAAATACCTCGGGCTATTAGATGACCGAGTCAAAAAGAAAACTAACGGAGCTATATGGATTCTTGACTCTTATTCTAATCTTCTCAAAAACAACATTCCTAAAGACGAAACTCTTTCTGTTCTTACCCATGCTATTATGAAAAATCAAAAATCTGATATCCCAATCCACAAGTGGAAAAAAGCAAGTATTATAGACCTCGTAGAATATAAACCATTAGAATTAAAGGTATCTGAATTTATGCAGACAGATGTTTTTACAGTTGAAAAAGATGATATTGTCGAGTTGGTTGGAGAAATTATGGATTGGAAAAAAGTAAGGTACATGCCTGTAGAGGATAGTGATGGTAATCTGCAAGGTCTTATCACCTCTCGCATACTTACGAGGCACCTTCTCAAGACTGCTCATCATCCTACGGATGAGGTCGTCACAGTGGGAAGTCTAATGAATTCCAATCCTATCACTATAGAACCGGAGACCAGCATAATAGAAGCCATGAAAATTATGCGTAAAAATAAGATAGGTGCACTTCCTGTAGTTAAACATAATGTATTAGCAGGAATAATTACAGAGACTGACTTCCTTGATATTACGAGTAGCTTGCTGGAGCGATTACATACCAAGAGAAAAAAGAAATAATCACAAATAGCGAATATTCTGAGTAACTATAATTTAATTGGAGAAATTAAATCTGTAATGATCCCTATTGAAGTCAGGAATATCTACTTCGTCTTCGTTTAATTCTCTGTGATTAGTTTTTAGATAATATGTCTTTGACTATCAGTTCTCCATGATGTCGGGTATTCTCAATAAACAGTTCGCTTGTACTCAATCCTGAAACTACTACACCAGCGACGTATATATTTTTTACGTTAGTCTCAAGTGTCTCTGGATTTATTATAGGTTTTTGATTATCGTCATTATCTAAATGAATTCCAATCTCTTTGATAAAATCAAAATTTGGTACATATCCTGTCATAGCTAATACATAATCATTGTCTAATTCAATAGTCCCATCCGGAGTATCTATTATTACATTATCAGCAGATATAGATTTTACGTTTGAATTGAAAAATGCTTTTATAGAACCTTCCTTTATTCTGTTTCTAATATTAGGCAGTATCCAATATTTGACTTTTGGGTATAGCTGATCTTGCCTTATCACCATAGTCACATTAGCACCATTCTGCCATGTCTCTAATGCCACATCACATGCAGAGTTAGCAGCGCCTATTACTAATACATTCATTCCTACATAAGGATGGGGATCATCATAATAGTGCTTCACTTTAGAAAGCTCTTCTCCAGGTATATTTAGTTTTCGATAATGGTCATAAAAGCCAGTCGCTACAACAATATTCTTACACACCAATTCTACATCACCATTGACTCGAAAGTTATCGTTAACCCTCTGTATAGAGTTGACGCATACTCTATATCTGATTTTAAGGTCATAATGCGAAGTCAACCTTCTATAATATTCTAAAGCTTCTGTCCTTGTAGGCTTATCATTGTGAGATATAAATGGAATCCCTCCTATTTCTAAATTTAGAGATGTAGAGAAGAAAGTCATATTTGAAGGAAAGTTATAAATTGAATTTACAAGTTTACCTTTTTCTAATATCAAATATGATAGTCCTTTTTTTTGCGCTTCTATTGCTATAGAAATTCCAGTAGGCCCAGCTCCAATTATTATTAAATCATACATAGCTTGATATCTATTTACAAAAAATGCCCAAATGAAACTCAAATGGGCATTAATAATTCTTATATTTTTAGTTCATCATTGTCTTGACAGGGTTACGCTTCCATTGCCTTTAATCTCTAATCCAGCCTCATCTAAATATGTGTAGACAAAGAGGTAAACATCCTCTTGTATAATATCTCCCATATTATTAATCCGACCATTCCACCGATCAATGACTCTATCAGACTCATAGACTTTATCACCCCACCTATTAAATATCTCTAAACTATATTCATTAATTACTGTCAATTCAGGACATTCAATATATGGACCAAAAGTTCTATTAATGTCTATCTCTGAAGTCGGAAAGAACACATTAGGATATGTAAGATCCGAAAAGTCAGCTATGCTTACAACTGTTGAATCTTGATCACTGGCGCTACAAATATTTGTAACAGTTACGGAGTAGTCACCAGAATTAAGAACACTAATTGTTTCAGTTGTTTCACCAGTTGACCAAAGTATAGATTGGATAGGAAATGGACTTATTGTCGTGACTGAAAGTTGTACCCCATTATCACAATCAAAGGCTCCTTGGTTAATACTTGCGGTAACGTCTACTGAAAAATTTGAGTCATTTAAAATTACGTCTGCTACCGCAGTGTTATCGCAATTATCAGTAATAGTTACGCTATAAGTCCCAGGACCAGTAACATCTCTTGTACGCTCAGTAGAATTATCGTCCCATATATAATCTCTTGCACCTGCTCCAGCCGTCAATGTACCAGATAATCTTACAAATCCTTCTTCGCAAAAGAAAGAAGGATCAACATCTAATTGAGCTTCTGGGAAATCAAGTTGAGAAACATTGCTTGTATCACATAACATATAACACACCCTATCACCTACTGTTACTGTGACAGAAAATTCTCCTTCTTCCATAACAGTAATTCGATCTGTCGTATCTCCAGTGCTCCATATGTAATCAGTTGCACCTGGGACTGTTCCAATTATTTCAAATACTATTGGATCTTGGGGACAAAATGTAGTATCCGTAAGTGTCAAGACTGGGGTATTAAATCCACCAAAATTTGTTTGTTCAACTTCAAGTGACTCCAATATTCCAAAATTATCTATATCGACATTAAGTGTATCAGTGACAAGATTTATATCAGTAACAGTTCCAATTGAAAAAGTATCACTACACATAGCATTGCCAATGCTATCCATCTTTATCATATAATTACCTAAAACTCCACCGTTCAGATCGATACCTGTTGTCGAATAAAAAGTACTTCCATCTGAAGAGGTACTGAGATGTCCTGGAGGCGTAATCAGTCCGTTAGTTCTAAAGGAATTAATAGAACCATGATCGACTTGTCTTATAATTTCACCTTCCATATTAAAGAAGATAGTATAATCACCTATGTTTCCAGTTATGAAATCTGAATACTTTCCTGAAACCGCAATCTCATTTTGATTAGTAACTATAAGGTCATTTGTCTGTGATTCTATATTAGTGTTCAAAATCTTAGACCAAACAATATTTCCTTCTTTATTAGTTTTGATGATTACCGTAGATAAATTATTGGTTGTGTTATCAAGAATGCTACCTACCATAGCACTTGTCGTATCAGGAAGAGATGATATTGAGCTCAGCTCAAAGGTAGAATTTGTTAATGTATCAGAACTTAGTCTATATGATAAAGCTGACATCGGTACACCTTCGTCATTTACCTTTAAGAAACCAGAAGATTGTTGTGTTGAATCTGCTAAAAAGACAATGGAGTAAGTAGAATCAACAGATAAATCTGCATCTAAAATTCCTCCAACTATAGGATTACTAATTGTATCTGTAATTACGTATGTCTGACTTAAAACTAAACTATTATCATTATTAAATCTATTATGATGTATTCCATATGTCATATCTTCAAGCTGTGTTGAGAATACATTAATTCTTTGAGAATCATCAAGAATAGCTACCGGTTTTGAATTAATTGCATGAATTGAACTTGAAGAATCAGTTATAGAATTAGACCATATGACGTTATTGTCCGCATCTAACTTTATCATATGCTTTTCATCATTAGGACCTAATAATGTGTCTATTGTAGAGGCTACAAAAAACAAACTATTATCTTCCACTAATTCGATGCTTAGTGATCTTAGATCTTTAGAATAGAATCCTCCTTCTATTTCATAATCATTAGATCCTATTATATTACCCTTAACATCGTGTATAGTAATATTGATTGTTTGTATGGAACTAGTATCTCTTAGATTCTCAGAAATACTTGCAAGTAAATAACCATTATCAGGAAGAGGAGTACTTGTTATGTTTATTATCTCAAAATCATCCGCTCCATAATATCTCTGAAAACCAATCTCATTTTGGCCATGAACAAACATATTAACCGTGATTGAAAATATAGCTAACAGACTAGTTTTTAGATAATTCATGATGTGAAATTGATTTAAATTAAGGATTGTAACTTCATAGCTAAACTCATATCTCCACTTATCTTAACTTTACCACTCATTGCAGCCATCATCGGATTAAGTTCACCAGATTTCATCTTCATTAAGGTTTCTACAGAAGTAGAAATTGTACAATCTGCATCTCCATTTTCTTGGGAAACCTTATTTGAATTACCCGTTCCATCTATTAATAATATTTGATCATCCAATATAAATTTTATTGATCCTCCTATTGGGTCTGCTTTACTTGCCTGTGCTTGGATTTGATCTATTATTTGATAAATTTCCATAATTATTTTTGACACAAAATACTATTAATTTTTGTATGGTAAGGTCGTCAAATTATATATGAATGGAATAGAAATAAAAAAACCTTATAAAGAATCTTTATAAGGTTTTTAAAAAAAAGGCGGTGACCTACTCTCCCGCTTTCGCAGTACCATCGGCGCT
>CAZBXL010000002.1:50778-127506 GCA_964495785.1 uncultured Saprospiraceae bacterium | reverse complement strand
TTCGAATCTCTGCAGCTCCACAAAAGAATCAAATGATTCAAACCTTAAAAAGGTCAAAATCAAGTTCGCTTGAATTTTGGCCTTTTTTATTTTAGGTAGTATGAAGATAGATTCCGTGATAAAAAATTAAATAATTAGAGTTATAGAAAAGCAGGAAGTATTACATAAAATATAGTCTATTATAAGTCTATTATTGATCGATCTTCCTACCTGTTATTCCACTTATCCAATATTTCTTTTTCTCTCAACATTAATGACCTTTCTCCAGTTAGAATGTTATCTCTTCTTTCTTGAGTAACTGCGTCTGAATACCACCAAGCATTAGTGTCTGCCACAGTATCTGATAATGGTCTGAATGTCAATCCCGCTTTTATAGAATTAGAATTATCACTCATGGACATACCAGCATATTGAGGCAATTGTATTACCCAAGGCTGAATCCCTATTATTTCATTTTCTTCTAAGAAAGTGATATCATCGATCTGTATATAGTTCACTGGTGAATTGTAGGCTGCATGTATGCCATGTACAAATGCATTAGTTGTCATCTGATGACCTGGTCCAGATCCGTTGTACTTACCTGTAGCTTTGTTCTCTAATAATCTGATCATCCATTCTGCAAGATCTCTCACATCTATATATTGGATAAGTTCCCCCCGTCCACCAGGAATGATAATGTCTCCTCCTTTTTCTAATCTTGCAAGCCAATATGGAAATCGATCAGTCCGATCACCTGGTCCTACAATAAGTGCTGGTCTCACAATCATCGATCTATCCTTACCAAATACATCCATGGTCACGATCTCAGAGGTCGCTTTCATGACGCCGTATTCGTATGTGAATTTTTCGTTCTCTGTAATGCCGTCTGGAATTTCTGTTACTAATGGTCGATCTACAGAGAAGTCAGTACCAGTATATGGATAGTATACACTTATAGATGAAGTATACATATAGTAACTTACATTATCCACCAATAATTTGGCAGTATCCTCTGTCCATTTTGTCCTTCTACCAGAGTTGTCAATTACTGCATCCCATTGTCTATTCTTTAAAGACTCAAGATTATCTTCTCTATCTCCGACAAGTTGTTCGACCTTGGAGAATAGATCTTTATGGATTTTTGGTATTGTCTTTCCTCTTGTAAAAATTGTTACTTCATGTCCTCTGTCCAGAGCGTAAGCAATCTGATGTGGACCCAAGAAACTTGTTCCTCCAAGAATGAGAATTTTCATTTTTTCATTCTTCTTCACAAAAGGATTAATAAGTTGATGTCCACTTACCATTGGAGCTAAGCCCAATGCTAAACTTGTTCCTAAAAATTCACGTCTGCTTTTTTTCATAATATAAGAAGAGCTTGTTTTGTCTAATCTACTAAGAAAAAATTAAAGTTGATTGGTATAGTTATAACATCAGCACAATTAAATAAACTACAAAGAAAATAAGCTCATAGGAAAGTCACAAATCGTCACTATTACTCCTGAAGATGATTGTCAAGCCGTTAATTTATTTGAGTCAAACGATGATTAGCATATTTATTTATCTTGTCCAATAAATTAAATGGGTAGGAACCTTAGAACAGCTGGATAGAGTGCTTGACTGGCAGTCAAGAGGTCATGGGCTCAACTCATGTAGGCTCCACAATTTTTCTTTTCTTTCTTATTATTACAATGTTTAGAAGGAGGAGAATGAGTATCACTCCATTCATAAAAAAACCAAAAAAGAGACTCCCAAAAGTTTCATAGTCAATGCCTAAGAGATAGCTTACATTAATACAAAAGTCAGTACAGTAGTTGTATATCCATGATCCTACTTTTATTATTTCTTTCATGCTGGTTTTACTTTTTATTTCTAATTAAATTCCATACAAGTAAGCTTCCTAATAGAGGATAAAAGAATACAAATACCAAAAGATTTATCATTCCATAATTTAATCCAAGAGGGTTATGGAGTAGATTAATTACGTACCAATCAAAGATATCCTTATGGATTTTTTTAGCAGGCGTTGGTTGTGCTCTGTAGTCATCAGCCCAGTGTGGGCATGCAACATCATGGCAATACCATGTGCAATGTTCCTTATGGTACTCATGAGTTCTTTGAGGAGTGTCAAAGCATTCATTGACAATAATCATAGTGAGGAGTGGAGATATGATTATCAGAATAAATAAAACTGTTCTTTTACTCATGTTGATCGTTCATTAGTATTATTAACGTGTATTTTTGTTTTTTCTTTTAGAATACTATTTATCTAATTTTACTTTGTAGATCCGATTACGGATTAATTGATCTTCACGAATGTTGAGTGATGTCGTATTTCTCAATTTAAAATTTTAATTAACCACAATGAAACTAACTCTCATATCAGATACCCATGGTCAACATCGTGATCTTAACTTACCCTCTGGGGATGTGTTGATTCACGCAGGCGATGTATCTAAGAGAGGAACGGAATCTGAAGTTGCCGATTTTTTGGATTGGTTTAGTGATCAAGACTTTAAGTATAAAATATTTATAGCTGGTAATCATGATTTTTATTTTGAAGATATATCTGAAGATATTATCGGCATGATTGTACCTGACGATATTATTTATCTTAATGATAGTGGAGTAGAGATTGATGGTGTTCACTTTTGGGGATCGCCAGTACAACCACGATTTTATGACTGGGCATTCAATAGAGATAGGGGAGAAGATATCCAAAAGCACTGGGACAAGATACCCATATCGACAGATGTGCTTATCACACATGGCCCACCATATGAGATATTAGATATGACAAACGATGGGCTACGGGCTGGCTGCGAAGACCTAAAAGATACGCTTCAGAAGCTCAGAGTGAGATGTCATGTATTTGGGCATATTCATGAATCCTATGGATCAGTTCAGAAGGATAATTGTCTCTATGCTAATGCTAGCGTCTTAGATCAGCATTATAATTTAATTAATGAGCCTATAGTACATAGTCTCAATCTTTAGATGGTAAGTTGTTTTTATCAAGCATAATAAAGTCGATTAATAAAATTATAGTATTAGACAACTTTGCGATTACTGACTTGACCTTTCTTTTTACTATACATCTATTTTACAATACTCTAATTATTAAATGTTTGGTGATCAATACCAATCAATTCATTGTTAATGAAGGATTTTAAAAGTGAGAAGTATATTTTAATAATAGCTTAATTGATATCAAAAAAAGATTTTTCAAAAAAAAATATAAAATCACCAACCCATTCGGATTTGTTCTCGATATGATAAGTGAACGTACTTATTAATCAAACTTTAAAAATTATATACAATGAAAAATTTACTAATTCTATGTCTATTAGCTCAAGCTTTTTTATTTGTCTCATGTCAAGGTGATAAATCTGAAAACATGATCTTACCAGAAAATTTTGTTGGTATATGGGAAATTGCTGAATTAGATTGTACTGGGTCTATTGATGACGAGGCAGAATATATTGGACAAGCAGTAGTCATTACCGAGGATAAAGAATCGGAGGATCTATTAGTTGATTTTGGTGATGATACCATTTTCAAAGCATATGTCGAAAGTGACAAGCTTATTATCGATACACAGACAATTAATGAAGGGGGAGAATTTGATGTTGTCACCTTATCAGCAGTAGCTGAAATGAATGATGATGATTCTGTCGAAATGGAGTTTACACATAATGTGGATGATGAGGGTGTGAGTAATTGCGTAATGATCTTACAGAAGTAAAATATATTGTAAATTGATATCTCCACCTACACAATAATGGAAAGCCAATTACATCATATAATTAAGCAATCTAAGAGCAATGTAAGAAGTGCACAGGAAGAACTGTATCATTTCACTTACAAGAATTTGCTCAACTGCGTGCTTATCTATTCTAAAAATAAAAGTGATGCTAATTGGCTTTTCAACGTAGGTATGTTGAATATTTACAAGAGTCTGGATAGATATACTCTCAAGACCGATTACCTTGCGTGGGCATCAGTCATACTTAGGAGAACGGCGATTGATCATTATCGAAAAAGTAAGAAACATCTTGAAAATTTGGCACCTGTTGATATTGATGACTATTCCAGTCAGTATCGAGATCTCAATACCATATTAGATAAAATAGATACAGAAATTATAATGATGGCCATACAAGCGTTACCTGAGAAACAACGACTGGTATTCTCTATGTACGAGATAGATGGATACTCCCACGTAGATATAGAAAAGGAAGTAGGTATCAAAAAAAATACTTCTAAATGGTTACTATCCAAAGCAAAATCGAATTTGCAAGAGAGGCTATCTCAGTATTATTCACCTTCCAAAAATTCATCTCATGAGTAATCGTTCGTACAAGGATCGGATTAAGAATTATAAAGTTGAGAAGGATACCGAAGCGTGGAGTCAGATGAGTGCTTTATTGGATAACCTCTCAACCGACCTTCCTGTTGATAAGAAAGAAAAGAAAAAGCAGAGGGGATGGCTGTGGCTTGCTTTAGGTTTAGCATTTCTTATTATAATTGCTTATTTCACTTTTGATTATTTGACAATAGGTGAAAATGTTCTAAATACAGACAAAGCTAATGTTCCATCAGTAAGTAATACACAAAGTAACTTATCAATTGAAGATAAAGAGAAAGATGATGATATTAATGTAAATGAAATATCTAATAATCTAAAGCAAGACAGTCGGAATATTTCTGTTATCGATACATCAACATATCTGCCAATCAATAATGGTTATAGAACAACTTCTAATGATAACCAGACTCAAATCGAGACTAGAAATCTTACTACTCCTAATAAGCAATTAAATATGGAGAAGACTGCAGATGATAAGACAAAAGCATTGAGTAAAAAGTCAAATTTCAATAATGAATATCAAGCCAAGAATAATTTTTCGTCTAATTCAAATGACATTGAAATTAAGTCTGGTGATAATGAACTATTAATAGCAGAAAGTGATCAATCTAATGTCATTGGTGGGCAAGATAATCTTGGTGATTTTAACCAAGAACCTACTAGTCAAGATGATTCTCAAATAAATCAAGATTCTGGTGATGAAGAATCAAATACCGTAGAGCCATTGCTCAAGATACCTCCATTTGGAATAGATTACTTAAGCCGAGATATAGAACAGCGACCTATGCTCATAGATCCTGCTACAATTAGTAGACGCCGATTATCATTATTCGGTTCTGGAGGATATGCTAAGTTTAATAATAACGGAGGCTTTCATTTTAATGCAGGATTAGTCTATGATCTAAATAATTTGTTATCAGTAGAATCAAGTTTAAGTTACTCAAGAGGATCTGACAGAACAAGGAATATTGGATCTGATTTTGAATTTGAAAGACAGATCGAAATGAATTTACTTTTCCACCTTAATCTTATCAAAACTGAAAGACAAAAAGCCGCAATCTTATTAGGACCTACTTATGTTTTCTACAAAGGGCAAAGATTGATCAACACTGCTCCCAATGAGACTTTTGATTTTCGTAACTCAAGAGGATTTACAGCAACATTGGGTGTCCTACTTACTCATGATATTAGCCGACGATGGACAATAGGTGGTCGGGTAGGTGCTATCCCATATGACGATTCAGTTATTTTCTACAATTTATTAATACAGTATAAACTATAATTATGAAAAATAAATTTTACTTTATTATCGCTTTGATATCATTATGTGTAGTATCGGAAACTAATGCTCAGAACTTCTTAGAAATGAGGTTAGGGTATGGAGGAGCTGATGGTCAATCTAATGTGGCCAATATGACTTTCTCATATGCAAGGGATATAGGCTTAGGACTCAAATTAAAACCATCAATAGGAATGTTTCAAGGAGGTACAAATAATGTTCGCTTACCTGAAGTTGTTATAGAAGATCAGTTTTCTGGTGTGAGGGATATATTAGAAGGGAAAGCTAAGCCTAATAATCTCAGATCTACATTGTTTGGTTTAGGTGTGCAGAAGTCTATAAATACCGATTCTAAACAATCTTTAA
This sequence comes from uncultured Saprospiraceae bacterium, assembly GCA_964495785.1. Classification (GTDB taxonomy): domain Bacteria; phylum Bacteroidota; class Bacteroidia; order Chitinophagales; family Saprospiraceae; genus RFSX01. Next base: position 121,516 of record CAZBXL010000002.1, on the reverse strand, counting down.
ATCTAATGTTGGGCCTTAAGTATGGAGTAGTTTACAGAGAGTTTGTAAGTAATGTTAGAGTCGAAGACGGCATTGCGATGATTGGTAATACCTACCTAACAGATACAATATTTACATATGAAATTGATCTTAGTTATGCATATCAAATTAAGGATCACTTGTCCGTCTTCATAGATGCAAACTGGATAGGCTCTGCTACGATAATTACTTTTGGGGCAGGAGCTATCTTACATTTATAGATTTTTTAGGTTAAGAGATTTCTCCCAATTTCAATTCCTCTGTATAGATTTTTTTATTGCTGGGTGATAAATTAAGTTTGTTCCTCAAGAATGTAATTGTCTTAGAATCTGTAATGCTTAATTTTATTCATATATAAAATCTCTTAATTAGCTTAAATTAAAATGTAGCTTTTCAAGAACCCAGATAATCTCAATTATTGTACGAAGCATTGTTATAGGTAAGTTATCTGTGAATTATTATATTCACAATTAAAATATACTGATGCCTAATAAAACCAACACCAGTGCTTCGTTGATAGCCGCATTAGCCGGCTTTCTATTTGGATTTGATACAGTAGTAATATCTGGAGCCAATCTACCGATTAAGGAATTATGGGATTTGTCACCTCTTTTTCATGGAACGTTTATTATGTCTATGGCACTATGGGGCACTGTCGTAGGAGCATTGTTAGGAGGTATACCTACAGATAAGTTCGGTCGAAAGAAGACACTCTTTTGGATAGGTGTATTGTACGCATTATCTGCATTAGGATCTGCATTTGCACCTGATCCTTATACTTTTTCTCTTTCAAGATTTATTGGAGGATTAGGAGTAGGAGCCTCTTCTGTGGCAGTTCCTACTTATCTGTCAGAGATATCATCAGCGAGTAAGCGTGGCGGTGTTGTTGCCAGATATCAATTTATGATTGTGTTCGGAATATTCATAGCTTTCTTTAGCAACTATCTGCTTAAAGGTGTCGGTGGAGATATAGACTGGAGACTTATGTTAGGAATAGAAGCTATTCCTGCATTGATATATTGTGTGATGGTTTTAAGAATACCAGAGAGCCCACGTTGGTTGATGATTAATCAGAACGATGAGCAATCTGCGAGGGGTGTCTTGTCAGAACTGGGCATAGAGAACGTAGATAAAGCAATTGTTAATATCAATGCAAATATTACAGAGATCAAAAAAGCAAGTTTCTTTAATTCACGATACTCCTGGCCTATCACCTTGGCATTTCTACTTGCATTCTTTAATCAATTGTCTGGAATTAATTTTGTGTTGTACTATGCACCCGAGATTCTCGAGCGAGCAAGACTGGCTGGCAAGGAATCTTTAGGCAGTTCCATTTCTATAGGTGTCGTTAATCTTGTATTTACAATGCTGGGTATGTACCTTATAGATAGAGTAGGGAGGAAGACATTGATGCTATGGGGTTCACTCGGTTACATACTAAGTTTAAGTATGGTGGCTTATGCTTTTTTCTCAGGAGCTGGATCTATTTTTCTTTTGACATTTATATTGATATTTATTGCGTCTCATGCTATTGGTCAGGGAGCTGTAATATGGGTATTTATCTCAGAGATTTTTCCTAATAATGTAAGGGCTTATGGACAATCTTTTGGTTCTGGTACACATTGGGTTTTTGCAGCGATAATTACATTAGTCACGCCGATATTTTTAGATGCTAATCACGGTATCTTTAAAGATAACCCTTGGCCGATATTTGCTTTCTTTGCTGGATTCATGATCTTACAGTTATTGTTTGTGTTATTGATGATGCCTGAGACAAGAGGAAAGACTTTAGAGCAGTTAGAATTAGAATTAGTAAAACAGACATAAGTTATGAATATTAATACATCTATTGGGATATAGGTATTGTCGAGAGAATAAAATAAGTATCCTTTGTTACCCTATTGAGTGCAGTCGTCTTGTTAAATACCTCATAATAGCGGCTATTACAATTGGATTAAACTCAAGAATTTTATGGATCTTCCCTTTTGAGATACAAATACATTAAAGAAAATCGAATATGCATATTTTAAAAATTATAATTATTTGTTGGGTCGTAGCATGTATAGTGTCGTCTTGTACAGACGGTCAGGTGGATAAAGCCTCTTCAGAAACTTCTAATTATTACAACGAGAAGCATAGACCTCAATATCACTTTAGCCCAGAAGCTAACTGGATGAATGATCCTAATGGTATGGTCTATCTGGATGGTGAGTATCATTTGTTTTATCAATACTATCCTGATTCTACAGTATGGGGTCCTATGCATTGGGGGCATGCTATAAGTAAAGATCTGGTGCACTGGGAACATATGCCTATAGCATTGTATCCTGATAGTTTGGGCTGGATATTTTCTGGTAGTGCAGTCTATGATGAAAAAAATACTTCTGGCTTAGGTCAGGATGGTAAAGGACCACTTGTAGCGATATTCTCCCATCACAGCCAAGCTGTAGAGATGACAGGCTCTGATAAGTATCAGTATCAAAGTATTGCCTATAGTAATGATAAGGGCAGAAGCTGGACGATGTATGATGGCAATCCAGTTGTGCCTAATCCTGGTATAAGAGACTTCCGTGACCCAAAGGTGGTATGGCATGACGCCTCTCAACAATGGGTTATGGCTCTCGCAGCATTGGATCATCTGATGATATATGGTAGTCCAGATTTAATTTCTTGGAATTTACTGAGTGAATTTGGTAATGATATCGGTAGTCATGATGGCGTATGGGAATGTCCAGATCTCTTTCCTATTGTAGATGATCAAGGCCAAGAGAGATGGGTTCTTATTCAGAATATGAATCCTGGTAATCCTAATGGGGGCTCTGGAGTACAGTATTTTATAGGAGACTTTGACGGCAGAGAATTTAAAGTTGATGATCAATTTATGAAGTTATTAGAAGCTATTCCAGCTTCTATTCCTAAGGGCATTGTATTTGAAGATTTTAAAGATGGCTATAAAAAATGGAAGGTAGAAGGCAAGGCATTTAACTCTAATTCTAATATGGATTCTAAAGCAAATTCTTTGTCAGAAGATAATGCTCAAGTAGGGAGTATTACTTCGCAATCATTTACAATAAATAAAGATGCTATAAACTTTAAGATAGGAGGAGGCAATCATCGTGGTAGAACATACATTGCTCTGGTTATAGATGGCAAGCATATAAGAGAAGCGGAAGGAAATAGCACGGTAGAGCTATTATGGAAAGGATGGGATGTGTCGGCTTACAAAGGCCAAGAGGCACAATTAAAAATTGTGGACAAACATACAGGCGAGTGGGGTTACATCATGGTAGATGAAATCACTTTTGTGGATAAAGTCGCTCACGAAAAACAATCGGGATCAGTATGGTTAGATGGAGGGAGAGATAATTACGCAGGTGTAACTTGGTCCAATGTTCCTGACGGACGTAGAATCTTTATTGGTTGGCTAAGTAATTGGGCCTATGCTCAAGTCGTACCTACAGAAAAATGGCGTAGTGCTATGACATTGCCCTCAGAGCTAAGTATAGTACATATCGATGGCATACCAAGACTCAAGATTAATCCAGTCAAAGAGATAGAAAGTATTGTCAATAAAGATAAAAAAGCTATAAGTACTGATAAGGAGATTAATTTAGAAAATGGATTGGCTAAGATTGAATTACAGTTTACTAATTCTAAGAAAAATCCAGTAGGTTTTAGATTGTCAAACGATAAAAATGAGTATGTCGAATTTTTATACAATCCACAGAGTAACAACTTTTCATTTGATAGAAGACAAAGTGGGAACGTTGAATTTTCGCCAGACTTTCCCAGTGTCTCTAAAGTCAAAAGAATCAAAAAAGACAAATCTATAGACATCACTGCTTATCTCGATCATTCATCTATTGAGATATTTTTAGATGACGGAGTTAATTTAATGACAGAGATTTTCTTTCCGTCAGAGCCGTACAATCGCATGACGTTAATACAGGATAATGAAGCAGATGATATCAAAGGTTCTATATCTACAGTAAGCAGTATATGGATGGATTAATGACAGAGTGTAGATGAGAGTCAGTAACTACTCCAGACCTAAGTCTTTTCTCAGTCCTCTATCATTGTTTCCATTCTTGCCCCAGTAAGCACTCTTAATCTGATGTGTTCTTACGGCTGATGTTGTAGGACCAGTATTTGATTTAGATTTCTCATTCCATGCTACTATTTGGTAAGGGAATTCAGACTCATATATTATTTCTAATATTCTGTCAATATTACTGTACGTAAGCGTATATTTAGATAACATCTTATCAGATAAGCTTTCGTCTTGGTACGTTGATAGGTTGGCTTGAGCTTTTTCTTTTTTAGCGGGGACATGCTTAAGAATGAGGAACTGTGTTCCAGGAATAATGCTTATGTCTCCAGTTGGCAATGCTTCAGGGTTTATTCTAATGGTATTCCATAGACCATCCTCTGTGATAGCATCTTTTATTTTATAATCTTGATCATTTTCTTTTTGGAAATATGAGAATAATCTTGATCTGTAATCATTTTCATCTCTATTCAGTTGACCAAAGGTATGACCACACCATTCCTGAGACGAGGTACTTACTTTTATAGTTTTTTCATTGACATCTGTCGGTGTAAATATAGATGACATTAATGAATAAGGATATACGCCTGTTAGAAACTTTTTAGTCAAATTTAGTTTGAGAATTGGAACTACATTTTTCCTATCTCCACCTTCATATTTGACTTGCTTATCAGTACGGAAATCCTCTGTAACAAAAATTAGTACAGCATCACCTTCGTGGATTTCGCCATATCTCGATTGTTTTAAGTCATACCTTGTAATTTCTGCCGTGCCATCATACCAGTATTGATTAAATGGGCTAGACTTATAATCGATTACTTCTGTTGATTGACTTTCTATATTGTTGCAACCTAAGAACATAATTGAAATTAGAAATACGAAAGTATTTTTTGATAAAAACATAGATATCTATTTGATGTAACTATACTCTAACGCTTAATCACTTAAATCGTTTGTCCGCAGAACTAATAAAAATAATTTTTCTAATGATGACTATGTTTATATTGATGTCCTCCTGAGGATCTGTTAGATGAAGTACTTGATCTATTGTGTAATTGCAGTTGCTTGTCTTTAATTATCGACCGGACTATTTGTAGACTCAGATGTGCAAGAGAGAAAGCTAATCACAAAAGAAAGAATAAGGAATCTTAAGCACATTTTTTAATATTATTTAGGCTTAAAACAGAGGTTCAAGCAAACGAACAAAACTACTAATATTTATATTCGATAATAGTGTTGGTCTATCAATAATATAATCGAAGTGTCGTATTGTCGGTCGGATTGATAATCTTTTATAAATGGTATATTTCATTTAATTGTATTTAAGTTTCTAATTTCACCTACTAATAAATAGAGTCAATATATGCTCAATATTCCCGATAGTCCTCATCCCCGTATTGTCATTATAGGTGCTGGATTTGCTGGTATTAATTTAGCTAAGCGATTATCTAAAAAGCGCTTTCAAGTTGTACTACTTGACAAAAATAATTATCACCAATTTCAACCGCTTCTATATCAAGTAGCAATGGCAGGATTGGAGCCCAGTTCTATAATCTTTCCTATGCGTAAGATATTTCAGAAGCAAAGACATGTACATATTCGTATAGCAGAAGTGACAAGGGTACGACCTGAAGATAAAAGAGTGGACACATCATTAGGAGATATTTATTATGATAAACTTGTAATAGCGACTGGAGCTACGACTAATTTTTTTGGAGATAAAAATCTCAAGAAAGAGACGTATCCTATGAAGTCATTAGATGATGCTCTGACATTACGTAATGCGATATTGACAGATCTTGAATTAGCACTTACAGAGCCTGATTATGAGAAGAGACAAGGCTATATAGATATCGTCATTGTAGGCGGAGGAGCTACAGGGGTAGAGCTTGCAGGAGCATTAGCCGAAATGAAGAAATATATTCTGCCCAAGGATTACACAGAACTTAATGATCAAGAAGTTGATATCCATCTGCTACAAGGTGGACCCAAATTACTCATGGGGATGTCTGAAAAAGCACAGCAAAAATCACTTGATTATCTCAAAAAGATGGGCGTCAAAGTAGGCTTAGAAAAGCGAGTCGTCTCATATGAGAATGATATAGTTACCACACATGATGGTGAGACGATCCATGCACGGAAGGTTATATGGGCTGCGGGTATAACTGGTAATCTAATTCCTGGATTAGATCAATACTCTACAGAACGAGGTCAGCGCTACCTTGTCGATCAATATTCTCAGATAGAAGGGGTAGAGGATGTCTATGCTATTGGTGATATAGCAAGTATGTCTACAGATGATGAACAAAGAGGGCATCCACAGGTTGCTCAAGTTGCGATACAACAAGGTATTAACTTAGCTAAGAGTTTCTCCTCTGATAAGCCTATTGCTTTTAAATATAAAGACTATGGCTCTATGGCTACAATAGGCAGGAATAAAGCAGTTGCAGATATAGGGAAATTTAAAACCGCTGGATTTTTTGCTTGGATTATGTGGCTGTTCGTTCATCTTGTCTCCTTAGTAGGATTTAGAAACAAAGTCATAGTCACCTTAAATTGGTTCTGGAATTATATAACCTATGATCAGTCCTTAAGAGTGATAATAGGCGGCAATGATCCTGAGGATCGAGTAACGCCAGAAAAAGATTAGTGTGAGATAGAGGTCAAATCTAAACGAATGTAGCTTTATATGGTAAGTTGTGCATAACTAAAAATAAATATGAATAGAAATGATCATTTACTTCTAATATTCTGTTTGGCCATAGTATATACTTCTTGCAACAATAGTCAGATTAAGAAAGAAGCAGAATGGAGATTAGGCTGGCGAATGATTAATAATTATTCTCATGAGAATTTTGAAACGTCTGATTTGCAATTTGACTCACTGTTTTCTATAAACAATAATCCGGATCTGAAATTCTTAGAATTTGGACTTAAACTAAAAAGCAAATTAAACAAAGTAGAAGAACTAAATGAAATTATTAGTATACAATCAGAATCTGTCATTATAGAATTATGTAATAGAGATTGGGTAAGTGATATCATAAACTGTAAAAACAAGAATAAAGCTATTGTTGACAATACAGCATTGCAAAAAGAGTTGCTAATAATGTTCATAAATGATCAAGCAGCGAGAGGAAATTTAATGAAAGATATAATCGAAAAATATGAAATAGATACAAATCAAATATCCAATAATGATCCCAATTATATTGACAATTATAATATAAGCCGTCTGAAGGAAATAATTCTTGAATATGGGTTTCCTACTGGAAAACTCATTGGAAAAGATGCAATGAACGGTGTGTTTTTCATAATTCAGCACTCCAATGAATTAGATTGGCAAAAAGCAAATTTTCCTAAGATTAAATCTGCGGTGTCAAATGGATATTTAGATGGACAAAAATATGCTATGCTTTATGATCGAATACAAAAGAATAGCGGGTTGAAACAGAAATACGGTACCCAATTGGAGAAAATTGACGAAACAACTTATAGGTTTTATGATTTGGAAAATGAGCATGAGTTAGATAGACGAAGAATGGAAATAGGACTTTTCCCATTTAGCATGTATAAGCAATTATATAAAGAGGAATACGATATAAATATCTTAGAATAAAAAAGCAATGCATAACAAGTGCTATGAGATCACATTTACTATCGCCTCGTCTGCTCTATATCCTCGACCCGTTATCTTTCAGCAGGAGAAAAACATATATTCCCAATAAGGAAACTTTTCGTATATTTAACCTGTTAATTGGTGAAATACATGAATAGGAATATTGAAGTACTATTGTCTGTAGGAGCAAAGGCTTTTATAAGGTCCTTGGATATTAAGCTACAAAAGAAAATAGTTTACAATATTCAAAAATCAAGAGAAGTCAACGATACCAAAATATTAAAAAAGTTAACAAACGAAATTTGGGAATTTAGAACCAGATTTGACAAACAACAAATAAGATTACTTGCATTCTGGGACCCAAGCTTAAATTCTCTTATTATATGTACTCATGGATTTATTAAGAAGACTCAAAAGACTCCGAAATCAGAGATAAAGAAGGCTTTGGAATTTAGAAAAAAATACTTAAATCAATAAAATATGAAACTTACTTCGATAGATGATTTAACAGATGAGATTGTAGGCAAAAAGGGAACGGTTGAACGAGATATTTTTGAATACGACCTTCGCATGGATATAATAGGGACAATGATCAAAGATGCGAGAATTAAACAAAATATGACTCAAGGAGACCTTGGAGAATTGTTGGGTGTCCAAAAAGCACAAATATCTAAACTGGAGAACAACACAAAAGACTTTAGAATAGGCACGATCCTAAGAGCATTGGAAGCATTAGGGGCAAAAGTCAAGATGACAGTCGAACTTGAAAAGAAAGAGCTTGTAGTGGCTTAAAGATGCCGAAAAGATAACATGAGACATGACGTAATCCTCCCTTTGGTTGGACTCAGCATGTCAACGGACGTTATATAGAATAACCTGCTCTTATCAAAAAGATATCTTTTAAGCAACCAAAAAAGAAGATCTTAATCCGTAAGATTAAGACCTTCTTCGATTTTAGAAAAATTTATCTATAGTAGTTCGACACCTATCTTGCTTCAAGAATAAATGGCAATCTCGCCATTGGTTCTCGATACTGTGTTAGTGATTTTATTTCTTGGTATTTCTTCCATAGTTCCTTTTCTTGAGGAGATAGAGAAATACTCGCTGCTTGACCTTTCATCATTTCTGTAATGAGTTCTTCCCATACTTCTTTTTTGATGTGAGGATATTCTTTGACTTTATAGTCAGATTCTATGTTGGCCATTTCTGCAGCTATTTCAAGTGCTCGTTCTATACCTCCGAGTTCGTCTACTAATCCTATTTCCTGAGCTTTACGTCCAGTCCATACTCTACCTTGGGCAACTTCATGCACTTCATCTATAGTCATGCCTCTGCCTTCTGCCACTCTGCTTAAGAACTTCTGATACATGTCATCAGTGAACTTTTGCATCATAGTCGCCTCTGCCTCACTGACTTCATAGAATGGAGATAGTGCAATAGAGTGTGGACTCGTCTGTACTGTGTCAAAATGAATACCTAACTTATCATTCATTAATTCTGTCATATTAGGCATCATAGAAAAGACACCAATAGAACCTGTCAGTGTATAAGGATCGGCAACAATCTTATCTGCTCTCGCGGCGATATAATATCCTCCCGATGCAGCATAGTTACCGAATGAAGCGACTACGGGTATTCCTTTAGATTGCAGCTCCTTCATTTCTTTCCATATAGCATCAGATGAGAAAGCACTGCCTCCAGGTGAGTTGACTCTTAAGACGACAGCTTTAAGCTTTTTTGATTGACGCAGTTTGTCAAATATCTCATGGTATTTCACTTCACTTACGACACCTTTGTTTTCGTCATTATAGACTATTTCTCCTTCAGCGTAGATTACAGCTATTTCATTAGATGAGCTTCCTTTAGAAATATACTTTTTTGAATCATATTCTGGCAGGTCAACATAATTGATGTCTTTGCCTTCGTCTATCTCTAACTTATTTCTTATGATATCTTCAAATTCATACCAATAGGCTTTACCATCTATAATCTTATTCTCTATGCACTTATCGATATTGTCAAAGTCTAATTCATTGATTACTTCTTTGAGATTAGCTACTGGTGTACCTCTTGATTCTGATACATCTTGTAAGAATTCGTTGTAGTAGTCCGTTAGATATTCTCTTGTCTGCAACTTATTCTCTGGACTCATGTCGTTTCTTCTAAATGGCTCCGTAGCACTTTTAAAGTTACCAGCATAGAAGACATTCATTTTGACACCGATCTTATCTAAGCCTTCTTTCATAAATGGGATCATGGCACCGTAACCATTGATATCTACCGATCCATTAGGATTAGAGAAAATAGAGTCAGCAGCAGAAGCTAACAAGTAGCTGCTATTAGAATAAAAGTCGCCATATGCATAGACGAACTTGTCAGTAGAATCTCTAAATTCCTGTATCGCATCTCTTAGGATTGAATTAGTAACCAATCCTGCAGATGATGTAGCTGGCGCTTTGTAGACAATACCTCGTATGTTCTTGTCTGTTTCTGCTTTTTTGATAAGATCTTTAATTCGATGTACACCTATAGCTTTCTCTGTTTGAAATGAGAAGTTACCTTGATTAACATTACCCGTTTTTTCAGGTATGATATTATCTAACTCTAATAATAAGACAGAGTTCCCTGATACCTTCGTATCCTTGGACGAGAATATACTTCCTACCATTATAAGTACTACAAATAGCAAACCGATGGCCAGGAAGGTCCCTAAGCAAGAAGCAAATAAGAATTTAAAAAACTGTTTCATTTAAAATTTTTACATCTGATAATTCAGATAGAACATTATTTTGTCAATTATAAATATGATTTCGGACTGTCTTTCGAGAGACTCTTCATACTCATCAGAACTTAAAAATAGGCTTTTTGGCTTACTAAATCCCATTAAAATAGACGAATGATGTTTGTTAAACGATAAGAGATTGCCTAAATTTAAGGCCCGTAAGTCGCGAGAACCTTCTGATCTGCATAATATTCCCTAAGATATTTACCTTTAATTAATAACTGAATATACAATACGGTTGCGTTACTATATTTATATGCCCAAAAAGTTAACTATACTTTATATCATCTTGTTGTCTATGACGGCAAGCTCTTATGGGCAGATATCTGTGGCGTCCAGTGATAAGCCACCATTTACAACAGAAAATATTATCGAAAATGTCTTTCTCGGTAATGGTGTCGAGATATTAGATATTTCATATGAAGGTACACCCGATGCTGTCGGGGTATTTAATAATGCGGCTCCATTCTTAGGATTAGGAAGAGGGATTGTGTTATCGACTGGCTCAGTCAATGATATCAATAATGTGTCTTCTCAATTAGCGGATGGTGATACCTCGAGAGATACTCTTTTTGATGAGCAGCTTGAGGAGTTAGCTGGTATTACTGTCAGAGATGTGGCCAGATATACAATTGAGTTTATTCCTACGAGCGATACTTTACGGTTTAGATATGTGTTCGCCTCAGAAGAATATCCCCAGTTCCAATGCAGTAGTTCTAATGATGCTTTCGGATTTTTTATAACAGGATCCAATCCTAATGGTCCTGATTATGATTTTGATAATATTGCTCTTATACCAGACCCTGAAGATCCATCTACTTTTCTTGATCTTCCGGTGACGATTAATAATGTCAATAATGGAATGGTGCCGGCTACTGGTAATCCAGATCGATGTATCCTTGAGTACTCAGAATATTATAATGATGTAGGGCCTAATAACTATCCCATCTTCAATGGATACCTTGACGTGTTTGTCGCTGAGGCGATCGTCGTGCCATGTGAGACATACACAATAAAAATAGCGATAGGAGATGGTCGAGAAGGAGAGATTGATTCTGCTGTATTTTTAGAAGAAAAAAGTTTTAGTACAGGATCACTTGATATCAGTGTGGATAATCCTGGAATTGACGGAGGCATATCAGAAGGCTGTTCTCCTGGTCAGATTAACCTGTCGCTAATAAGAAGAACAATATCTGACTTTCCTATTGAGGTGGAAGTACTTACTGATCCATCATTAGGTAATATCGCTTTACCTAATGTAGATTTTGTCATGGAGACTGATAACTTATTCATACCTCAAGGAGAGAGAAATCTATCGATAGATGTCATGCCTCTAAGTGATAATCTGGATGAGGATACAGAGTTTATTTATATTAAAATAAGAAGAGACATTTGTAATGTGGATACCTTAATCGTTCCCATTTTTGATAATAGTTTAGATTTCGTCACACTGGAAGATAGTCTTTTTACTTGCTTTCAAAATCCAGTAAGGTTAGAGGCCATAGTAGATGACAAGGTCAATATCACTAATCCGCCAACTTTTAGAAATACTGATAATTATCTTATTACAGGATTAGACTCTGCCGTTATTTCTCCAATACAAGTCAGTAATCTACCTCAGGAGTTCCTTATACCAAGGATGATTGCTCAAGTATGCATCGATACACTGACACATGTAAGACTTGAAGACTTAGATATATTCTTAAGTGCACCAAGTGGTCAATACTTAGAATTATCTACAGATAACGGTTTTAGAGATGATAATGAAAGTCAAGTAGATACATTTCTTAATACATGTTTTACTATAAATACAAATAGGTTTATTGATTTAGGTGATCCAATTCAAGGTACATTAGATTTGTCTAATCCTACTTATACAGGTAGATACCTGCCTGAAGGATCCTGGGGAGCTTGGTTGTCACCTATCGTATCTACTTCTGATGGAACCTACAACCTAATAGTAACTGATGATACTGGAGAGTTTGAAGGAGAGTTATCATCATGGTCTATCACATTTAACGCAACCTATGAGATTAATTATGAGTGGTCACCATCTGAAGGTCTAAGTTGTCTTAGGTGCCCAAGTACCGTAGCGGTGAGAGATTCTTCTCAATATTATTATGTAACATTGACGGATAGTTATGCATGCAGTAATGTAGATTCTGTATGGGTAGAAGTCATTCCTGAGCCTGAGCAGCCAGAAGTGACATGCGAAGGTATATCTCCTAATGAAGTTAGAATAAACTGGACCGATATTCCTTTTGTATCTTCATATGAGTTTAGAATAAATGGAAATTTCCCTTGGATAAAAACTGATGCCAATCTCTTGACTCAGGGTTATAGTATAAATACAAGCCTTAATCCTAACGAAGTAATAGTCGGAGGACTTTTACCGGAAGAGGAAATTGAAATCATATTTAGAGGTATTAATGATAATAGCAGAGTGGCATTAGGCACTTGTCTTGGAGCTCAGGATACAGTAAGATGCGAGTCCTTGCCTTGTGATAATACATCGCCAGTCATAGAAGATATAATTATATCCCAGCCTTCATGTGATACTCAGGGTGGGAGTCCAGTGCAGATAATAGCAACAGATGAAGATCAGCCCCTCATATATCGAGTCTTCGGGAGCACATTTACACTTGATAATCAGACTGGAATGTTTGCAAGCCTACCACAGGGAGATATCCTTCTCAAAGTTATAGATGCCAGTGGTTGCATTACTCTTGATACGATAAAAATAAATGATCCTCCACCAGTCGAGATCATCGAGACAATTACAAATATAACGTGCACTGATTCAGATGACGGTATGATAACCCTTGTTGTTAATAGTAATAATCCGCCACACCAGTTTGCTTGGTCTAATAATCTGCCACCAGTCAGTCTGCAGACTAATCTTGAAGAAGGCGTGTATACTGTTACAGTTACAGATAATGATGGCTGTACTAACTCTGAAAGTTATCAATTGATTAATCCTGAACCGATAGACTATTCATTTAATCTGATAGATACCGTTGATTGTTTAGGACTTTTTGATGGCTCTGCCAGTGTTATTATTGATGGTGGATTATCTCCTTATACCGTGACTTGGGAAGGTCAGACAGAGGCAGATACTATAACAGGCCTTAGGCCAGGACCGATACATTATCAGATAGAAGATGCTAATGGCTGCATAATAATAGATAGTGCAGAAGTCATACAGAGAGTTGGATTCGAAGTTTCTAATACCGCAAGTGGGTTGACATGTTTTACAGATACGTCTGCCATAGGAACGGTTATAGCTACTCAAGGCACACCTCCATATATGTATCTATGGGAGAATGATCAGACTACACCTACAAGTGACTTGTTGCATGCAGGTAATAACTTCGTCACCATCACTGACCAAGAGGGCTGTGAGGTCGTAGAGCTAGTATTCGTTGATGCACCAGCCAGAATATTAATAGATGCAGATATCATTCCAACGACTTGTGTAGGAGCCAGTGATGGTAGTATAGAGATTGCAGTTGGTGGAGGCAAAGGTGATCCATATGATATTTTATGGTTTAATGGAGTGACGAGTAATATGGTCAATGGCTTGGCTGCAGGAACTTATTGTGTGACCGTAACAGATGTCAATGACTGCGAAGCTATTAGATGTATCAATGTACCTGATGCGCCTCCAATTGAGGCTAACCCATTTGTCACACCCGTAAGCTGTGTGGGAGATTGTGATGGATTGATCGTCGTTGTCCCTTTTGGAGGTAGTGGTGATTTTATATATGAATGGACGGGGCCGGATAACTTTACTTCGGCAGGTTCTTTACTATCTGATCTTTGTGCTGGTAATTATCAGCTGACCTTAACAGAAAGAAATGATCCATCTTGTAGTCAGACATTTGAAGTACCAGTTAATGTAAATGATGTCGTAGAAATAGTAATGCAGCCCAATAGATTTATTTCTTGTTATAATGGAAATGATGGTGTTATAGAAGCCATACCTACAGGAGGTATAGCACCGTTCAGCTATGAATGGTCTGATAATGTTACAATGAGTAATGACAGTATTGCATCATCATTGTCACAAGGCATATATCATGTTACTGTAACTGATGCTAACGGTTGTACAGAAAGAGATCAGCTAATACTTTCTCAGCCTGATAGCTTGGCGGCATCTTTCGAAAACGAGATGATATTATGTTTCGGTGAGAGTACAGGTCAGACGATTGTGACAATAGAAGGAGGAGTACCTGATTATGTGATTAATTGGGAGATGGGTAGTACAGAGGATACCTTGTCTATGTTGCCAGCAGGAAATTATGAGATTACGATTACTGATAGAAATGGTTGTTCTCTTGTAGATGTGTCAGAAGTTATACAACCTGATAATCCTATTAACATTGATCTTGATATCACAAACGAAACCTGTAGGGGAGGTAGTGATGCCAGTGTCAGGTTAGCTGTAACAAATGCAGTCGACCCCATCATGTATAGTCTTGATAATATCAACTTTAGTTTTGATAGCACATTTCTTAGGCTTGCAAGTGGCGACTATACTGCATACGTTATAGACGGAAATAACTGTGAACAATCTGTAGAATTTAATTTGCCAGAAGGTCCAGAACTGTTTGTGGATCTGGGTAACGATACTACAGTGTTTTTTCAGACATCCATAACTCTGAGTGCATTAGTAGAGAATAATCAAGGGGATATTTTTTACGAATGGACAACAGGTTCGCCTGATGTATTTTTTACTTGTACAGAATGCCCAAATCCGGTTATAGAAAATGTCACTAACTCATTCACAGTAAGATTAGTGGTCACTGATGAGCAAGGTTGTTTTGGTGAGGATTTTATAATTATCACCTTCGATGATATGAGTAATGTGCAGGTCCCTGAGGGCTTCTCTCCTGATGGTAACGGATCTAATGAAGAATTAACTGTATTTGGAGATGATGGGATCATCATAGAATCTTTTAAGATCTATAACAGGTGGGGGTCGCTTGTATATTCAGATAGTAACTTTACCACTAACAGTATAGGAAGAGGATGGGATGGTACATTTAATGGAGATGATGCACCTCCCGGGACGTACACATGGACTATGGAGTACACGGTCCGTAGTGGTAGAGAAGAATTCAATTCAGGACAGACAATATTATTTAGGTAATTTTATATATAATATTTATTTTTAATATAAAATACATTGATTAAAAACTTGATATATAGGATTATTGTAGTAGTGTTCATGACAGTGGTGACAGAATCTCTGTATGCACAAGAGCCTATATTCTCTATCTCTAATCAATCAGACACTTACCTTAATCCTGCCAATACCTTTAGTGCATTGACCTCAGATAGCTACCTCAAGCTCAATGTGCAATTTAGAGATCAATGGAATTCCATAAGTTCTGGCGATAGTTATGCAACGTCTAAGCTTCAGGCAGAATTTAATCTTTATAAGTCTAATTATGATGCTTGGAATGTAGGCGTTATATTCCTAAGCGATCAGTCAAGTGCAAGAAGTTTGGGATATACCAGTTTTCAATTTTTAGGTTCTTACACAAGAAAGTTATCAGAAGGTAGAAAGAATAAAAACCTACAAATGATCACGCTTGGTGGTTTATTTGGATTTAATCAATTGAGCAGTAATGTAGGTGATCTATGGTTCGGTAGACAGTTTAATTTAAACACCTTTTCTATTGATAGAAGTCTTATGTCTGGAGAAGAGTTAAGGAATGAAGCCTATAATTATTCCAACATAAATCTCGGTGCCAGATGGACTTATATCATTGATGAAGATGTTCATTACTCAGCAGGCTTATCAATAAGTAATCTGAATAGTCCCAATGTTAGTTCTCTCAATAATGACTTTAGTATCGATCCGAGAATTGTATTACAAGCTGAAGGTTCATTATATCTTTCTGAAGGAGTGCAACATGCTCCGTCTTTGATATTTGTATCCCAGTCTGGGTTCTGGCAATTTGTTCCTGTATATGGTGTTGCATTAGATATCAATAATGATGAAGATGACTTTTCTCTCACTGGAGGCGTTGGTCTCCGTATGGTTAATTCTATAGAGTCAATAATGGCAGACGCTGTACTATTCAATATAGGTCTTAGGTCTGTGAAGTGGAGTTTCAGTTTTAATTTTGATATGAATATATCTTCTCTTAATACTTTTACAAATAGTAATGGAGCTATCGAATTAACCTTAGGGTATAGCTTGACAACTGATTGATTTTATACCACATTCTTGAGTGGATTGCTTACAGTTCGTTTTAAGCTTGAGCTTTATAACTTTTAAGTATTATAGTTCTCAATATGTACATCCGATGTTATCTAATTATTGTACAGATATTGATAAGTTAAACTTTGCGATTTTTCAGTTATTGATAATGTTTATGATATCGTGTAAATAGATTAAATTCTTCATTTACTTAATTATTTCTATTAAGTTTATCTTATCATGATAAACCCCTTTGCTTATCTTCTTGCAACCTTAAGAGCAATCGTCCTGGTTATAATAATGGCTTTATTCTTATTGATTTACTTGCCTTTGGATTTGATTTTTAAAATCGGGACACCTCAACGTAATTTTTGGTTAAGAAGAGTATATGTGCATATAGCGAATGCGATCTTAGGCATACGCTGTGAGGTAACTGGACAAGCTTATGATGGTACAGCATTGTATCTATGTAATCATAGGAGTCTATCTGATCCTCTCATTATCTCTGCATACATTGATGCATTTGTTATAGCTAAGGCTGAGGTGAGTAAAATTCCTGTTTTGGATACTGGCGCTAAGCTTACCGGCATCATCTATGTCAAGCGAGAAAGCCAAGATAGCCGTCAAGCAGTAAGAGCCAAAATGGTGGAGACATTGCGTAATGGAGTCAATATATTAGTATATCCTGAAGGTACCGTCAATCCAAATCCACAATTACTTGAATACAAACCTGGTACCTGCATAGAAGCTGTGAAGAATCAGATTCCAGTTGTACCAGTTGTTCTTGAATATCATAATGACAAGGACATATGGAATAGTGGCAGTTTAGTGTCGCATTTCTTTAAGCAATTTGGTAAGCTGTTTACTAAATCAAAGCTGATCATAGGACCTCCTATGACTGCCGATGATGGTATTATATTACGTGACAAAATTATGGAATGGTCCCAAGCGCAAGTCTATGCAGCTCATCAATCTTGGGGAAGTTCACTTGAGAAGACGATCAATCAGCAGGTATAAATTTTAAAGAAATAGAATTGACACAGTGACGTGTGTTCTTGTCAGTCAGTCTTTCGCCTGAGAACACATGACCTAAGTGACCACCGCAGTTATTACATATTATCTCAACTCGTCTGCCATCTGCATCCATGACTCGTTTAACGGCACCTCCTATCTCATCATCAAATGATGGCCACCCACATCCTGATTCAAATTTGTCAGCAGACTTATATAAGGGAGTTTCACATTTTTTGCAGATGTAAGTGCCTGGTGCCTTATGGTCGTTGTATTCACCAGTAAATGGACGTTCTGTCCCCTTTCTTTCTATGACGCGAGATTCTTCTTCTGTTAGTTTATTGTAAGCCTTTTGTTCAGGTAATAGATGCTGAAAACTTTTTTTCAACTTAGATAACTTGGGTGAGATGACGATTTGACAATATCCTTTCTGACTATTACTTGTATAATAATCATGATGATATTCTTCAGCAGGGTAGAAGACCTCTTGCATTTTTATTTCTGTGACGATATGATCATCCCATACCTTAGAAGCGGTCTCGCTGATATACTTTTTAACGACGTCCAACTCAGAAGCATCATTGACATAGACCCCAGATCTGTACTGTGTTCCCACGTCATTTCCCTGACGGTTAAGTGTTGTCGGGTCATGAGTTGCAAAGAATACTGATAATAGATCAGTCAACTTTATAATTTCTGGATTGTAATCTACTTTTATAACTTCATTATGTCCTGTCGTACCAGAACAAACATCTTTATAAGTTGGGTTTTGAGTCTGTCCAGCAGTATATCCTGGAGTTACAGAAATGACACCTTTTAATCTACTAAATACGGCCTCTGTACACCAAAAACATCCTCCCCCAAGTACTATTGATTTTATATCGCTCATAATCTAAAAGTATAATTTACTATCCTATTAATACTAATAGAAGGTAGTTAGTTCATTTTAGCCTGCTACTCAATTTAAGCAGCTACTTCTAATGCGCAAGGCTGCAGTTTTTTAGGCTTGTATTTAGGCGAATATTCTATTCTATCTATATGGAGATTTTGTGAATCTAAAGTTTTAGCTAGTATTCATATGTAATAGTTTAAGGTAGATTTTCTCAATCTTAGACTTGAGAATAGTCGTATTGAAAATGAGTGATAAAGTTTGATTGTCTGAGGTCTCCTTTATCATAAAACAATTAATACTCATAATCTATCGAACATTTTAAATTATAAAAAAGTACGAACAATTGTCCTATAAGTCTATGAATCCTATTTTTCAAATAATGAGATATATTAGCTAAAAACGTTTTTTGCATAATCAAAAAATAATTATTCTTATGAAACAGATAAAATACTTAAAGCCAGGTGTACGAGTCACCAAAAAGAATGATGTAGATTCCCCTGTAATGGAGGTCGTCAAGTATGTTGAAGATTATGTAGTAGAGTGTGTTTACTTTATTGATAATGAAAGAAATATTGACACTATTGATGAGAGAAACTTAGTTAAAACAGGCGATTCAGGACTCTATAAATTATGATTCATGTGAATCGGTTTTATTAGTATGGTATAAAACAAATTGAGTAGATGTCCTTGAGTGTATAGCAATTTGTCTTATTACATCAGATGATCTTTTGCAAACAGATGATTAAAATATTGCAAGTATTTCAATAAGACGGTTATTGAATATCTCTCGATTTTTTTTTAAAAACTACTTCAATTTAGTGTTCTTACTAATGGGTTACACCCCTTTACCCATATCCAAAGTACGACCAATATTAGAAATTTCACCCTCTGAGTATTTAAGCTTTAGTTTTTTGGATTTGCCTTATCTTAATAACTATATTTAGAAAATTATTCTTACTTAGCTTCTTTTCCATGAGGTACTTATGCTATTCATTATTTCTGATTCTTATATTCAGTTGTAAGAGATCAAATACAACTAACGAGAATTTTGAAGAGAAAGGATTCTCTCCGAAATCTATTCTCGACAAATTAACTGATAGGGCAGAAAGGGATCTATCTCATATTGTTTTTGACTCTACGGCTATTCCGAGATCATTAGATGCAGAAGGTCAGTTAGAAGGTACTAAATCAAAAAGTTGGACAAGTGGATTTTATCCAGGACTTCTCTGGCAGTTATACGATTACAGTAAAAACGAGAAACTTAAACAAGCCGCAATTCAATGGTCTAATGTAGTCGAAAAAGAAAAACTGGATGGAGGGACCCATGACTTAGGATTCAAAGTATATTGCCCTTACGGATATGCTTATAAGATAACAAAAGATGATAAGTATAAAAAAGTCTATGTTACAGCTGCAAAAACCTTAAGCTCACGATACAATCCTAAAGTAGGAGCTATAAGATCATGGGACTTTAATCAGGATGTTTGGAAGTATCCTGTAATCATAGATAATATGATGAATCTGGAAATGATGTTTGAAGCGACAATCGCAACGGGTGATTCTAGCTTCTATTATATAGCAGAACAACATGCTCAAACGACGCTTCGTAATCATTTTCGGCCAGATAATAGTTCTTATCACGTCGTATCCTACGATCCCGCAAGTGGTGTCGTAGATAAGAAAAATACACATCAAGGATATAATCATGAGTCCGCTTGGAGTCGTGGACAAGCATGGGGCCTATATGGTTACACGACGACTTATCGCTACACTAATAATCCAGAATTTCTTGATCAGGCTAAGAAAATTGCCAACTATATATTTAGTCACCCGAGCTTGCCTGAAGACTTGATTCCTTACTGGGATTATGATGCACCCAATATTCCAGACGAGCCGCGAGATGTATCTGCCGCTGCTGTCACAGCATCAGGACTATACGAGTTGAGTCTCCACGATAGTAAGAATGCCGAGAAATATATTAATTGGGCTGATACTATTTTAGAAAGTCTAAACAAAAGTCAATACCAATGTGATACGGCTCCGTTCTTTTTAAAACATAGTGTGGGTAGTATACCTGGAGATTTTGAAATAGATAAGCCAATAATCTATGCGGATTACTATTATGTCGAAGCCTTACTTAGGCAGTCAAAAATTGTGAGATAGTTAATCAGAATCATTATGAAGAAAATGCTCATCCCTTTAATATTCAGTCTGTGCTTTTGCGTTTGTCTATCATCTGCATCTGATAATATAGAAACTAAGTCACTACCCAGTCGTGTAGTAAAAAATATCAATTCTGGATGGAAATATTCGGAGAACGGTTTGTTGGATATAAATAGCTTAGATGACCATCCAGAAGATTGGCAGGTAATTGATCTGCCGCATACATGGAATCAGTGGGACGCCGTGGATAACTCACCAGGGTATCGTAGAGATATAAGTTGGTATCAGAAGGAAGTATTCATTGAAAGCTATGACAAAGCTCAATACCTTTTATACTTTGAAGGTGTAAATATATCTTCTGAAATATATGTGAATGGAAAACCAGCTGGCAGTCACGTAGGAGGGTATGTTGGTTTTGAGGTAGATATTTCCCCTTACATAAGAAAAGATCAAAAAAACAAGATTGCAGTCAAAGTCGATAACAGTTATAATCCTAATGTCATACCATCACAAAAAGCAGATTTTTTTATCTATGGTGGAATTACAAGGGATGTGTGGTTAAAGATTTTACCTGAGATGAATATCAGCGATGTTCAAGTAAGCACTCCTACGGTGACTAATGAAAGTGCCTCTACACAATTGAAACTTGATATTCATAATCACAACCAATTAAATGATAGCTACAGTATAAATGCGAAAATAATCGAACCCTCTACTCAGAAAGTTGTATCCGAAAAATCCGTTAGGATTAATAAAGATAATAGGTATGTAGATATAACAATGCCTGATGTAATTAATCCCAAACTTTGGTCACCCAAAGATCCTCAATTATATAACGTTGTGACTCAGATATTAAATGGTGATGAGGTTGTAGATGAGAAGATTGAGGTCATAGGTTATAGATGGTATAGTTTTGAAGATTATGGTGCTTTCTATCTTAATGGAAAAAGATTATTATTGAGAGGCACACATCGTCATGAGGAACATGCAGGTTATGGTGCTGCAATGTCTAACAAAATGCATCGTGATGACATTAGACAGATTAAAGATATGGGAGCAAACTTCCTTCGCTTAGGACATTATCCACAAGATCCAGAGATATATAAAGCATGCAATGAATTAGGGATTATCGTATGGGACGAACTACCGTGGTGTAGAGGTGGCATGGGAGAGGAGTTATGGCAAGCGAATACAGAACGATTATTAAAGGAGCAGATTCAGCAGAATATAAATCATCCATCTATATTCTTTTGGTCACTTGGTAATGAGATATACTGGCTGCCAGATTTTGAAAATGGCGATGATAAAACCCGACTTAATGCATTCTTAAGTAAGCTAAATCATTTAGCTCATGATCTTGATCCATATCGGATGACTGCGATAAGAAAATATTACGCTGGTGCAGATTTAGTTGATGTCTTCTCACCTTCGATCTGGTCAGGGTGGTATGCCGGAGTCTATACGAATTATAAAAATTCTCTAACTGAAAATCAAAAAAAGTACCCTCGATTTCTTCACATGGAATATGGTGGCTCAAGTCATGTAGGACGACACACGGAGACGCCTATCACAGGTGACGGATCTCTTAACGAAGATGACTGGGCGGAAGTGGCTAATCAAGTGAATATCACAAACATTGCTAAAAGCGGAGATTGGACTGAAAATTATATCGTCGATTTATTTGATTGGTATCTCGGTGTGACAGAAACCAAAAATGATTTTCCTGGCAATGCACAATGGGCTTTTAAAGATTTTGGTACTCCATTGAGGCCTGAGAATGCGATCCCTTATTTGAATCAGAAAGGATTAGTAGATAGGTCTGGTAAACCAAAAGATGCATTTTACGTATTCAAAAGTTATTGGTCAGAGGACCCATTTACATATATAGAGTCGCATACTTGGACAGAACGTCGAGGACCGGAAGGTAAGGAACGTAATTTATCAGTATTTAGTAATTGCGAAATTGTAGAACTATTTCACAATAATAAATCTCTCGGAAAGAAGAATAGAGCTGTAGGAGAGTTTCCTGCTTGTGGATTAAATTGGGATGTAGTTTTTGTACAAGGTGAAAATCAATTGACTGCTAAGGGATTTAAGAATGGCAAAGTTATTACCTCTGATTCTATGATTGTAAATTATGACTACAATCAATCTGCAACACCTGATAAAATACAGTTGTCATATCGGACTTTGGATAATGGAAATTATCTGATAGAAGCCTTTATGATGGATGATAAGGGGAGCAGAGTATTGGATTATGAAAAGCATTTATATTTTTCAAATGATGGAGCTGGGACTTTGCTTAAGAATTATGGTACGCCTACAAGAAGTCAAGTTATAGAAATGGCTAACGGTTATGCGGCTATTGAACTAATTCCTTCTGATAGAGGGAAGGCTATTATAGAAGCCAGAAATCAAGATTTTAAAGGAAGTTATTTGGTCATTAATTTTGAAGATAAGAATTAGATTATTACATATTTGTAATTAATGTAGAGTAGTAGATACTGTTTGATAAATTAAAAGTGTTGAAATGAGAAATCTTTTTTATATAATTATTCTATCGTATTGCATAGCCACAATGTTTTGTTGTCACAATTCTTCTCAAGATACAAGTGGTGCTGTTGAGGCTGAGAATCCTATCTCAGAAAAGAAAACTCAAGCGCTTATTCTTACACAAGATTTCGACTATAATCCTGATGATAGAAATAAAATCGCAGGTGAGTATATCTCACATAAAAAGATTACAGTTCCGCAAAATTTAGGCACGCAGAATAAATGGTTCATGTTTGAAGGGCCAGTATTAGAAAATGATTTGGTCGCTTATCGATTTTATGGAGATAGCCGTCATCGTACTGACATCTATGGTAAGATTAGCTCTGACTTGGTTATGGATACTGTAAGTTGGGATTATCATGATATCATGAATTGGGGATCAGATATTCTTAAGGTTGGAAATTCTCTTGGCATAGGTAGTCCTGCCATTTGGTATCAAGACTCTCTTTATACCTTGTCTAATTGTCAGGAGAAAACAATTGAGATCGTCGAAAGTCGTAATGACAAATCAACTGTAAGAACAACGTTTAAAAAACTATCTGTTGCTGGAGAAGTTTTTGATCTGGTGCAAGATTGGAGTATAGAAGCTGGTCAGCCATGGTCAGAAATACATCTCAAAGTTACTAAGGGTAGTCTCCCCGATAGGATGTATTATGCCACTGGGATTGTAAAGCACCTTCCGGACATTATGGAAGGAGAATTGGGTGATTATTTCTATGCAATGAACTGGGGGCAGCAGTCTTTTCATGATGAGAATATGGGAATGGCGATCACAGTAGATAAGAAGTATAAGCCAGAATTGATAAAAGATGATTTAAGTCATGCCTATAAATTTACTAATGCAAACCAGGAAGTACGCTACCGATTTTTATCTGCATGGGAGAGGGATAATAATAAAATAAAAGATGCTATTGCATTCAAGAAAATTGTAGAGCAAGCTGCACAATAATGAATATGATTAACAACATCATAATGTACAATAGGAAAATAGTATTGTGGTCATGAAGTATAAAATTAAATAACGATATATAAATTATGAAAGGAAAGGTTGCAGTTATTACGGGTGGAAATGGAACTTTAGGAAGTGCTTTTGCTAAAGGTCTTGCTCAAGTGGGGGCAACTGTTTTTATCCTTGGAAGAAATGCGGGTAAGTCCAGAAATCGAGTTAATGAATTTAAGAAATTAGGATTAACTATACATGCAACAACATGTGATGTATTAGACGAAAAATCTGTTCAAGCTGCCGCTAAACGAATACTAAAGAAAGCTGGAAAAGTAGATATTCTTATTAATGGGGCAGGAGGAAATATGTCAGGCGCTACCATTATGCCAGATCAGTCGATCTTCGATATATCTGTGGATCAATTTAAGAAAGTAACTGATCTTAATTTGTTGGGTACAGTAATTCCTTCTATTGTGTTTTCTAAATCGATGGTTGATCAAGGTGGTGGATGCATTGTCAATATTTCCTCTATGGCTGCCCAACTACCTTTAACAAGGGTCGTCGGATACTCTGCTTCTAAAGCGGCTATAGATAATTTTACACGATGGCTATCCGTAGAAATGACTGTGAAATATGGCGAAGGAATTCGAGTTAATGCTATAGCCCCCGGCTTTTTTATTGCAGAGCAGAATCGAAAATTGCTATTGAACGAAGATGGTTCATTGACAAGTAGAGGAGAGACGATAATAGGTCAGACACCAATGAAAAGATTTGGTGAGCCTGACGAGTTGATTAGTACGCTGTTATGGCTATGTGATGATAGATCTTCTTTCGTAAATGGTATTGTCGTGCCGGTAGATGGAGGATTCAGTGCTTTCAGTGGAGTATAGTGATAGTGTATAAATGTGTTATCTTCCTTGTATACTTTATAGATAAGAGAATGAGCCACAACTTTAGTCATTCTTTATGCTATTTTAATTGATAATTTGAATCTGATGATTAAACCATTTTTAAACGATAATTTTCTCTTACAAACTTCTGTAGCGGAAGAGCTATATCATAATTATGCTAAGGGTCTACCGATCATTGATTATCACAATCACTTACCACCTGAAGAAATTGCAAGCAATAAAAATTTTTCTACGATAACAGAAGTATGGCTTAATGGCGATCATTATAAGTGGAGAGCTATGAGGGCTAATGGGATAGATGAAAATTATATCACTGGCGGGAGTAGTGATCGAGATAAGTTTTTGAAATGGGCAGAAACTGTTCCTTTCACCATGCGTAACCCACTGTATCATTGGACACATTTAGAATTACAGCGTTATTTTGGTATTTCTAAATTATTATGTTCTGATTCTGCTAATGAGATTTACGAACAAACTAATGAGGCACTTCACACTTCAGAATTCTCTGTAAAGGGCTTGTTAAGTAAAATGAAAGTAGAAGTTGTGTGTACAACAGATCATCCAACTGATAGTCTGGAGTATCATCAGCAAGAATCAAAATCTGATAGTAAATTACAAATGCTGCCAACTTTTCGTCCTGACAAGTTTGTTGTCATCGACAACCCGGAGTTTCTGACTTACTTAGAAAAATTAGAATCTATTATAGATGCTGATATATCCACCTTTGATGAATTGATGTCAGCATTAGAGGGTAGGATAGACTACTTTCATTCTCTAGGTTGCAAGTTATCTGATCATGGATTATCACAGTTGTATGATGTCCACTTTTCGGAAAGTAATTTGGATCGCATATTAGAAAAGAGAAAAAAAATGCAAGCTCTCGATAGTGAAGAGGTCCAAGCCTTTCAGATGGCTTGCTTGCATCAATTAGCTCAGATGTATCATAAGAGAGATTGGACCATGCAGTTTCATTTAGGAGCGATAAGAAATAATAATTCTCGATTATTAAAATTGGTAGGTGCAGATGTAGGCGCAGATAGTATTGGAGATTTTAAGCAAGCTGAAGGTCTATCGACTTTTCTCAATAACTTAGATGCAAAGGGTAAATTAGCTAAGACAATTTTGTATAATTTGAATCCAAGGGATAATGAGCTCTTTGCGACAATGATGGGCAATTTTAATGATGGTACTCAGCCTGGCAAAGTCCAATGGGGATCTGCATGGTGGTTCTTAGATCAGAAAGATGGTATGGAAAAGCAGATTAATACCCTTTCTAATATGGGCTTACTAAGTCGTTTCATTGGAATGCTTACGGATAGTCGGAGTTTTCTCTCGTTTCCAAGGCATGAATATTTTAGAAGAATATTGTGCAATCTTTTGGGTAATGATATATCAAATGGTGAGTTGCCTAACGACATAGAATGGATAGGGAAAATGGTCAAAGATATTTGTTTCAATAATGCTAAAAGCTATTTCAATTTTTGACTATCATGAATCATTCGTTATGCTTATTGGTTTTTATGATAATCGGAATGCTCAGTTCTTGTGGGGAATCTGGTAACGCTAAGGTTGTCTACTTAGCACATACATTACCTACTTCTCATCCGGTACATCAAGGAATGCAGGTCTTCGCTGATCAAGTTAAAGAGAAGTCATCTGGTAAGTTATCAGTCAAGATTTTTCCAGATGGACAATTAGGTACCGAACGAGAAGTTTTAGAACTGCTACAGATAGGTAGCATAGCAATGACTAAAGTAAGTGCAGCAGCTATGGCCAATTTTGCACCAGAGTATAAGGTGATGGGTGTGCCATATCTATTTAGAGATAAGGACCATTTGTATAGCGTTCTTGAAGGTCAGACGGGAGAGAATCTACTTCTGTCAGGAAGCGACTATCTGTTAAGGGGACTATGCTTCTATGATGCTGGGAGTCGCAGTTTTTATACAAAGAACAAACCAGTCAGAACCCCTCAAGATTTAGATGGATTGAAGATCCGTGTGATGAATCATAAGATGTCTGTAGACATGGTTAATGAGATGGGGGGCTCAGCTACTCCTATGGCTTATGGAGAGTTATATACTGCCCTTCAGCAAGGTGTCGTAGATGGTGCAGAGAATAATCCTCCTTCATTTGTAACCTCCAGACATTATGAAGTCTGTAAGTATTATACTTTAGATGAGCATAGTTCCATACCTGATGTCTTAGTGATAGGGACTAAGTACTGGGAGACCCTATCTGAGGTAGAACAGAAGTGGCTAAAAGATGCAGCCATGATATCATCAAAAGCGCAGCAGGATTTTTGGCAAAAGAATGTAGAGGAATGTATGACGATATTAAAAGATGCTGATGTAGAGATTTATAAACCAGATAAATCTTTATTTGCGGATAAATCCAGAGCTGTCTTAAATGATTTTGTAGAAGATCCTCTAATGAAGAAAATAATTGATGAAATAAGAGCTCAGTAGTATCCAATATGCTATGGAGTGTGACTGAAATTTATAAAGTATAAAACTGACACAAATGGAGAAATTATATCATAAAATTAATAGACTGATTGAGATTGTATTAATTGTGATTTTTGGTTTGTTAGTCATTGATGTTTTATGGCAGGTTTTCGGAAGGTACGTTTTGAATAAGTCATTTTCATTTACTGAGGAGTTTGCAAGATTTGCATTAATATGGTTGGCCATATTAGGTGCAGCCTATCTCAATGGTAAACGAGAGCATCTGTCAATGGATTTCTTAGTACAAAAATTAAGTCCTGAAAAAGTGAATAAGAGAATGCAAATTATAGAGGTATTAATGTTCTTGTTTGCATTCGTTGTTATGGTCATTGGGGGAGGTAATTTAGTTTACATTACCCTTTACTTGGGGCAAGTCTCCCCAGCTATGCATGTTTCATTAGGATATGTGTACGCTATCATTCCGTTAAGTGGTTTGTTGATTATGTTTTATTCTATTTATAATGTAAAATACTACAGTCGTAGCAATACAAATCAACAGAAAATCTAAATCTTATGTCTGTAGAAATATTCAGTATCATACTTCTGTTCGTCTGCTTTTTTGCTTTACTGGCATATGGTCTACCGGTAGCTTACAGCATTGGTATTTCTACAACTATAACCATTCTGATAAATATCGCTACGATGCCTGGGATCACAACTGTAGCACAGAGGATGACTACAGGTATTGATAGTTTTGCTCTATTGGCAATCCCATTTTTCGTATTGGCAGGTGAGTTAATGAATCGAGGAGGAATTGCTAATCGGCTTATAAACTTTGCTAAATCGCTTGTGGGGAGTTTGCCTGGAGGCTTAGCATATGTTAATATTCTTGCTGCGATGTTGTTTGGGGCTATTTCAGGTTCAGCGGTAGCTGCCGCTTCAGCCATAGGTAGTGTAATGACTGGACGAATGGAAGATGAAGGTATTCCAAGACCATTTAGTGCCGCTATAAATATCACATCTTCTACTACCGGACTACTAATCCCTCCGAGTAATGTTCTCATAGTCTATGCACTTGCGAGTGGGGGTGCAGCTTCTGTCGCTGCGTTATTTGTTGCAGGCTATCTACCAGGATTATTAGTGGGTTTGTCATTGATCATAGTAGCAGCAGTTACATCTCGTAGATATAATCTTACAAGTGGTAATCAAGTAAGAGTTAGTCAATTATTAATTGATTTTAGAAAAGCATTTTTTAGCCTTTTGATGTTAGTCATTATTGTAGGAGGCATCGTCCAAGGGATATTTACAGCTACTGAAGCGGCGGCTGTTGCTGTTTTTTATGCTATTATTTTAGGATTTAGCTACCGTACTATTACATTAAAAGATCTGCCCAGTATCCTCTTGAATAGCGCAAAAACAACAGCGGTAGTCATGTTCTTAATATGTACTTCTATGGCGATGTCTTGGTTGTTTTCATTCGAGAGTATACCACAACTGATGACAGGCTTCTTATTAGAGACTGTAAGCAATCCATTTTTAATTTTTCTAATCATTAATATCACCTTATTGGTCGTAGGGACCTTCATGGATATGACGCCTGCGATTTTGATATTTACACCTATTTTTCTTCCTGTGGTTACAGAGTTAGGTATGGATCCGGTACACTTCGGTATCATCATGGTGCTTAATCTTTGTATTGGATTATGTACGCCTCCAGTAGGTACGATATTATTTGTAGGAGCCGGTGTTGCAAAAGTTTCGGTAAGCGAAGTTATTAAGCCCTTGTTTCCTTTCTTATTTGCTATGATTGTAGTTCTTTTTCTCATTACCTTTTTTGAGGGTTTTTCACTTTGGCTACCCAGATTATTTGGTTTGTAATTAAGACTTTACTGTGAGGTGTTATTACAGTGATGATAATTTTTGATAGATTTAGATCGTAAGACGATAGATGAAATAAAGTAATTTTAAAAATTAAATAAATTGAGTTTCGTGTATGAGTATTCTTAAATCATTTGATCTCACAGGAAAGACAGCTCTGGTTACAGGATGTAATCGAGGTATAGGTAAAGGTATTGCTTTAGGCCTTGCGGAAGCAGGAGCTAATATCATCGGAGTTTCTGCTACTATAAAACTCCAGGGAAGTGAAACAGAGAAGGAAGTTATATCACTTGGTAGAACATTTAAAGCTTACCAATCTGATTTTTCTGATAGACCATCTATATATCATTTCTTGCAAAAGATGAAGTCAGATAATGTAGCTTCCATAGATATTTTGGTAAATAATGCTGGAACGATTCTGCGTGCTCCTGCGGCTGAACATTCTGATGCATATTGGGATAAAGTGATCGAGATAAATCTGAATGCTCAATTTGTTTTAGCCAGAGAGTTAGGCAAGGAGATGTTAGAGAGAGGTTCTGGTAAGATTATTTTTACGGCTTCACTTCTTACATTTCAGGGAGGCATCACAGTGCCAGGATATGCTGCAAGTAAGGGAGCAATAGGAAGTCTTGTAAAAGCTCTATCTAACGAGTGGGCAGGTAAAGGTGTCTGTGTTAATGCCATAGCTCCAGGTTATATTGCTACAGATAATACTAAGGCTTTACAGGAGAATCCTATTCGTAACGAAGCTATCTTATCGAGGATTCCTATAGATCGATGGGGAACACCTAATGACTTTAAGGGACCGGCGGTATTCTTAGCCAGCGATGCCTCTAATTATGTCAGTGGTGAAATCTTATTAGTAGACGGTGGATGGATGGGAAGATAAGAACTGATAATGATGTCTATCTTAGTATGCCCGATGATAAATCATGCAGCTATAAATATGCATAGAGCATTATACCAAAAACAGATGGGATATAACTTCTCTAAATTAGTATAAGCTATATTGTAAATATGAAAATCTAAATAAAAATAAAAAGTATAAAATGAATCAGCGATACGAAACAAGTCCAAATGAGGTAGAAAGAATGAATACGGAAGAACTACGTAATCATTTCTTAGTTGAGAAATTGTTTGTAAAAGGAAAAGCCAATTTCGTCTACAGTCATTATGATAGAATGGTAATGGGTGGTATTATCCCAACTACTAAGCTTGTGAATTTATCAAATTACGAAACATTAAAAAGTAAATTTTTTCTTGAGAGAAGAGAGGTTGGGATTATAAATATAGGTGGTAAGGGAAGTATTATCGCTGATAAGAAAACCTACTCCATGGATAAGCTTAGTTGCCTATACTTAGGAAGAGGTACTAAAAAAGTCAGCTTTAAATCAAATTTAAAATCTAAGCCAGCGCAGTATT
Organism: uncultured Saprospiraceae bacterium; assembly: GCA_964495785.1. Taxonomy (GTDB): domain Bacteria; phylum Bacteroidota; class Bacteroidia; order Chitinophagales; family Saprospiraceae; genus RFSX01. Next base: position 90,621 of record CAZBXL010000002.1, on the reverse strand, counting down.
TTTTATTCTCAGCTCCTGCTCACACGGATTATCCAAATAAACTTTACACTAAGGAAAAAGCACAGCCATTTACACTCGGCTCTTCTGCTACTTCTAATCATAGAACTATTTATAAGTACATCCATGGCGATGGGATAGAAAGTTGTCAGGTAGTTATGGGATTGACATCGCTTAAGGATGGAAATGTATGGAATACAATGCCAGCTCATACGCATGATCGACGTAGTGAGGTGTATCTATACTTTGATATTCCTAAAGATAATGGCGTCATGCATTTCATGGGTAAGCCGCAAGAAACTCGCCACTTATGGGTGCAGAATCATCAAGCTATAATATCTCCCCCTTGGTCTATCCATGCAGGTTCTGGTACAGCAAATTATTCATTTATATGGGCTATGGCAGGAGAGAATCAGGATTTTTCTGATATGGATTTTATAGAGTTAAAAAATATCAGATAAAAGAATTGCAATTGTTTAAATCAGGTCAACTTATAATGTTCTCTGGAGGTATTATCAGTGACTTGATTTAAACTATAATTTTCAATGTGAATTATAATATATCTAAGTCCTACTTTATTTATTAGATGGTAAGAGCATTTTATTGTCTGTTCTTTAGGTTATTCTATTACTCATTGATCGGCTTATGTGTATTTAACCATGCCTCTCCATCCTTTGTTAAGAAAAAGTCCATCCACATATAATTCATCTTACAATGTGCTTCTACCTCTACCCAATGAGTAGAGCCTAATGGAATATGTACAATTGAAAATTCTTTCATTACTATAGATGCATTACCAGCATACACTTTGATCAGGTTATCTGATAATCCAACAAATAATTGTTCAAGCATAGGGTGGCTATGAGCTCCCACTTTATCTGGTCCCATAGCTTCTACTGTACCTAAGGCCACTCGTGGGACAATACCGCCGGGAAGTATTGTACGACTAATTGTATTAGCACTTTTTATTTCTTCGGTGTAAGGTGTACAGTCTTTATATCGTCTGTAGTATAATTTTTTGAGTAAATCACTCTGTGGATTTATATTTTCGATATCATTGTCAGACAATTTTTTTACGAATAGGAGGTAGTGTAGCCTTTGATCTTCCTTAAGTATAATCTCAGTTGATTGTACTCCTAATGGTAATAGTGCAAAAGACTCTTCTTCTATAATCTGTTGTTCACAATTAGTACGAAGTAGTCCTATACCTTTAATTGTTAATAGAAATGTGACATAGTTTTCTTGACATGTGATCTTATGCGATCCTTTTCCCATTGATACACGATGGAGGATTTTGAGATCAGGAATTGCACCATTAAAGATTTCTTCTTCATAGTCATTCTTGCCTGTAGAGATGTCCATTTTTAATTGATGGACTGGAATAGTATTCTTCATTCTGTTTATCGTATCATCAATGTGATCTTTCGATAAGTATAAATACTTTTTATAGCCTTTGAGCTACTATTATGATGTAAGTAAAATTGAATTTACTGTCTTTCTTTAACTTGGATTAATCCGTGATGCTGTAGACTCGTTGTTAGTCTTAACTGGGATCTTTTCCTCCATTCAGAAAGTCTTGATATTCTTCTAATTTATCCCAATCACCTTCAGCAGCCATTTGTGCTTGCTTAGGCCAAGTACTTGGATCTGCGAGCTTATATTTAGAACCTTGGCTATCGAGAATGGTCCTTAATCTACTCACTGAGCTATCTGCGAGTGCTTTCCATGTTCCTATACCATTAGACATAAGAAGCTCTGATATTTTAGGTCCTATGCCCTCTATGGCCTTTAGATCATCTTGGCTAAAGGCTTTAATGATACCCATTTTGATAAACATTTTTTCTGCCTTAGATTCAGATCCATCAGCTTTCTGATGATTCATTAGTTTTTCCCATTTGTGATTGCTCGCCAGTGAGGCCTGTCTTGTCCAGTCCGAAGGATCTATAATCTTATACTTGTCGCCATATTTATCGAGTATTGATCTGAGCTCATTAGGACTTTTGTTAGCTAAGATCTTCAGGTTTGCTACGCCATTTTCTTTGAGGACTTGTTCCATTTTTGGCCCGATACCCTCTATGATTTGGAGATTATCCTCGTTGACTTTTGCATACTTATCTTTCTTAGCTGTTGGTGGCGTTGATTGAGAAGCTAATCCTGCGGCTATTCCTGTGCTTGTATTTTCTATATTACTATTTGTAGTAGTCGGCTTAGCCCTGAGACTGCTGACTTCAGCTTTAGCAGCTGATAATTGATACTTATAGTCTTTTAGTTCTCTTTCAAGATCCTCTCTTGAACTTTGACATGCTTTAAGCTTTTTTTCTAAATCGTTATTACGAGAACGAGCTTTTGCAAGATCATCTTCGAGTTCTCTGACACGACGTGCCCACTTACCCCATATAAGCCATCCTAATATTAGACCTATTATAAATGGTAGTAGCCATGCCAACCACCAGTAACCGCAAAAGTTTGTAAATATGTTCAAATTCATCTTAAAAGAATTTTGCTTATTATTTTAGTATTTCTAATTCCGTTCTTCTATTTTTTGCTCTACCTTCTTCCGTATCGTTAGAAGCGATAGGGTCTTTTTCTCCACGTGATGTGACAATAACTCTCTGAGGTGTAAGACCATTTTTTATAAAATAATCTTGGATCGCAATGGCTCTTTTTTCGCCGAGTTTCATATTGAAACTTGCAGATCCATCATTGTCTGTATGTCCAGTTAGTTTTACTGATTCTCCTGACTTTTTGATTTTAGTTATGACTTCATCTAAGTAGGCTTCTACTTCAGCATCATCTAACTTTTGAGTTGACCCATATGGAAAATAAATCATTGTCTTATCATCTACTTCTTTGATCTTGGCAGAGTTTCTTGCATATCTGAATATGATAAGATTATTAAGTTCTGAATGTAAGCACGAGTCACCTCTGATGGTACCTCTTAATCGAACTCTATCTTCTCCGACATTGTCAAGCAGCTTAAGTACATTGCGAGCACGTTCAAGGCCAAGATTGTCGATAGCATCAGTAGTCTCATCCTCATAATATTGTCCATTAATGACAAGTAATTCATTGTCGCTTAGGTTGTTCAGTAGAGAGTCTCGGTAGCTGACCCATTCAGGTTCTGTATTAGGGATAGCTCCAGAACAATCAAATCGTAAAGGTGTCAACTTTTTTACAGAGCTCTGTATCTTTTCTACAGGTGTAATAGTTGTGGGGCTAGCTTTACCTTCGTGGCAACATACCATATGGCATTTCCAATAGAAGACACCTAAAATCAACCAAATGATAATAATCAAGAAACGCATAAGTCAATACACTTTTATTAAATGAAGACTAAGAAATAGTCAACGAATGAATCTCATTAACTACATGTCAAGTCAATATACATACAAATTGTAATATATAGATAAATCGATGATTTATTTAACACAGATATTGTGACTGACTTAGGCGGAACATATCATGAATAGTTACAGTAACGGATAATATTTATAGCTGATTAATTATTGAGATTTACTTATTAGAGAGCTAATTAGATATTTATTTTCAAACATATCTTGATACAAAATCGTATGTTTATCATCGATCTAAGTTTCGCTTAGATGTCCAAAAAAAATTGACAATGCAAAGACTACCGTTGTTTCCTTTAGGGATAGTAGCTTATCCTGATGAAAAATTAAACCTGCATATATTCGAGCCTCGTTATAAGCAATTAGTGGAAGAGTGCCATCAAGAGAATAAGACTTTTGGCTTACCTCCTGTGATAGATTCTAAACCCATAAATGTTGGAACTGCTTTACGTATACTTGAAGTCTCTCATGTCTATCCTGATGGTAAAATGGATATAAAAACAATTGGAGTTAATAAGTTCTATCTCAATGATTTTAAATCTAAGGCTGCTAATAAGCTCTACCCAGAAGGAGCAGTAGACGAGATAGAAGATGAAGCGACCACAGATATTGTAGTGATAAGTCGAGTTATAAATTTGATAGAGCAGTTGTACACGATCATGAAAATGGATACTCCTGTACCAGAAGTATCTATGGATTTTAAGATCTACACGATAGCTCACAAGATAGGCTTGAACTTTGAGCAAGAAATAGAACTCCTCAAGATTCATGCAGAGTTAGCTCGCTTAGAATATGTAGAGAATCATCTCATTGATTTTATACCTGTGGTATCTGAAATGGAAAACTTACGAAAGAAGATTCAAATGAATGGTCACTTTAAAAATGTCATTCCCCCTGATATAAAGCTTTAGATAAGTATAGGCTCTAAGTGGCGGCATAAATTAATTGTCATTTTTAATGGTTTTGTATGGAACCACATAGAACGGTTTTTTTTGACCTCAAAGCGTTTGCCCCTTTAATGAATTTAAAAAAGAATTGAGTTTGCATTCCTAATTTAATATCGTCTTTAACTTTGTGATACATCAAAGTTGCTTTGATACATTTTTTTATTTCTTTGGTAGGAATGTCTTCGTTCAGTCGAAAAATAATCGCTCTGCTTTTTTCGTATTCAAATTTATTTCCAAAAACAATTTTAAAAGTTTCTACTAGCCTACTTGTACATTTAAAGTAAAGCTGATATTGATCTGGCGTTTTCTTCTTCCAGTCCATTCTGAGTGTACTTCCATGTTTAGAAAGAAAACTTGGTTCTCCCCATTTTAATGTTTCTTCAAGTTCGGTGATTTCTGTTATTTCCTTTGCGGTATCGTTAATGAGCTTTCTTAAGCCATACATCTTGTCTCTAACAAAGTCGGGGTAAGATGCTAGTTTTGTTTCAAATTCTGGGCTTGTTCTTATCTTCAACTCATTCATGTTTTTCAAATTTAGATACCTAAATATATATTTACTTCTGTATCGGTTGGGTTTTAGCTTTTTCTTCATTTAGCTAAAAGTTAGAAGTAAATGCACGTTTAAGTTTGTTGATTGATTTTGATCCACGTACTAAATACAACGCCTTTGGTAAGATCACCTTTTGATATGAATTTACTATAAGTACCTCCATCATTAACCTTCGTTATTTAAGCTGTGATGGACTATCTGATGCACATATAGTTCATGTAACACCAATATACCAATCTAAATAGGAATAGGGGAGAATTAAACCAGCTGTCGCTGCTTATTTGATCAATAGTTTGTAATTTATAAATAAGATTAATCTCTAATCTGAAGACTTAATGAGAAGATATGTGATACGAGAACTCCTGACACACTGCCGATATTAGCTAATGCATAATCGATCTGGAAATTTCCCAATACGATACCTAATCCAACGTTAGGTTGAAACTCTAAACTTCTGTCTGTGCTACTTGTTTCATTTAGAGTACGCTGTATATTACCTAATCCTGCTCTAAAAAAGACCTGTCTATTGTAACCTATTTCAGCTCCAAAACTTGGATCTATACCGATATTATTACCGCTGAATAATCCAGCTTGTGTCCCATCTGTAGAGAATCTGACATCAGCTTCTACGAGATATGAAAAGGCATTACGATCATCATCATCTGACTTGAATGCACCACCCACTATAATTTTAGGTAGAGCCACTTCAGTACTTGAGATAGGGATATCATTGTTTGTTCTTTCAAAAATAACTTGCTCTTCTGGTGTCAAAGAAAAACTCCATGTATTGACTGTAGTTGTGATGTCTCTCAGCATTACTCCGAATTGGAATCTGTCTTCCTTGTACATTGCCGCAAGGTCAAAACCAAATCCTCTCGCTGTACCAAAGTCACCTATTTGTCTAAATATTACCTTAGCACTACCGCCTAAAGTAAGGCCACTTCTACGACCACCCACTTGCTGAGCATATGATAATATAAATGCATAATCAGCTGCAGAGAATTCTAAGATATTATCAAAATTGACACTACCGTCAGGACCTATTAGATTTAGTGTATTAGGAATGTTATCTACACCCATTCTTATAAGTGAGGCAGAACCATAACTTTTATTTCTTTCGTTGAATACTTTTCCGAAACCTACATAATCATAGTTAGCTATGCCGCCAAACCAAGATGCATGCATAGCAGATATACCTACCTCAGCATCCATGTAAGATAATCCTGCTGGATTCCAGTATGCTGCCGTTACATCTTCAGTACTTGCAGTCACACTTCCTGACATACCATGAGCACGGGCACCTACGCCTATGTTTAGGAACTCATTGACGAACTTTGTATCCGCCTGACCATTTATGCTATAGATATGAAATAAACATACTCCTGCAATAAGGAGGATGCCTTTTAATTTAGAAAAGTCCATGTTTCAAATATATTATAAAAAAAACTAATATGTATTTCTCACTCTCACAAAGATAAACGATATATTCATGCTATATTATATATATTAGTACTAAAAGTAAGATATATGCTAAGAAGTCTAAAAGCGGTCATAGTAGCTACTATATGTAGTGGTCTGATTTTCTTTGTGTTAACTATAGTCTCTAGATATCTATATCCTCGACCTCAGGATATCGCAATGGACGATAAGGCTGCATTAGAGGCATTTTTAAAGGATCAACCAATCGGGGAACAATTATTCTTAGCTATCACATTTATAGTTTGCGGTTTTGTTGGCGCATATATCGCCGGCAGATTATCTGGACTGTTTAGATTATGGATCGGTATGATAGGTGGAGGATTTATTCTGATGGTCTGTGTATCGGTATTTCTTTACATACCATATCAGAAGAGTTATGCTTCTATGACTATTCTATTAGTCATGTTATTTATTGTCTTAGGGGCATATGTAGGAAGTAGGCATCAGCCTAAGCTAAAAGTTTAAATAAAAATTCTTGATATATCGCAAGACTGCTATTGTGTCTTCTGTCTACGCCCTTACTGAATTTATCCATATCATGTAATAAGCTGAAGGCGTTTCTGAGCTGAGGCATGTCATAGTTCTTGGCGGCGGATTTATATTCAGATGTAAAGAATGGACTGATTCTGAGTTTTCCAGCGAGTGTTTTATTGTCAGAATTTATATACTTTTTAGTTATCAGAATCTTACAGAAGTAAGAATAGAGAGCACCTACATTCATCTGTATAGGATGAGCTTTTTCATTTTCAGAAAAGTACTTGATGATTTTATAGCATTTTGGTTTATTCCGTTGACCTATGGCTGTTTGTAATTCGAATATATTATAGTCCTTGCTTATACCGATATACTTTTGGACATGATCTAAGGTGACTGTTGTCCCTGGACTTAGATTGAGGGCCAGTTTTTCTATTTCATTTGATATCTTCGACAGATCACTTCCAAGGTGTTCAGCAATTATAAATGCAGTTTTATTATCCACTTTGAGACCTTGATCCTTAACCATGTCCATGATGAATGGAGGAACTTGATTATCGTAGAGTGCTTTGGTCTCAAGGATAACTGCATTTTTTTTGATAGCGTCCCAGAATTTCTTTTTTCTCTTATCTATAGTTTTGTACTTATGGGCTATGACAAGTATCGTCTGTTTAGATGGATTTTTGATATACGATTCTAAGTCAGCAAGTGTACTCATACTTTGAGCTTCTTTGACTATGACGACTCTATACGGAGACATCATAGGATATTGCATGGCTTGATCTATCACCTGTTTGGCATTGGACTCCTTGCCGTAGAGTACAGCTTGGTTAAATGACATCTCAGCTTCAGATAGGACTCCATGCTCTATTTCTTTGACGACCAAGTCTATAAAGTAGGTTTCAGCACCTTGTAAGAAATAGATAGGTGCATAATTCTTAGCTCTGATATCGCTAATTATTTTTTTGTAGTCCACTTCGCTTTTTTAATGTCTATGATTATTAGCAGTTGCGATTCTTTCGAATATAAAATCATAGGTGAGAAAAATAGAAACAGAAAAAAAAGTACTCTCGACGCTGTCATCTCCACTAAATGTAAATATGTTCTCACTTGTGATATTTGAGAGATCAGTCAGTTGTCGGCCATTCTGACTTCTTCCGTAACCTATGTCGGCTCCTAATGAAAATATGCTCTTACTATATGTCGCAAGAACACCTCCTGATAGATGAAAGACATTAGGTGTCGTACTGAGGTACTCTGCACTTTCATTAATCAATAAGTTATTGCTCTCATTAAAATCTGTTCTGAATCCTCCCAGAAAAGTTATTTTTTCATTTCTAAAATATTCAAAACCTAATGCAATATTTAATACGCTTTCGTTACCAGCAGTCACACTGATATCAAAATCTGATGGTTGTTCCGTAACACCATCAAATGTGTCACCACTGTCAGAAAATAATGTATACTTATCAATAGGTCTAAAATACTCAGCAGATGTGTAGATGCGATACTTGCCTAATTTACAATCAAAGCCTAATCCAATGGATAGGGGCGACTTGTATACTGCATTGCTTAAATCTTCTCTGTTAGATACGACCATGATGGTAGAATCTACGTTGTTAATACGTTGATCATCAATAGCGTATGAGGCAGCAGATCTTACAACACCGTAAAGAGGCGTCGTTACTGTAAGTCCAATGCCGACCTTCTCATCACAATATGATAGTCCAAACTTACTGATCCAGCCACTATAGATACTTAAGTCATAATTAAATGCAGATCTCCAGGATTGAATGACGTTTGTGGGATTAGAACTACGCAAGATTTCTTTTGTGACATCTAATTCTAAACTCTCACCATGCCAGACAGAAAACTGTGATAACCCGATACCTAAGTTTTCATTGACCTTGTATCCCAATGCGAGACCATACCAATTTTCATCTTTTCTTCTATTGAAGTTTAGGTCACTTCTGAATGCGAATACGTCGAACATGTCAACTTGATCCACCAGTCTATCTTCGAAATTAATATCAGATTGAAATCTTTTAAAGGTGGCCACTCCTGCTACAATCTTATCGGTCTTAAATGGTCTGAATCGTACTGCAAGAAATCCAGGAGAAAAACCAAAGCCCATGTCTGTCAGCTGTTGATTGTTGCCTAAGAAATTCTGATTGCTCAGGCTAGCATAAGTTGGTGAGATAAATGAAAACGCAAATCCAAGACGTCCATGCAGCGGAATAGCTCCTGGATTATAGAATATAGAAGTCTCATCATGTGCTGAAGAAATAACTGCACCATTAAGTAAGAGGCCATGAGCTCCAAATTGATGAGACCAATAATGAGAATCAATCTGACTAACAATTACTCCAGAAGAGAGTACAATAATAAATATGGTTAATAAGTGTCTCATTGTCTATCTCCAAACTTAATAAAGATATTTTAAATGCAATACCTCGGAGGTTTATTTATATGTATCAATCAGTAATAACCTTTAATGCTCAATTCTTAATAATCATATCAATAGAGTTATTGTTTGATTTTGGATATTGACAACCTATGAAATCTGGTTTAGATAATTACTGCGAGTTTAATCTAACAAAAAGGACTACGAATACTCCATCTCTTTGGTAGGAGGAGTATAGTTAAGAAGTCTATTAGATAATAATTATCTCTATACGAAGGTATTATGTCAGCCTGATATAAGCATCTCTAATTCTTATAATCTTCAAGTCTCATCTTGATACTTTTATATAATTCTTCACTCCATCCGACGCTTGTCACTGTTGGAAAGTTATTATTAAGTCTAAAATCCCTTGGACTGATTATGACTGCTATATTGTTCTCAATAGCGGTTGCGGCCATAATGAATAATTCTTCTATGGCCTTATCTCCTAAAGGAATACACCCTACAGTAACGTCTCTTCCGTGTATGAATATGTCAGAGCCAATATCAGTTCTGCCATCTTCAATTGTTTTTTTCTGATCAAAGTCATTGGGGTAACTAACCTTCAGTGACAGGTGATAGCTGCTATTAGGATTTAGATATTCTATCTTATATAGACCTTCGGGAATCTGCTTATCACCTTCCTTAAGTTTGGGGCCTAACGTACCGCTATTAGCTGAAAATGGATAACTTTTTAAAAGTCTATTATTATCATCTACCTGTGCCCATACTTCTAATATCTCTTCTTCTTTGAAGGCTAAAATTGAAATTGAATCTGGAAGTGTCTTAAGTCCAATTTGATTTAGATCATTCCGTAATCTATCAAGAACATCTGTTGTGAGTTCTTCTTGTATAGAATGTACAGTTTCTTTGTCTGACATCTTATTCAACACAGGGATGTAAATAGATCTTCCGTATCTATAGAAAATAGCAATAATGCTAACAATAAGTATTGCAATGACATACTTACGCATTGATGTTAGCAGAAGAGAGGGTATTAGTTATCATTGGCCCACATTCATTTTTTCAAGATAATTAATGACATATTTTCCTACTATATCATACTCAATATTTACACTATCACCCTTCTTCAAATATCTAAGATTTGTGTGCTCATAAGTGTATGGGATGATGGCCACTTTTAGTAAGTTGTTCTCCATAGAGACGACAGTTAGACTGATACCGTTAATGGATATTGAGCCTTTAGGAATGATAAGTAAAGCGGCTTCTTCTGACATTTTAAATTCCATCTCCCAGCTACCATTGACATCTGAGACATCATGTAGGTGAGCTATACCATCAACATGCCCTTGCACTATGTGCCCGTCTAACCTGGTGTGTGGCAGCAAACAACGTTCAAGGTTGACGATGTCATTTATATTAAGATTTCCTAAGTTGGATTTGATCAGCGTTTCTCTTATGGCCTCAACTTTATATAGCTTTTCTTCTATATGAATTATCGTGAGGCATACTCCATTGTGACTGATACTCTGATCTATGTAGAGTTCATCTCCATAGTTATGTTCTACAGTGAAAACTTTATTTGTGCCATCCTCTTTTATATTTATGACCTTTCCTTGTGATTCTATAATTCCTGAAAACATTTATCTATGTAGTTGTATAAAGCCTGATAATTGATCTATCTCAACGGTACCTAATTCTGTACTTTCTTCAAAGATGGAGCATGTGTAGTAATAAGTTCCTTCTGATGCATCCTTGCCATTGAGATCTGTTCCATCCCAATTTAATTCTGGGTCAGTTGTTTCATATATTAAGTTGCCCCATCTATTAAAAACCTTAAAGTCAACCTCTGATACGAAAAGATTCTCTCGCGGTACAAAAATATCGTTAGAACCATCATTGTTAGGTGTAAAAGTATTTGGCAGTTCATATACGCTGCAGCTCTCTACGCAGACGATTTCACTGAGTGGTCCTTCGTTTCCTAAGGAATCAACACCACTGACAGCATAGCATCCTGTAATCCCCATCTCTGGGGTGTCATCATAAGTGAATACGTCTCCATCGACCTCAGTAAGTAAGCTTAGTTCCACTAAGAGATTAGGTGAAAAATATATCCTATACACTATGACCTGCTCATCATTGTTACAATCAGACACAGGGGTAAGCCAGTTAAGAGTATTGATGAATTCATTGACTGTAATTCCTTCATTGATGAGTTCGCATGGGCTTTCTAAACTTAATATTGGTGCACATGGTCCGACTGTATCTACCGGACTACCACATACTTCTTGAGATAGATTAAATAAAGGTGATGGTGTAGTACTCAGACCATAAGTCCCCTCACTTTCTATATGATAACAATACTCTATATCATTGATAAGATCTTCATCTACGTACATCTTATCGCTTGTAGATGCTATTTCAGTAAATGGACCCGTATTATTATCCTGTCTGAAAACTCTATAGATATAATTGATCCACGGAGTCTCTTCAGTCCAGCTCAATATATTCATTTGATCAGATGAGATGATACTTGTAAAGACAGAACTCGCATCTGGCGAGGATCCGTAGAGCACATCATCAGAATAAAAGTCTATTCTGTAGAAGTATTGATTGCTATTAGTATTCAGTCCAGAATCTGTGTATTCTAAGTTAATATCATCACTAAAATTTTGAGTGACAAACTGACCCGTTGTAATCATATCGTATGTAACTGCATCTGTAGATCTTAGAACTTCGTATCTGTAGGGACCAGGATTAGCTATTGTATCGAGATCACTGCCCAGTGGTTTTATCCAGCTAACATCTATACTACCGTTAGTGTTATCAGTTTCTATAACAGATACCTCTGTAATAAGGGGTATGTCTTGCTGGAGCTGAATGCAAATCTCTGCAGAAGGTAGGCTTTCTACAATATTGAATGGGTTGCCGGATGGTGTTCTTAGTGCAAAGTTAGCTAGAACTCTATAGCAGTAGATGTTGCTTTTCTCAAGATTATCGTTATCTACATGAAAGTATCTGTTACCATCATTCTGATTAGTCAGAAAATTGACTGGTTCATAGCCTCTTCCTTCAAGCCCACCCACACAACTATCTATATCAAATTGATTACTCTGATTTTTTCTCCATACACTGAACCCTATAAAATAATCATTAATCGTATTAGCACATGCATAGGGTAATGCCCATTCTATTCTTATGTTTTCGTTATTAATGTTTTCAGCTGAGATATCTTCTGGAGCAGGACCTACGACCTTTACTCTCAATGTTTTTAAAATGGAAAGACCATTTTCTTCATTTATAGAATTGTCTTCAGCTCTGAATACAATTTGATAATAGCTGTCAGAAATGTGTTCGCATTGTGTCTCCCAGACGAATAGCTCTGTCCTAACGACATCAGCGTACATGCCATCACCAGTAAGAATTGCGCTTGAGAATCTTTCTAAGAAAGGACCGCCTGTTGCAGTAAGTTTTACCTGTTGTCCCGAATCTATATCTGCAACTATTACTGGTATTTCTAATCTCGTTCCTGCAACGACACATATTTCATCAATGACGTCTATAGTAGGTGCTTGATTATCACATATATCAACAAATATCTGCATATCCCTCACAACACTATTGAGAAGAACACCATTTCTAAATTCATTTATTTTAATCGCAATATTGTATTCTCCAGCAGACTGCGGACTCTCCCATACAAAGTCCCCCGTTATCTCGTTAAGTGAAATTAAATTGTTAGAACCTGGTAGGATTTCATTTGGGAATCTATAGCGTGGTACCTCTGTATCTTCTGACTGAAACGGAACGATAAGCTCGTAAGAAAGGCTATCTCCGTCAGGGTCAAAAGCATTAGGATTATGGACAAATCGTTGTCCGACACAAGCGAAATCTATCGGCGGCTGGAGTAAGATAACAGAACTATTTAATCCTTGGAATTGTGGATTAACAAATGTGAATGTTGTCTGAACATAGAAAGGGACATCGACTGAATTGGGAAAATTAACATTCTGAATATTGTTGACTCTATTAGGATCCATAAACGATAGAGTATAAGTCCCTCTGCCAGGATAGGTATGCTCTGCCGTATAAGTATTCAATTTGATGTCTTCTCCAGGTATGATGACACCCGGGCTATTGGTACGTGCTACTAACTCACTCGTATTGTCTCCCCAGTCTAACGTGAGACTGTCTCTATCTACTCCTGTAGCGCTGGCCTTAGTATACGTAGTAATGGTTGCTCTTATGGTAACAGGGTCTATTTGCTCATAGGTGATTTCGCCAGATCGGTTGTGAGTGGCATTCAATGATGATACGTTTTGTATCAGAAATATGCATATGATTAGGTACCTCATTCTACTTAAAAATAAAGATACTTCAATTTAAATTAAAAGCTATAAGGATATATGCTCTATTCAATGACTTCAAGACATTCTAGTATACTTTCTTGCCAAGTTTGAGTTTTGATATTAAAGTCTTTTTTGATCTTTTCTTTAGATAGTACACTCCAGTGTGGTCTCTCAACTGGAGCTCCATAGTCCTCTGAGCTGATGTTGGTGACCTTACAGTCTATTCCTGCAATAGTGAATATATGTCTTGCAAAATCTGCCCAATTCGTATAGCCCTCATCTGAAAAATTATAAATACCAGAGGGACGATTTTCTTGAGGATTTATCTCAATATTTTTAATTATTGACATTATTACTCTTGCGATATTTCTTGCATAGGTAGGCGTTCCTATCTCATTATTGACAATAGACAGTTCATCTTTTTCTTTGCCTAATCGGAGCATGGTCTTGACAAAGTTTTTACCATATTTTGAGTATACCCATGATGTTCTGAGTATTACTGAATTGGGAATTAATGAAGATATAAATTCTTCGCCTTGAAGTTTAGATGCAGCATAGACACCTTTTGGCTGACAAGGATCAGTTTCCTCCATTGGTGTTGACATTTTATTATGATAAACATAATCTGTAGATACATGTATTAGAGTGCAGTCCTCAGGGATATGATTAGATATATGGTACAATGCCATACCATTGACAGCGTATGCAGTGGCAGAATCTGTCTCTGCTTTATCTACTGCGGTGTATGCTCCAGCATTTATAAAGTAATCATAATGTTTAGCCTTTAAAGTATCCCGAATACTTTCCTCACTTTCGAGATCAAGCTCAGCTTTGCTCATGAAGTCAAACTTATATTTCTGACAATCTTGAGCAAGCTCTTTAATTTCTTGACCTAATTGACCTGAAGCACCAGAGACAAGTATGTTTTTCATATATAGTTTAGAGGTCTCTTTTTATAAAATTATAATAACTGATACCCACAAAAATGATTGTATAGATGACAGACATCATCGCAGCCATTTTGTAAGATAGCAGGATGGTCAGGTCTAATTCACCAGTTTTTATATAGTCAGCAATTCTAAGTAATGGAAGTGGCATATTATCCTCTATGCAATTCATAGGGTAGTAGTTCTGAAACTTAGTGCCTACGAATTTTACATGACCTAATCTCACAAGGGGTTCTACTAACAGTATAAGTGACAAATAAAGAAATACCGCAAGTCCTGAATTTCTTATAAGATAGGCGATCATCATAGCGAAACTTAGGTAGCCTAAACTCATTAAGAAGAACCTGGGGATTGCCCATTCGTTATCGAATGCTAATGACAGATTTGCCTCAGGTGTATTAATGTATCCTACCGTAAAAGCGATAATAGAATAGTACAATGTGGCGATTAAACTAATGACAACAACTAAATAAATTTTTGATAAAAAATATTGATTCCTTGTCATTCCTATGATGATGGACTGCCTTAGCGTCTTGTAAGATACTTCCAAGGTTATCGTATAAATAATCATTACGCCCAAGAAGAAAAATACCATCCAATTACCAACATAGCCGAGATATTCCCATACAGCAGAGAATTGTACAAGTACTTTAGCAGGAGGAAATGGCGGAGGAAATTCTTCAAATATCCTTGTCACAGTAAGCGAGAACGGGAAGAAAACAACAAACATAACTGTTAGGAGAATAACGACTGTACTTTTCCTAAATTTTGAAAATTCAAGTTTTAATAGTTTAAACATATCGATTAGTTGTTTGAAGGCTTACCAGTGATTTTTAAGAACTCTTCCTCAAGTCTTGTCTTACGTGCTACGAGATGAGTCAGTGCTATATTCTTAGATAAGGCATTGCGATTGAGCTCTGCAATATTGGTATCAACATGTGCATTGCATTCTATGATTTGACCTTTCATTTCTACATTGGTTATGCCTTGATACATCTGAAGAAATTGAGAGAGTTGCAGTAAGTCGCTACTGGCTATTTCTATTGTGAGATCATTAGATAGTATGGAACCTACATTGCCTGATGCCATCAGTTTACCTCTTTTAATAATCGTGACATGGCTACATATTTTTTCGACTTCATCAAGAATATGACTCGCCATAATTACGGTCTTTCCTCGTGATGCTATATCCTGTAATGTCCGCCTTACTTCTGCGATGCCTTCTGGATCAAGACCATTAGTAGGTTCATCAAATATGACTACGTCTGGGTCACCGATTAAGGTAGCAGCGATAGCTAACCTTTGCTTCATACCTAAAGAAAATGTCTTAAACTGGGACTTCCTTCTTCCTTTGAGTTTGACAAGTTCTAAGAGTTCGTCAAAGTTCTTGTCATCTACACCTTTTATTTGTCGGACTATATCAAGGTTTTCATCAGCATTGAGATATGGAAAGAAGTTTGGTGTTTCTAATATGGACCCTATATGTAGTCTGTGATTTTCATATCTATTTTCAAACCATGTAAAATTTCCACTGTCAGCTTTCAAGATACCAAGTATAATACCTAAGGTTGTTGTCTTGCCACTGCCATTAGGGCCCAAGATTCCCATGATTTCTCCATTGTTTACAGAGAGATTAAGGTTATCTAATGCCTTTAGCGAACCATAATTTTTTGATAAGTTTTCTATACGGAGGACTTCCATATCAATTTGTTGTTTGACACTAAATATAGGATTAATCTTAGTTTAAAAAGCTATCAATTAGATAAGATCATATTATCTCATGACGAATACTTCTTAGGATAAGATATGATCGAGGTTGATTTTTTGATCATTAAAGTATTGAGCTCGACTGATTGATTTTAATTTGTATTCTTGATAATCAGTAGGGGAGTCTATGACTTGTTGCATGGCCAATATAAGCTCTTCGGCATCTCTAAAATATACAGCACTATCAGCACATACCTCTCGACATATATCTATATCTGAACAAATCACTAATGTCCCCAAGGTCATAGCCTCTAATAGTGGTAGTCCAAATCCTTCATAGTGTGTAGGGAAGATAAAGGCCAATGCGTTTAAATAATATTCAACTAATTCTTGTTCAGTAACATAGCCTTTGATGAGTATTCTGTCTTTATATTCTGATTGATTTATAAGGTCAAAAACGGCTTGAGATTTCCAGCCTTTAAATCCGACAATGACTAACTTGACGTGTTTGTGCTCCTTTGCAATTGTATTAAATGCATTAATGAGTGAAGCGTAATTTTTACGCGGTTCTATAGTGCCTACGCTTAGAAAATATACGTCGTTTTTTGGTGATGCTTTTCTTTTGTATTTCTTGATGTTAATTGAAGGGTAGGCGATACTTATTTTCTGCTTGACAGTAGGCAGATATTCCTCTATTGCATTTTTAGTAACTTGACTATTAGCTATTATATTATCTGCTTTTCTCAATATTCTTTTGAGAAATATTTTATGGACGTAGGTGCTTATTCTGTCATGCCACAATGGATAAATTAAAGGCGTCAGATCATGTATGACAGTAACTCGTTTAGTTCTATCTGATAATCTAAATGGTCCGAAATGTGCCATCTCGATCACGACGTCTGCATTTAATTTATTTAACCGATTGGGGATATGCCAGACATTTCTCATCCTGAGGTGAAAAGGGATACTTTTTTTAATAGGTATAACTATCTCTGAAATGTCTATATCGTCATAAGGCTCTGGTACGACCATATAGTAGTCGTGTTCTGGGTAAGCCTGGATAGTACGTCGTATAAATTGTTTCGTATAGTAATGAATGCCAGCCTTTTGTGTGACAAGACAATCTGCAAGGAATACGACTTTTAGCTTCATCCTTACGATATCTGATTTTTATAAAATTGTAGATAATCGTCCACTGATTCTGATAAGTGAAATTTCTTTTCATCCAAGATATTCCAATGGCCACTAATTGCATCTTTCATACATCGCATGAGAGCATCACCTGAGAGTTCATTCATTTTTATACTTGGACCAGAGATGACCTCAGATAGTGAACCTTTGCCAGAGTGTATCACGGGCGTATTTAATGCTATAGCTTCTACTGCACTATACCCAAACCCTTCGCTGTAAGAGGGGATAAGAGCAGCATCAGATGACACTATGAGTCGACGTAGCTCATCTATGCTAAGATGACTGCGTACGTCGATGTATTTTTTGATTTTTAATCTTTCTATTTCGTTGATTATTTTTTTGTAAAAACCTTTAGGAGTTTTGGGTATGACAAGTTGTAATTTGAAGTTTTTGTTTTCTTTCATCAACAACTCCACAGCTTTTAAAATTAAATCTAAACCTTTAGATATTCCTAGTCTACCAAAGTATATAAATCTAAAATCTCTTGACTCATTTTTGCTACTTGTAGTAATAGATTCTTTTTTGAATTTGTCATAATCTATACCGTTATAGATTGTTGTAACTTTCTCTACCGGAATGCCTGCATTGACAAGTGCATCTTTTGTGCTATTTGAGACGGCGATGTAATGCGAAAACGGCAGAGCTAATAAGAATTTTTCAAAAAGATAAAATAGTGTCAAGCTTACTTTATTCATATAGGGTAGCTTAAACCATAACTTATCCCAAACCTCATGAAAGGTGATAATAGTTTTGGTTCTTGTAATTAGTCCCGCAATGTAGGCAGGTACTCCTGCATTGTATGATGTGGTATGTATTATGTCGTGTTTTGATGCTACACGAATAAGAGGGAAAAATGCGAAAAATGTAAAAATATATCTATTGACCATTGATAATCTAATAACATTCACACCATTTATAAGCTCTTTCTTTTTAAGGTTTTTATCAAATCGGTTTGTGACTACAGTAATGCTTAAGCCCTCATGAGCGAGAGCTTCAGTGAGGTTTTTGAATAGCGTTTCTACTCCTCCAATATTAGGATAATAGTTTTCTAAGACGAATAAGATTTTCATTTATCTGAAAAAGACTTGGCACCACTATTTGATTTCTTAGATGCTTGATTGGATTTTTCTTGAGCCTTAATCTGATCCTTTAACTCATCGATTTCTCTTTGTTTCTCCAATGCTATTTTTCTGACTAATTCAGTCATCTGTTTTTCAAGTAGATCAATAATGGAGGATTGATAATAAGTCATAATAAAAAGAAAACCCAAAGCCACAAATATGACTGCATTGATATTACTCTTAAAGCCAAGGGAGCTGGCAAGATTATTAGAAATGAAATCTGGCTTAATCGCTAGGACGGATACAAGTACCCAAAAACCAACCCATAGTATTGTGCCGATAAGTAATCTCTTGTTATTCCTAAACTGGGTTACAACTCTATATATAAAAAATATAGCTATAAGCGGAACGAGCCATTGATATATTTGGAGAGTTATAAGGAACAATTGTCTTAATTATCTAAATGAATAAGTTGTGATTGTATGAGTATATAAAACAAATTTATAATAAATAAAATATAGAATCTCAATTCTTTATGTAAGAAATCAATATTTCCATACCTACAGTTGCCTTTTCTTTGATTATCGTATGAGGACGCCTCTCTAATTCATAAGAAATAAAAGGTTTAGGATCAATATAATAAACTTGAGCATCTTGAGGAGCATAGCCTATGAGTCCTGCAGCGGGATAAACTTGTAGTGAAGTACCTATGATGATGACTATATGAGCATCGTGGATAATGTCTACAGCCTCTGATAACGCAGGCACTTCTTCTCCAAACCATACAATGTGTGGCCTGAGTGGATATCCTTTATCACATGTATCATTATCTGTTACATCTTTTTCCCAACGATATATCAATGTAGAATCTCCCGTAGATCTGACCTTTCTAAGTTCTCCGTGTAGATGTAGTACCTCTTTACTACCAGCACGTTCATGCAAGTCATCCACATTTTGAGTGACTATATAAACTTCATTCTCATTTTGTAATGACGCGATTAACTCATGGGCTTTATTTGGAGATACATCATTTAGCTGCTTTCTTCTTTGATTATAAAATTCGGTTACGAGTGCTCTATTCTTGTTCCATCCATCAGGTGATGCGACTTCCATCACGTCATGACCTTCCCACAGACCATCTGCATCTCTAAAGGTTTTAATACCACTTTCTGCGCTCACACCAGCTCCAGAAAGCACAACTATTTTTCTTTTCATATTACAAATTAAACATAAGAGAAGTCTAAACTAATAGAAATACGCTTGAGTTATTTAACTTTTAATATTATGGTAATTAATGAATTGTAATGATATGATATAGAAGATAATACATATGGAATTATACAATCATATTATAAATACCATCTATTGTCGGATGGCATCATCAAGCTATTTGCGAACTTTAAGCGTCTTAAGGGAGTCTCTTCGATCGAATCCCCCTATAGTTAGTTTTAGTACGATTTTTGTACTTTGTAAAGTGTAATAAGCTGATTTTCAATATATTATTGTGATTCAGTAATTTATGTATTAGATATATTTATAATGTGTAGAACCTTTAGATTTAAAATGCTAAGAAATTGCTTTGCGCTTGTCGTTATAGCATTTTCTTTCGTTCCATCTACGGATCTGGCAGCACAAGACTTGCATTACTCTCAGTTTTATAATGCGCCTCTAAGTGTCAGCCCATCCTTGACAGGAATATTCAATGGAGATGAGAGATTCTCATTATCTTTTAGAGATCAAGGAAGGTCTATACCTGTCCCATATCTTACATTCAGTTTGGGATACGATAGAAAGATATATCCTAAGAAAAGTAAAAAGGGCTTTTTTGGTGTAGGTGCCTTTTTTAATTATGACAGACAAGGTGATTCAGATTTGAGACTTTTGAACCTCAACTTATCAGGCTCATACACCAGAGTACTTAACACAAGAAATGCGATAACAATAGGTGCTCTTGTAGGATATGCTAATAGAGCATTTGATCCAACTTCACTTACGTGGGATAATCAATATAATCTGACCACTAATACTTTTAATCCTGGAGCTGCTTCGGGTGAGAGCTTTGATTTTCAAGATTTCAGCTTTATAGAAACAGGATTGGGATTAAACTACAGATGGCAAAAAACTACAAGAACCAAATTAGACTTAGGGGTCGGAGGATATCACTTAACACAACCTCAAGCTAAATTTTATAATTCTGTAACTCAAGATCTGCCTATCAGATTAGCTCTCTATGGTATTTATTCCAGACAGTTATCAGATAAATTAGACCTGCAGTTAGATGCATTATATCAGAGACAAACGACTTACCGCGAGATTCTTGCTGGTGGTTACCTTAATTTTTATCTCAATGAACAAAGAGGTAATCAAAGACAAGTGAGAGTCGGAGGTGGTTATAAGTTCAATGCACAAGTCTTATACTTCAAACTTGGGCTCCAATTAAATGAGTTATTCATTGCGGCAAGTTATGATCTTGATTTTTCAAGATTTGCACAAAATCATTCTGGGGCATCTGGAAGAGGACCAGAGATTCATTTACAATATATAATCAAGCATGTAAAACCACCAGGTAAATTTAAAGTTTGTCCGATTTTCTAAGAACACTTATCCCAGATATATAATGAATAGGAATTTATACATAATAATTTTATTGGCATTCATTGCTTTGAGAGGTGAATCTCAAACTCTAAAGGCTTTTATGAATGCTGCAGAAGAAGCCATCGAGGATAAGAATTACTTTGAGGCTATGCACTATTATTCACAAGCTGTGGAGTTTGATTCTACTGCTTTGGATATAAGGAATAGATTTGGAGAATCCTCTCTCATGTTTAATGCGTACACTACTGCGGAGACGGAATTGCAGTATGTCGTAGATAATGATAACGAAGGTACATTTCCAGTCGCCGTACTTAAGTTGGCAGAAGCTCAACAGAATCTTGGAAAATATGATGTTGCAAGACGTAACTATGAGTTATACTTATCAGAAAGTAGAGGAGATGATGCTTATTACACGGCTAAGGCGGAGAAGGAAATAGAAGCAATAGATTGGGCCGTAGACAAGGCCAGCAATCCTGCATTTGGTACAGATGTTAATAGAATAGAAGGTAGCATCAATACTCCTTATTCAGAATTTGGAGGTGTGAGCTACAACGACAATTTTTATTATTCTTCATTACAATTCGAAAAAGAGGATAACGATTATTATCCAAAAAGATTATACAGTAAAGTTCTCTCATCTGAAAATGATACAGTCAGCGGTAAGATGGTAGAGAGCATCATTCCTGAAAAATCAGATAAGAAAAAAAATAAGAAAGATATATCCCTTGATGGTCTTCAAGTTAATTCTGGAGATCATGTTGCTCATACTGCATTTAGTATTGACGGAGCGAGAGTATATTATACTTTATGCCATTATCTGAATGCAACAGACATCAGATGTGACATATACGTTAGTGATGTCGATTCCGATGGACAATTCAGAAAAGGAACAAAACTTCCATCTACCGTTAACGGCGATGATTATACGTCTACTCAGCCTACGATTGGGTATGATGCAGTTTTGGAAAAAGAAATTCTGTACTACTCTTCTGATAGAGAAGGTGGCAAAGGGAAAAATGATATATGGTACAATGTCTTAGATGGAGATAATTATGGTGAACCAATCAATATAGCATCGATTAATACGACAGATGATGAGATAACGCCGTTCTACCATAAAAATAGTGGGACTTTATATTTTAGTTCTGATGGATATCTTGGGATGGGAGGATTCGACGTATTTAAGACTTACAAGGACGGCAACATATATGCGCAAGCTGACAATATGTTAGCACCTATTAATAGCAGTTTTAATGATATTTATTTCAGTCTCGATAATAATGATACTGATGGTCATATTTCTTCCAATAGGACTGGTTCATTATACTTAGAGGAAGGTTTTGAAGCATGCTGTTATGATATCTATAAAGTTAAGATAGAGGAAATATTCCTGGATCTTAATGCACTTACATTTAACGGAGAAACACTTGATTCTTTGTTAGGAGCAAGAGTTCAGATTTTAGATGCTATTACAGGAGAGTTGCTTTTCGAAAACCTAAATGATCTAACTCACGATCATAAGTTTAGAATAAAATGCAATAAGGAATATATTATAATCACGACCAAAGATGGTTATGAGCCTGATACAACTAATCTAAATATTAAGGATTGTACGAAGAAGGAGATCATCAAGAAGATATACCTCACTCCGATGGATGTGAAACTACAAGTCTTGACCTTTGATGAAACCAACCTTGATGAACTTAAAGGTGCCACTGTAACATTAGAGTCAGAGGGTATGGAACCTATAGTCATCACAAATGCTGATGCTAATGATTTTAACTTTGATATCGTTGCTGGACGTGACTATTTACTCACCGTAGAACGGCCAGGTTTTATAACCGAACAACTCGTGGTCAACAGTAATAATGTCATTGAGGGATTGGTAACTGAGAGAGTTTATCTACGTAGAGCAGATGTGGATCTTAATGAATACTTACCAGTTATTGTCTATTATGATAATGATATTCCTGATCCCCGAAGTAAAAAATTATTTACAGCAAAGACTTACTCGGAGACTTACTTTGATTATATAGCAAAGAAAGAAGAGTTCAAAACCAATTACGCAAAAACATTATCAGGAGATCTTAGAAATGGAGCATATGCTGACTTAGAGAACTTTTTTGAGGGTGATGTGAAGAGTGGTTATGCAACTTTACAAAAGTTTATATCTAAGTTGAAGCAAAGGTTAGAATCTGGGGATATTATAGAGCTTAGTCTAAAAGGCTTTGCAAGTCCAAGAGCAGCTAACAGATACAATCTGGCGTTAGGGCAGAGAAGGATATGGAGTATTAAAAATGAAATCAAAGCGTACGCTGGAGGAGTGTTAGCTCCATATATTGAGTCTGGCAAATTAGTCGTTAGTGAAATATCCTTTGGTGAAGAGATAGCACCTTCTGGGATATCTGATTCATATAGCAATAGACGTCTCTCGGTATACAGTCCAGAAGCTTCTCGACAAAGAAAAGCAGAGATTGTAAGAGTTAGAGTTTTAAATTAATTTGAATTAAGAACAAGATTAACATGTCAATAAAAACAAGAATAAAACAAGGATTGTTCTTCTGCATGGTAGCCATGGTGTGTTTCTGTAGTGAGATGTCGGCAACTCATATTGTGGGAGGTGACTTGAGGTATACATGCTTAGGGAATGATCTCTATGAGATTACATTAGTCGTCAGAAGAGACTGCGCTAATGGTGCAGATGATGCTCAATTTGACGATCCGGCGATAATAGGTATATATGATATTTTTGGTTCTTTACAGCCACACTTAGGTAATCTTGGAAGAATAGAGATTCCGTTTGTAAGTGAAGATACTATTACTAATGATATCTTATTTGATTGTAGTGCCATAGGTAATCCGGTTTGTGTACACGAATCTACTTACACAGCGACTGTATCGCTTCCGTTTAATAAGTTAGGTTATTGTCTTGCATATCAAAGGTGTTGTAGAAATGTCATCATTAACAATATAGAAGACCCATTAGAGACTGGAGCAACTTTTTCTACTTGTATAACAACTGATGCATTAGAGTCTTGTAATAGTCAACCAGAATTTGTTCAGTGGCCTGACGTCTATGTATGTACGAATATGGGCATAGATTTCGATCATTCAGCTATAGATCCTGACGGTGATGAATTAGTGTATAGATTATGTACTCCTAACCAAGGAGCTACAATAGATAATCCTCTACCATCTGTACCATCTAATCCACCATACTCTCCAGTAGTCTGGCAATCTCCGTTTAACTTAAATAATTTATTGGGAGGAGATCCATTGACTATAGATCCTCAGACAGGAAGGCTTACAGGTGTACCTAATACAATTGGAACATTTGTCGTAGGTATCTGCGTAGATGAGTTTCGTGATGGTGAGTTATTGAGTACTTATATGAGGGATTTTGAGTATACGGTAAGAGTGTGTACGGATCCGATCGTTACGGATTTTGAAGTATTGGATAATGACTGTGACGGAGATAATACTGTCACTTTTAATAATCTTACAACTGGAGCTGACAGCTTCATGTGGTTCTTTGATTTTCCCGGAACGACATTAACTTCTACTGAGGTGAGTCCTACATTTACATATCCTGCTAATGGTAAATATACTGTAAGATTGGAGGCAAGTAGAGATAGTGATGGCTGTACGACTTCTGCAGAAAAGGTGATTAGTACTTCATCTACACCATTAGATGCTGACTTTACAGCGACTTTCGAATCATGTGACAACGGCAATCTAATAAGATTATCAGATATCTCTACAGATCCCACGGGTATATCATGTGCTCAGGCATGGACTTGGACAGTGAGCTCTACCTCAGGAACACAAGTCTTCACCGGGAATCCAGTTCTTATAGATGTAGGTAATGCACAGTCGATAGATGTTACATTAGAAGTGGTATCGAGTTCAGGATGTGTGAGTGATGTGACACGTACTATCAACTTAAGTGATATATTTCCTAATGGATCATTTACAACAAAACTGATAAGCTGTAATGCTAATGGGTTTTTAATTGAATTAACGAATACATCTACTGGTCTTACTGGAAATAATACAATCAACTGGGAAGTAAACGATAATGGTACTGTGACTAATTTAACAGGTAGTCCAGTTCAGATAGAAGTATCAGGTGACAATCTATCAGTTAATCTTATGATAGAGTCTGATAATGGATGTGATATAGACTTTACACGTGCTGTAGATAGAGGTGAATTCCTGCCTGATTTGGTAATAGGTAACAGTTTGGGAAATGGTTGCGTCGGGGTAGGCAGTACAACTGATGTCACTTTCAATGCTCAATTGTCAGGAGGCAATACTATGGCAAATCCTGTCTCATATGATTGGATAATAGATGGTATCAATTATACGACACCTACAGTTACACTTCCTGTTATGGAAGGACAACTTGTCAACCTACAAGTGACAGTAACTTACGATAATGGCTGCGTATTTTCTTCTGGTGCTCAGACATTTACTCCGAGTGCACAGCCAGAATTAACAATTATCGAAGATTTAGATTGTACGGGAGGAGTTAACAACACTGTATATACTTTAACAGATGCTACTGCGCCACCTTCAGGTGCTTCAATTACGAGCCAAGTGTGGACTGTAAATGGAATGACCACTTCAGGGCCGTCCGTGTCTTTTCAAGTAACAGATGCTTCTACTTCTGTTAGTTATACAGTTACATATAGCAATGGTTGTATAGCCACATTTACAAATTCATATACTATTCCAGATGATGTAGATGTCGTGCCTATGATTGATTTTACGGTAGAGCCTATAGAGTGTAATGATTCAACTGGTATATTTGTCTTTACTGATAACACTATGTTTTCATCTTGTTTAGCAGTTGAATCTATAGTATGGGTAATCAATGGCATTACATACACTGGAAGTCCAGTGACAGTTATTTTGCCTTTAGGTGTAGATGTAGATTTCTCATTAACAGTAACACTTACAGATGGTACTGTCGTATCAACGGAAGGTGACGGCATAGATACTAATGATACTATAAATACAAATGATGTAGTAGATCAGATAACGATAGAAATAGAAAATAAATTAGCAGCTAACTGTACTGATTCTCTAAGCCTATGTGTAACCAATCCTGATCCAAATGTAAATTATGAGTGGTCGACCGATCCTGATTTCAATAATATAATCGGAATGGGTACAACAATAAATACTTTAGGCGGTGATGGATACACTGGAGTTGTCTATGTGAGAACAACAGAAAATGTAGGTGATTGTGTGTATGGGGAGACCATATTTATGGTGGATTCTGATGCTATCAATTTATCGTTTGATATGCCTTTTATAATTTGTCCAGGAGACACGGCTAACTTTGAAGTAACAAATAATAATATAGATCAGGTCATTACTTATGAATGGAAAGGTGGTGATGGACAACTAATCGAAGGTGCCGATACAAATAATCCTCTTATAGGAGTACCAGTAGATGCGATGGATGACTTTTTCTTTGTCTTGTGTACAAGTAATGATTTAGGTTGTACCTCTGTAGATACTATAAGATTTGAGATATCTACTAATGAGCCATTAGATCCATTCATGACTACTACGGATTCATGTGGTTCTCTGACAGTAATGTTTGATGAAGCACCTAATATGTTAGACGGTAATGGATACTGGGATTTTGGTGATGGTAGTCCATTGAGTAATGAATTAAATCCTACATACACATATGGTATGGAAGGTAATTATATAGTGACGCTTAGTGATTCTTCAGCAGTATGTCCTATGGATGATGTCTCTGTTGAGATTTTTGTTGGAGAATTAGATATATCTGTCTCTGCTGATACCATAACATATGGAGAAGATGAGACACCAGTAGTCCCAGCAGAAACCAATGCTAATAATGCGACAATTACCTGGTGTACACTTGCTGGAGATAGCATCTTTACGGGTAATCCACTCGAGGGATACGATCCTCCTATGGATACTATGACTGTTATTGTTAAGGTAGAAGATGCCTTAGGTTGTACTGATCAAGATACGATTGTGCTCATAAGAGATATCGATGACACAGAAGAATGTTTAGAATCAGTTGTGATAACAGGTCCGGATATGAACCTCGTATGTGTAGGCGATACATTCCAGTTATGTGTTACGATGAGAGATGATTGTAATCTTGAAGACTTCACTTATTTGTGGGAAGACAATGGATGTATCGTAGGTGGTCAAGGTACACCAAAACTGACAGCTACTGCAGATTCTGATAAAACTTTTAATGTTGTTATTACATCCGTAGAGACGGGACAAGATAGTATGTATTCTATAGATGTCATGGTGAGCAATCCAATGGTAACTATAACAATACCTCCTTCTAATATAGATGATGAGGGAGAGCCTTTTGTATGCTTAGGCGAGACAGTGACCTTGACAGCAGAAGGAGATCCGGATTGTGAATATTTATGGAGTACGGGTGAGACTGGTCAGACAATAGAAGTAAGTCCGGAGGAATTGACTCAATATACAGTTAGATGCATCACTTCACTCGGTTGTGAATCTTCTTCTCAAGTATTCGTGCTTAATGTGGTACCTCCACAATGTGATGAGAATGATGTATTTATTCCAACGGCATTTTCTCCTAATGGTGACAATGTTAATGATGTACTGCTCGTAAGAAGTAAGTTTATCCGCGATATGGAATTACTCATACAGAATAGATGGGGAGAAGAGGTTTTCTTAGCTAATGATCAAGAAACTGGATGGGATGGTACCTTCAAGGGTAAGCAATTGCCGCCAGATGTATATAGTTATTGCTTAAAGGTGACTTGTATTAATGATTCAGAATATTCAAAAGTCGGAAATGTAACATTAGTTAAATAAAGACTTATAAATAAAATAGATAAGAGGAGCAGGAAACTGTTCCTCTTTTTTTTGTCCTTAAGAAATACCGTTGAGCAATATCAAGACGAGCATGTAGTAGTTATGTGCTTTACTTAATGACTATTAATTGTTGAAGCTCACATGGCTTCATCACACAGAATGATAAGAATGGATAAAGTATTAAAAATCTTTGAAGAGATAGTATCAGAATTATTGGCTGCAGAAAAGCTTAAACCAGTAGCAGACTATATACCGTCAGTGGACTTATTTGATAAGATAGACTTATCGCTACAACGAGAATCTATCACAGACGAAGATCTCAAAGCTTCACTAAAAGAACTTGTTCTCAGTACGCCACGTACAGCAACCAATGCTTTTTTTAATCAGTTATTTGGAGGTAGAAATGATAAAGCCGTTCTGGGTGACTTACTCGCTGTTGTTCTTAATAATAGTATGTACACCTATAAGGCAGGTGGAGCTCAGATAGGAGTAGAGAAAGTGATTATCAGAACAATATGCGATATGATCGGGTGGGATGCTACATCTAACGGTACGATAGCACCTGGGGGATCGATGACGAACTTTATGAGTATGCTAATGGCAAGAGATGCTGCAGATAGCACCACTCCGTACTCAGGTGTGCAACAAAAGATGACAGTATATACGTCTAAGGAGTCTCATTACAGTACTCCTAAAAATGCTGCCTTTGCTGGTATAGGGAGAGATCAAGTAAGGTATGTGGATACAGATAATCAAGGTCGTATGGATCTGCATCATCTTACCCAACTTATAAGCGAAGACCTCCTCAATGGTTATAATCCTATAATGGTCAACTGTACTGCTGGGACGACAGTGCTTGGATCATTTGATCCTATTAAGCCTGTAAGAGAGCTTTGTGATGCTCATGGTATGTGGTTACATGTAGATGGTGCTTATTGCGGATCTGTCCTCTGGAGTCAGAAATACAAACATCTAATCGATGGTATAGAATTGGTTGATTCATTTAGTGTCAATGCGCATAAAATGATAGGCACACCACTATCATGTTCTATAATTGTAGTCAAAAATGAGAAATATCTTTATGACTCATTTTCTAATGATGCAAGTTATCTCTATCAGACTGATCATGACAGTTATAATCCTGGCAAGACATCACTCCAATGTGGTAGAAGAAATGATGCATTAAAGTTTTGGACTTTATGGAAAAGTGTGGGATCATCCGGGATAGAGAAAATAGTCAATCATCAATTTGAGTTAGCAGATATCGCTCGCGATTATATAAGAAGTAATCCCGATTACACACTATATAGCTTTGATGATTCCATAGGGGTGTGTTTTAATTACAAAGGGATAAGTGCAAGATCTATTTGTAATGGACTATATCTTAAGTCTCAAATGATGGTAGGATATGGTTCTTATGAGGATAATGAGTTTATCAGATTTGTCACAATAAATGCTCAAAATACAAAGCAAGATATTTTAAATTTCTTCAGAGTATTAGAAGCATTTGTTGAGGAGATGGAGATGGTGCCTCAGATATAAACGCAATAATGTGTCGAGACGAGGAAGAGATATAATGCTATTAAAATTGATTACTGTATAGTACATAAAGTGATTATTTTAATTCTCTGCCCATATCCTTAACTTTAATGAATGTACTGCTGTATATTGTAAAGTCCGAAATTACTCAACCATCATAATGCATGAAAAATATATTAATCATATTACTCAGTAGCTTAGCTCTTACTGCAAATGCTCAGACTGTAGGTGTATTATCTTCAACAGATGATGTTTCTGAAGGTTTGACTTTCTTCTCTCCATTCTCAAGTACTAAGGCTTATCTTGTAGATAATTGCGGTAATCTTGTTAATGAGTGGGATAGGGGAACAAGACCTGGTTTGTCAGCTTATTTATTGGACAGTGGTCTCATGCTACGTACGTACAAGGTAGATCCGGTAGGGCCATATACTTCTGCAAGTAATGCTGGAGGTATCGAGTTAGTTGATTGGGATAATAATCTTGTTTGGAAATATGAGATCAATACTGAAGAACAACTTTCTCATCATGATGCTATAATGATACCCAATGGTAATGTACTGGTCTTAACGTGGCAATTGACTTTTAGAGATGAGATTATTCAACTGGGAAGAAATCCATCACAGATAGCTCCCCAAAATTTTATGTGGTCAGAAAAAATTATTGAATTAGAACCTGTAGGAATAGACAGTGCTCGTATTGTTTGGGAGTGGCATATTAACGATCACTTAATCCAAGATTTTGATGATACAAAAGATGGTTTTGGGGTAGTGTCTGAGCATCCTGAATTATTTGATATCAATCAACCAGACCTTAGTAGCGGTAACTCTAATGCTTCAAGAGATTGGTTTCATTTTAATGCTATCGACTACAATGAAGATTTAGATCAGATACTCATTTCTATAAGAAACTCTGATGAGATTTGGATTTTAGATCATAGTACTACGACAGAAGAAGCTGCTGGGCATACAGGCGGAAGATATGGGCAAGGTGGGGATATTTTGTATAGATGGGGAAATCCATTTGCCTACAAAGTAGGAACGGCGGATAACCAAATGCTATGGGGACAACATGGAGTCAATTGGATAGATGAAGGTCTTGAGGACGAAGGTGCAATAATGATATTCAATAATGGAAATGCAAGACCAGGGGCTGATTATTCTGAAATCCAATTGTTGTACCCTCCTCAATCAAGTCCAGGATTTTATATTAAAGAAGACTCTATAGCATTTGGTCCTGCAACTGCAATCAATATATATGGCAATCAAACTGATGAAAGATTTTATAGCCCATTTTTATCTAATGCACTTAGATTAGATAATGGAAATACTATAGTGAATTCTGGCACGCCAGGTAGAATTTTTGAAATAACAGCTGATAGAGAAATCGCATGGGAATATGAGATTCCTTTGTTTGGAGATTTTCCAGCTACTCAAGGTCAGAATGTCAATAACAATAGCAACTTTAGAGCGTATAAATATCCTCTAAATTATTCTGGGTTTGATAATGTAGACATCACACCAGGCCCTCCTATCGAACTCAATCCTAACGATTGTGATCTTGTTATCTCATCAACTGAAAACTTAAGTGTTGATTACATAATTTATTCTTCTGATAGACTTACCATAAATTTTGAGGGGTTCGATGATGATATAGATTATATAGAAGTAAGAGACGTCTATGGTAGATTAATGGAACACCAACCTTACTCAGATAATAAGATTCAATTGAGATATGTTTACGCCACAGGTATATACGTCATTACCGTTAAATTGAAAACCGGACTCCATTACAGTCAGAAAATATTTCTTAAGTAAAGGGTTATGGAGGCTATACCTTTTGAGATATGATTCGACGATTCTCTAAAAGATTGCCATTTTTTATTAAAGTGTAAATGCAGCTTACTCCTCGCCTTTTTTACTTTTACCTAAGTTCTCTGTCATCTCACGTGAGATAGCGCCTTTAAGCACTCTTATAAAAGTCTTCTGATCTATTTGGAGGTGTATAATACCGCCTTCTATCTTATTGATTTTACCTATGATGCCACTCCCTGTTACCACTTCATCACCTTTGGCTAGGCTGTTAGCAAAAGTATCTTGTGCTTTCTGTTTCTTCACTTGGGGACGTAAGAAAAAGAAGTACATGATCATAAATATGGATGCGAAAAATACCAATTGCGCTATGCCAGGAGACATTCCCCCAGATTGTAGATTTATCATTTGATTAGTTTTGAATTAAGTTGCGCTAATGTACGAAGTGTTCATTCATTTATTATGCAAATATGGGCTTCAATTTTATTGAGAATAGGAACTACTTCTCTAACTCAGCGATTGTAATAGAATAAGTGCTAATTATATATAATTTCATATCTTGAATTCATCAATATAGTAAAGTGAGTAGTACTAAATCAAGAGCATTGTGCCTTATGGGATTTATGGGTAGTGGAAAATCTACTGTGGGCAGAGCTTTATCAGAAAAGCTAAAGTGGCGTTACTTAGACACTGATATAGCCATAGAAAAGAGGTTTGGAATGGATATATCTTCAGTATTCAGCACATATGGCGAGGGGGCTTTCAGAGAGGCTGAGTTAGAAGTCATAGAAGAAGCTGCACACTTAGAGAATACTGTTATCAGCACAGGCGGTGGTTTGCCATGTACTGAAGCTGCAATAGAAATTATCAATCGATATTCTGACTCCTATTATTTATACATCAGTGCTCAGCAACTGTCCATAAGGCTATGGAGAGAAGAATTAAGAAGTACTCGGCCACTCTTGCAGAATCTCAATAGTCCAGAAGAACTTAAAGGATTTATAACCTCAAAGTTGGTTAACAGAGAGAGATATTATTATGATAGCAAAGGTATAATCGATGCCAGTCAAAATGTTGATACAATTGTTGAAGATATCATTCAGTTGACTGAGCTTCCAACATGAGCTGGAGTGCTCCCGAAGGATTGATTATAAGTTGATTATTTTTTTTGATAGCACTCGCCTCTAAGTAGTAGTAGACTTCTTCAGTCGTTAGATTGGGATTATAATATTTCATAATGCTTATCACACCACTGACGAAAGGTGCAGCCATTGAGGTACCACTGTTGATGCCATATTTATTATTAGGTAATGTAGAGAAAATATCTGCACCTGGAGCGGCTATCCCTTGAGAAAGTTTATCAACAGAATTACTAAAATCTGCTAATTCCATTTTGGAATCTAAAGCTGCTACTGCTATGACACCAGGAGTATTGGCAGGACTATATCTTGCTGCATCTGATGAAGAATTTCCGGCTGCGACGATGACAATACTGCCCTTGTCATTAGCATATCTGATAGCATCATTATAGGCTTGTTCTCTCTCAGGATTACTACGACCTCCTAAGCTCATGGATATGATTTGGTAGCCATTGTCAGCAGCTTCTAATATACCATTGATTATTGTTCTTTGGCTGCCGATCCCACTACTACTTAGAACTTTAATACTTGTGACCTTGATAGGTAAGCCCATTGGGATCCATGATGAGATACCGATGTTGTTTCCAGTAACTGCTGCAGCGATACCTGCACAGTGAGTACCATGACCTCTTTTGTCAGAGTCGTAAGTTGTCGAGGTGCTTTGGTAATTCCCTTTAAGGTCTTCATGATTAGCATCTACTCCTGTGTCTAATATAGCAATAGTGCAGCCCTCAGAATTATAACTTGCTGACATCTTTAAGATATCATTATGGAATTTTTCAAGGTCAAATTTATTGGCCATCCACTGTTTTTCCCTGAAGGGATCTTGCTTAGATTGGATATCTGATGAGCTCTTTTCTTTATCAGAAGACGGTAGCTTTAGTTCTAATATTTCATTGCCCTCTACATATGAGACAAGGTCAAGTTTTTCTAATTCATCTATCTTATCTTGCACATTTTCATTGGGCTTGAGATCTACAATGAGGTATTCATCAAGATTATATGATTTATCTTTTGGATTGAATGCTGGATAGATGATATTATAATTTGAATCGTGTTTATCAATCCAAGTAAGTAGATCTTTTTGAGACTCAAATCTAACAAGTAATTCTGCGTTACTATCCAGTTGTGGTAGACTCGATTTTATAGTTTCTTTATGTGGTGCAGATCTTACAGCATTAAGTGGGATATAACTGTGGATCACAAAGAAAGACAATGACGCAATAACCGTATACACCGATATGGCGGCTTTGTCCTTAATGCCTTGGCTAAAATAGGCTAATACTGAAACCAATATGAGGTTGGCTCCATACCTTGATACACTTTGCACCTCAAGCTGTCCTTTCATTTTATAAGCTACAAAAAGAAGCAATATCAATGACACAAAAGACAAGGAGGATTTCTTATTGAATATACCTGAAATCAGCAGAACTACAGATAGCCACATGACTACACTCAAGGAAGTGCTTGTCGTATAAATCTCTGATAATGAATGCATAAGTTGTAAACATATATAATTTAATATTAGTTCTTTTGATCAAATTACCTTTGATTCACGTTAATCCCTAAAGAATTATATTTTTGTATGAAAATTAAGATAACAAGATGTCAGAGGAAATAAACTTATGTACGATAGTGGGCTCTGGGCCTGCAGGTTATACAGCGGCGATATATGCTGCAAGAGCAGGAATGAAACCAGTATTGTATACTGGAAAAGAACCCGGTGGTCAATTGATGATTACCAATGATGTAGAGAATTATCCAGGATATCCTGAGGGTGTTGTAGGCCCTCAGATGATGGCTGATTTCAAAAAGCAAGCTGAAAGATTTGATACTAAGATCATATCTGAGATGATAACAGCTGTAGATTTTTCTGGTCCCGTACACACATTAACAACTGAAACTGGTGATGTAATCAAAACACACTCAGTAATTATCTCAACTGGTGCAAGTGCCAAGTGGCTTGGATTAGAGTCTGAGACCCGACTTATGAATAAAGGAGTTTCAGCTTGTGCAGTATGTGATGGTTTCTTTTACAAAGGGCAAGATGTCATCGTTGTAGGCGGGGGCGATACAGCTGCTGAGGAGGCAACGTACTTAGCTAAGTTATGTCCAACCGTACACTTGTTAGTGAGAAGAGATGAGTTGAGAGCTTCTAAGATTATGCAGAAGAGGGTAATGAAGACAGAAAATTTAAAGGTACACTGGAATACAGAAACTGTAGAAGTCCTTGGAGATGAGGAGGTAGTAGGAGCTAAAGTGATAAATAATCAAACGAAGCAAGAATCGGTTATTGATGCATCTGGATTTTTTGTTGCTATAGGTCATAAGCCAAATACAAGTATCTTCCAGCCTTGGTTAGACTTTAATGATGCAGGTTATATCATTACTCAACCAGACTCTACTAAGACTAAAGCAGAGGGCGTATTCGCAAGTGGAGATGCTCAGGATCATGTGTATAGACAAGCGGTCACAGCTGCAGGTACAGGTTGTATGGCTGCTCTGGATGCAGAAAGATATTTAGCTGCTAAAGAGATCATTTAAGAATATTACAATAACGAAATAACTAACAGAAACTATGTCAAAATTCAGAAAAGGCGTTCTATACGGAGATGAAGTTACAGCATTGCTTGATCATGCTAATGAGCACAACTATGCTATACCCGCAGTCAACGTCGTAGGCACTAATACCGTTAACGCATGTCTGGAGACTGCTCGAGATATTAACTCACCTATCATTATTCAATTCTCAAATGGGGGAGCAAGCTTTTTTGCTGGTAAGGGATTAAGTAATGAAGAACAGAAAGCGGCCATCTTAGGTGGTATATCAGGAGCTCATCACGTGCACCATATGGCAGAAGCTTATGGAGTCTCAGTTATATTACATACTGACCACTGTGCTAAGAAATTATTGCCTTGGGTTTCTGGGTTGATTGATGCTTCAGAGAAGTACTATGAGGTGCATAAAAAACCACTTTATTCTTCTCATATGTTAGACTTGTCAGAAGAACCTTTAGAGGAAAATATTGGTACTTGTGTGGACTACTTCAAAAGGATGCATCAGATAGGAATATCCATAGAGATAGAACTTGGTGTGACTGGTGGAGAAGAGGATGGGGTAGATAATACAGATATAGATAATTCTAAGTTATATACTCAGCCAGAAGAAGTAGCTTACAGTTATGAGCAATTAAGTGCTGTCTCTGATAAGTTTACCATAGCTGCGGCATTTGGTAATGTACATGGTGTATACAAACCAGGTAATGTGGAGCTGACGCCTAAGATTCTCAAGAACTCGCAACTATTCCTTAAGGAGAAACATAACTTGTCTGGAGACAATCCTATTAAGTTTGTATTTCATGGTGGTTCTGGATCCAGTAGAGAAGAGATCAGAGAAGCCATTGATTACGGTGTTGTGAAAATGAATATAGATACGGATCAGCAATGGGCGTTTTGGACTGGGGTTAGAGATTACTATGAGCCAAAGGTAGGATACATGCAATCACAGATCGGTAATCCTGAAGGTGATGATAAGCCTAACAAAAAATACTACGATCCAAGAAAATGGTTACGTGTAGCCGAGCAATCTTTTAATGAAAGACTCAAGCTAGCTTTTGAAGACCTTAACTGTATTAATCAAGCGGTGTAGTCACTTAAGATTAATAAGTTTACGATATAATGCCAAGATGTTTTCTTGGCATTTTTTTTTGCATAAAACCAATCAGATTTTTTTTCGTTTTGAACAATAAAAGCAACATATGATAGAAAGGATAGGTGTGTATAAACTATTATGGATCATTAGTTCTATCACTATTTTAATTTTCTTTTATAGCTTAGATAAAATCTATGATTCAGAAATAAAAAACGGATACGATGTCACTGCGAAGGTTGTGTTTAAAAAATGCAGCTTCAGAAGGACAACTTCTATATTTGTAGAATACATGGCTAAGGAATATGAGGTGGTCTCAAAATATAAATTGTGTAATCAACTTAAAATTAACGACCATATAGATCTTAAGTATTCTAAAAGGAAAGACAAACTCTTTGTATCTGATCACAATCCTTATCAAAAATACTTTAGGATGAGTTTTGCTTTTTTTATCGCTTCGTTGTTTCCATATAAAAGATTCAGAAAGATTGTATATGTGCACGAATAGAAATTATGATGAGTATGCACTTCTAAATTAAATTTTACTAAACCTACTCTCCTGGTATAACGGTACCTAACTTATTTGCAATTTCTTTTTTGATTTCAGTTAGTTCTTTATAGCCTTCTAAAGCATCATTAATTTTATCGGGTGCTTCCGCTGTCAGTACAGCGATACGCTTACCTAATTCTTTGAGTACGAGATTGACCTTTTTTAATTTGAATCTATATATAGATTGAATACTATCTAAATAGAAATTATTTTCAGGTGCTTTCTGAGTTTGGAGAGAGACTTCTTTACTTTCCCAGTTGGCATATTCATACTTTGTACTATTGCTATCAATTGCAAAAGCACTAATCTCAGGATCAGAATGTCTCACGAAGTGATCTACAATATTAACTTCTTCTGCTGCTTCAGATATATTAAAACCTTCTTGAATGATACGTTTATATAGGTCATTGGTGAAGTAGTCGAATACATCGTTTATATTAGAATAGATAAGGTCGGCCACTTTA
This sequence comes from uncultured Saprospiraceae bacterium, assembly GCA_964495785.1. Lineage (GTDB taxonomy): Bacteria > Bacteroidota > Bacteroidia > Chitinophagales > Saprospiraceae > RFSX01. The sequence goes on along the minus strand of CAZBXL010000002.1, from coordinate 53,569 downwards.
ATGATTGATCCATCCTCATCCTTGATGTCAAGATTTCCAGCCATCACTATGATTCTTGCAAGATCTTTTTCTTGATATTCGTGATGTCTTTTGGTTGCAAACTTTGTCGTCTGTTGGTGATAGATTTGTTCTTCAGGGATGTATTCTGTTTCATCCGGGACATCACCCAATTGCCGACGTTCTTCTCGTTCTTTTTCTACTCTTTTTTGTTTGATATTATTCCGGATGACCTTATTGGTCTCACGTACGAGTAGGGTCTCTTCTATATCAAATAATTGAGCACATTCTTTGACGTAGAGAGATCTCTTAATCGCATCTCTTATTTTAGCGATGCTGTTTAAGATGTCATTGATGACTTCGGACTTCTTGATAGGATTAGCCAAAGCTTCCTCTTTGAGCAAATCCATTTTAAAATGGATAAAATCTTTTGAGTTTTCTTCTACAAAGTTTAAAAATCCATCGTTACCCATTTTCTTTACAAATGAGTCTGGATCATCACCCTCTGGCAGCGAGACCAAACGAGCATTCATATCTGATTCTAATACGATATCGAGACCCCTTATAGAAGCCTTAATTCCAGCGGCATCTCCATCGTATAGAAAAGTGATATTGTTCGTATACCTCTTAACTAATCTGACTTGATCAGTTGTGAGTGAGGTACCTGATGAAGCTGCTACATTTTCTACGCCATTTTGGTGCATACTAATTACGTCAGTGTATCCCTCGACTATGAAACAATTATCAGCTTTTTTTATCGCGGCTTTAGCAAGGTGCATGCCGTATAAGATCTTACGCTTGTTATAGATAGGTGTCTCTGGCGAATTAATGTACTTGGGTTGCTTCTTAGAATTACTGAGTGTTCTTCCGGCAAAGGCAATAATCTTACCTGTCAGATTATGGATAGGGAACATGACTCGTGATCTAAAGAAATCGTAACCATTCTTAGATGTCAGTCCAAGGGTCTGCATGAACTCTAGATTATATTGAGCTGCCTTAGCTTTTTCTGTGAGAGCTGTCCCATTATCAAGTGCATAGCCAAGATCAAATTTCTCAACAGTCTGACCGTTGAATCCTCTCTCTTTGAAGTAGGAGAGAGCTATTAGCTTTCCTTCGTCCGTATTGTGTAAATTGTTTTTAAAGAAGTCCGCGGCAAAATCATTTATAATAAAATAACTTTCCTCTACTTTCTTTTGGTCATTGTAGGCTTTCTGGTCAAAGTCACCATCCTCCTCTAACGTTATGTTGTATCGCTTAGCTAAGTGGCGTATAGTCTCTGGAAACGAGAGATTATCATGCTCCATAATAAACTGTACAGCGCCACCGCCTTTGCCACATCCAAAGCACTTATAGATATTCTTACTCGGCGATACTGTAAATGAGGGTGTCTTCTCATCGTGAAATGGACAAAGGCCCATCATATTAGCACCACGACGTTTAAGTGTCACATAGTCCTCAATGACATCCGTCACCTGAGCGACGTCAAGTACTTCTTGTATGCTTTTGCTTGATATCAAGAGATTGTGATAATAATTGAGTTATTTATGAATCTATTACTGTAATAGTCTGCAATATCATCATAAATTTATGGTTTTTTATAATTCAAAATAATGCTGGCCATGGCCTATTCAGAAATTGACTTTAATAATCTTGCAGATAAGTACGGAGCACCCCTTTATGTCTACGATAGTGATAAGATTATTGAAAACTATGAGAGATTCACGAGTGCTTTCGATGTCGATAAACTGAAGGTCCATTACGCGACTAAGTCATTGTCTAATATATCAATACTTAAATTATTTAATAGTATGGGCTCAGGGCTTGACTGCGTATCTGTGCAGGAAGTTAAGATGGGCCTATTGGCAGGTTTTGCACCTGATGATATCATATTTACACCTAACAATATATCTGAAGAGGAGTACGATCTTGTCGTAGCGATGGGCGTTAATATTAATATTGATAATCTGGAGATGCTAGAATATTTTGGGGCCACTTACCCTGACTTACCCATTTGCATCCGTATCAATCCTCATATGATGGCAGGGGGCAACCGAAAGATATCCGTCGGTCATATCGGATCTAAGTTTGGTATATCAATACACCAAGTCCCTCACATAAAGACGATAGTCGATAGTTTTAAGATTAATGTTGCAGGTATACATGTGCATACAGGTTCTGATATTTATGACCCTAATGTGTTTATAGCTGCTGCTAAGTTGATACTTAGCGTTGTAGATCAGTTCTCTAATATCAAGTATGTAGACTTTGGGAGCGGATTTAAGGTAGCTTACAAGGAAGGAGGTCTGAGTACTGATATCAAAGAGTTTGGTCAAGAGTTTAGTTCAGTGTGGAACTCTTACTGTAAGGAAAGAGGAGAGAGTTTAGAACTGAAGTTTGAGCCAGGAAAATATATGGTGAGTAATGCAGGCTATTTTGTTGTGAAGGTCAATGTGATTAAACAAACAACTGCAACAACTTTCATAGGAGTAGATAGTGGTATGAATCATTTAATCAGACCGATGTTCTATGACGCTTATCATGAGATTATTAACCTATCTAATCCAGATGGTAAGAAGAAGATATACTCTGTCGTAGGTTATATTTGTGAGACTGATACATTTGCCGCAGATAGACAAATGGCTGAGGTCAGAAAGGACGATCTCTTGCTCTTTAAGAATGCAGGCGCCTATTGCTTCTCTATGGCCTCTAACTATAATTCTCGATATAGACCAGCAGAAGTTCTATGGCATAAGAATAAAGATTACGAAATAAGAAAACGTGAGACATTTGATGA
>CAZBXL010000002.1:0-50678 GCA_964495785.1 uncultured Saprospiraceae bacterium | reverse complement strand
AGTAACTCATCTACAATCTTACCGCCATCACTATCCTTGACCATAAATCTGATGTCTTGATCCTTATCTCTTACAGTCATCAGCTCTTCGTACTCTTTAGTGTTAAGTGTAGAGATAGCTTCTTTGTAGAAGCTTCTTGGTTGATCTTCTGTCGTAAGTATCTTCAGTCCATCCATTTTGCTTATCATTTCTAATACTTCATTGTCTACGTCTTCTTCAGCAACATTAGCGATGAGCTCAAACATCTTTTTATTAATAGATACCATGGTAAACCTATCGTCATCACGGTACTGATTAAAGTACTTGGTGATAGCATCTTCTTGGCCGTAAGCAGAGCCCACAAAAAGGAAGATTAGTAATGTGGTTATATGTCTCATAATTCTGATATAAATGTTGATATAATTTTAATCTATTTAATTGTCTAAAGTAAACACATCGGTTTTTTCAAGGTTCTTTAATCCCTTAGAAACTGATGTCGTTCCTTTGTTATACTTGTTACCTAAAAATCCTAATGCTTCTATGGCAATAGCTAAGGCTTCGTCAGGATTTTCTACTTCGGTATATTTATTATTATAGCTCTTTTCGTCCATATCAAATTGCTGGTATGTGACGGTAAAGAGAAGAAGAAGAGAAGCAGCGATTCCAATAATTTTAGGAACTAAATATCTGACTTTTGGTTTGCTGGTCTCATTAGTGAAACTAAGGTCTGGTACAAAATCAGTCGTCACCTCAGACTCGTGCTTGTAATATGCAAACAGTGGTGATAAACTCTTGTGAGCATCATCAACATGGTCTGAATTAAAATAATCCTTCAATTGCTTTTCTTCATCCAGGGTAGTCATTCCATCCCAGTATTTTTCCAGAAGATGATCTATTGTAGGTTTCATATGACTTTAATATTTAATTGTTCTCTCAATTTTAATCTTGCTCTATGGAGATAGACTTTGACCTTGTCTAAGGTATATCCTGTCATCTCACTTATTTCTTTGTAAGAATATCCTTCTATGTCTCTCAGTTCTAATACTGATCTATGTGTCTCAGGTAACTCTGCAATGACAGATTTTACAATTCTTAATTCATCTCTTACGATAGAGAGTCTCTCAGGATCTGCTGCACCTGACTGTAAGTCGTATTGTTCACTTATGTCTGTCGTCTCCATTTTTCTGCTTCTGATTTTATCAATACCTATGTTACGAGTTATCATCATACAGTAAGCGTCTACATTTTCTATATCTGCTAATCGCTCTTTAATCTTCCATATTTTGACCAATGTATCTTGTACAACATCCTGAGCTTCTTCATCATTTTTCACCACACGGTAGGCGATGCGATACATCTTATCCTTTAGTCTGTGTACGAGTATGTTGAATTCTTTGATCTGCATGTTGGAATCTAATAAGTAATTCTTTATTCATCTACAAAATATAATTATCTATCCATATCGTTTCTATGATGTGACAACTATATCTTCGGGATTCTGTACGCTCTCTACTTTTAATAGCGATTCATATAAGATTGACGGCGGTGGGGTGTATATTGTTACAGATTAGAAGTATTATTTTATAAGCATCAGAATATCAGACATTTATAGTCTTGAAAAAAATTGACAAACTCATAATTTTAGATTTTATCCCGCCATACTTAATGGCATTCTTTGTGGCAGAGTTTGTGCTACTGATGCAGTTTCTATGGAAATACATCGATGATATTGCAGGCAAGGGGGTATCATTTCCGATTATTATGGAGTTGTTATTTTACTTTGGTGTGAGCATTATACCTAAGGCGGTACCCGTAACTATACTAATAGCGAGTGTAATGGTATTCGGTAATCTTGCTGAGCGATATGAGTTGTCGAGTATGAAGTCTGCTGGGATATCTCTGGTCCGTATACTCATGGGAGGATTTATGATTGCCGTTCTGACGGCATTGTTTTCTCTTTTCGCCTCTAATTATCTCAAGCCAAGAGCTTATTTTAATTTCTTAGAGAGACTTAATTCTATTAAGAGTCAGAAGTTGGCTCTGAGTTTTGAAGAGGATGTCTTTAGTAAAGATTTTAGAAATTACGTTATTCGGCTTGGAGATATCGAATCTAACGGAACAGATATATCTGATGTCATAATATATGACCATACCGGTAGTGACAAATCTAAATTAAGTCTTCTCACAGCAGAGTCTGGATCAATGTACACAGAGAAGGAAGATAACTTATTTGTCATGGAGTTAGACAAAGGAGAGCAGTTCCGTGAGATGGTAGAGAAAACGCCTGATAAGACAAAACATAAATATCCTCTGCTAAGAACGAAGTTTGAATCTTGGACTAAAGTTTTTGACATGTCAGACTTTGAGATGGAAGCGCAGAATTTTAGTATCACACGTAAAGAACACGATCTTCTTAATGCCAGCCAATTAAGGACAACGATAGATTCATTTAAGACTCAAATGAAAGTAGGAACTGAAAAGATTGTAATTAATTATGAAAATATGCTCGAGGTCAAAGAGTATGAGCAAGTGAGTAAGGAAGACAAGTCAGAACTACCTGAGCAAGTCAAAGATGCCATACATAAGCAAGATGATCAGGTCAAAAAGCGAAATAGAAATGCGATCAAGTCTATATCAGAACCCGCCATTCAATACATAAATAAGGACCTAAGTGAATATAGAAGTCTACTTGAAACATTTGATACATTAAGTGCTAAGTCTATAATCAAAGCGTCAAAGTATAGGTCTAATAAAAGGGATGGATTTATAAGAGAAAACAAAACTAAAAGCCTCAATCTCACCGCTCGGATGAATCGCTGTATTCTACGACATAACCAGATCTATGCTTGGGCATTTATCTGTATCATCTTTTTATTCATAGGTGCTCCCTTAGGGAGTATAGTCAGAAAGGGGGGGTATGGGTATCCATTATTGATTGCGATAATATTCTTTATGTTATTTATTATCATTGATCTCATGGGAGAAAAACTTACAACCTCTAATTCTATAGATCCCGTCATAGCTGGTTGGTTATCTAATATAGTCCTCGGTCCTATTGCGATTATTATCACTTATATGGCATTGAGAGACTCTAATTTTTCTTTTGTTAAAGATAAGTTCATAGAACTTAGAGTCAGGGTCTTAGGGAGATAAGATTGTACTTTAATATCAGAATAGACTTATGTGATTAATCATCTTTATTGTCTCCAAACCGAATTCCATCAATAGTATCATCATCGCTTACATCCTCTGTAGGTCTATTCAGTAGATCAGCTTTTATCTTGATAATTGCAGTGGTTAATTCAGAGGCTCTTGTAGATATCGTCAGCTTAGGATCACTGTCAAATGACTTATCTACGATCTCTATATTTAGTTTTTTTATACTCTCCATGAGTTGTCCCATGATAGCATAATCGAAGTGAATGTCCAATTGAGCTTGCTCATACTTTTGTAAAATAATGGCATCGTCTATTGCTAAGCGAGCCCCTTCCTTGTATGCTGAAATAAGTCCTGATGTTCCTAGCTTCGTGCCTCCCCAGTACCTCACAACGACACAACAAGCATCTACTAATTCTGAACTGAGTATCTGATTGTAGATGGGTTTGCCTGCAGTCCCTGATGGTTCGCCATCATCATTATATCTGAATGCATTGGTGTCTTTCAGTCTATAAGCGTAACAATGGTGCCCAGCTTTGGGATGCATAGATTTTATATTTTTTAGAATGTCAGCCAGTTCAGATTCTTGCTTCATAGGTAAGAGGTAGCCTAAAAATTTACTGCCTTTAGCTTTGTGTTCACTCTCACTTTGTTTCTCTATTGTTTTATATCCATCTATGCTTTCAGACATTGTTTTTCTTTGATTATATAGATATAAGAACGACTGCCACGAATGCACAAAACAGTCCTACATAATTGATTCTGATCAGTTTTTCTTTGAATAACATAATGCCTACGATGCTTGTAATGACGATGGTTCCAAGATTATTTAAAGGTATCAATACTGAGCCATCCCATCCTTGATCTAATCCAAGTATGATCAGATAGATAGAAAAGAAATTAGGTATACCTAAACTGATACCTGCTACAACATCTTGTTTTCTAAAATTTAGTTTTCTTTTAAATAGCATAAACATAATGCCCCAGCATCCAGCCAAAAAGAATAAAGTACTGACGAAATCCAATCCCGCATCAATGACTTTTTCTGTCTCTTGAATATAAAACAAGATGATCTCGATAATCCCACTGCCCACTAATACGATGAATGGCCAATACCAATATTTCTTGATTTTTTCTATGACTTCAGGAGATGTCTTATCGGATATACTAATCAATATTATGGCAATGATCGAAAGAATGATACCAATGTACTTATAGTAACTTCCAGGCTCACCAAAGTAAGCGATCCCTAATATGACGGAGAAGACTAGTGATAACTTCTGAAAAATACTCGTGATGACCATGCCCACTTTCTGTACAGTGAAGGCATTGACATTAAAAAAAGTTATGAATGTAAAGCTCAAAAAGAGAGCATAGGGAAACCAAGCTGTGTGTAATGTATCAATGGAGAAGGGAAGATGGCCTATGATAAGTGTCCCCATAGTGAAGCAAGTCAAGTAATTGATGATGATAGCTTGGAGATTTCTAACATCATATTTAGGAAACATCCTGAACAATATGGCGATCAGGACATTACAGATGATAAGTATTATTATTAACAGCTTATTAGATTTTGATTGTTAATCAATTAGGAAGTTGATTTTTTAAATTGCCCATATTTGCATAAGCTTAAATAGGCTTTATATATTTAGAAAACCAATAATGTATATTTGCCAAAAATAACAGAATTACCGCAATATGCGGATTAAGCTTGATGGCTTAAGATTAATAATAACTGATATAATTATGACGCTGACTACTTTACTTATAAGAATTGCCATTGCTGCAGTCATATTGACTTTGATACTGGGCTTTGGATTTAAAAAACATAAGTCAATCCTTATGACTTTTCTACAGAATTTCTGTGGAGTCTTGTTTATCTTCTCAGGATTGGTCAAAGCAGTAGATCCATTAGGGACAGCTTATAAGATGGAACAATATTTTGATGCCTTTTACACGACCTTCGAAGGGACATGGATGAGTTTTATAGCTCCGATGTTTCCATTCTTAGCTAAGTATGCTATAGGGTTTTCAGTTGGTATGATTGTGTTTGAAATTGTTCTGGGAGTTATGCTCATATTAGGTATGAGGAGTAAGTTGACCGCTTGGATGTTTTTACTATTGGTTATATTTTTTACGATACTGACTGGGTTTACTTACTTGACAGGATATGTCCCGCCTGATGTTAATTTTTTCCAGTTTGGACAATGGGCAGAATTCAATAAGAATAACATGCAAGTTCAGGATTGTGGTTGCTTTGGAGATTATATTAAGTTGGTCCCTAAGACCTCATTTTTCAAAGATGTCTTTTTACTTTTCCCTGCATTTTATTTTTTATTCAGACACAAGGATATGCATCAGCTTTTTAATGCCCCTATACGTACAGGATTAGTGACGCTGACGACCGTAGGATTGTTGTTCTATTGTCTTTCAAATTTTGTGTGGGATATTCCTAAAAATGATTTTAGACCCTTCAAGAAAGGTGCTGATATTAGACAAGTAAGAGAGCAAGAAGAGGAAGCGATGGCAGCAGTTCAAATAACAGCTTGGAAGATAGAGAGCCTAAGCACAGGGGAGCAGCTTACAATTCCTTATGATGATTATCTCACTAATTATTCTACGAAATATAGCAAGGACAAATTTAAAGTCGTAGACCAAATCAAAGGCGAGCCTACTATAGAACCGACAAAGATCAGTGAATTTGAAGTGACAGATCTAAGAGGTAATGATATAAGTGATGATATTGTATATAGTGAAGAAGCTCACTTTTTAATAGTTAACTACCAACTCAAAGGTGATCCTAAAAGGAGAACAGAAATGATCAAAGATTCTATCTACCTTATAGATACGGTTCAGGTCATGGACAATGATATGAAAGTCGAAAAAGAACAAATCATCAGGACTTTGGATAGAGTAGAGGATAAGGAAGTTACTGTCATTGACCAAAACTTTGATAAGGACTACTTGAGTAAGCACATTGATATACTCAAGCCATTTACTGATGCAGCAAAAGCTAAAGGGCTTACTGTAAGAATGGCTATAGGTAAATCAGATCCTGAAGTCATCAAAGAATTCGATAAAGTGACAGGGCTGGAGCTTGACTATGGTATGGCTGATGATATACTACTGAAGACTATCGTAAGATCTAATCCAGGAGTTGTTCTATGGAAGGATGGAAAGATTTTAGATAAGTGGCATATTAATAAGTTACCTGACTTTGAATCTGTGGCTAAAGAGTATGGCCTATAGTGGTGTAGCATCAATATTGCACGACCAATTATTATAAGAAATTAAGGACTATGATTGTCATTCTCTGTTCTGTAGTATCGGCAGTCACCTTATTACTTTATGTAAGATATCATCCAGTATTTGGTGGTCTTATAAGCTCAGAGGAGAGGCATAGATTAGAGCAATCCCCAAACTTTAAGAAAGGACTTTTTAGAAATCTAAATCGGTCTTATGTTCTCATGTCATTGAAAAAATTACCTGAGCTGATGCGTGAGAGAAAAAACAATCGACACGCCCTTCGTCCTAAAGACAATATTGAAGTAGTCAGCTTTGATAAAGATAATTTTCTCAATGGAGATAAACCACAATTTATCTGGTATGGTCACTCGACTTTACTATTCAGAGTTGACGGATTGACTATCGCTGTAGACCCTATGTTTGGTGATGACGTGACGCCTATGTTGCCTAAGAAAAATAAGAGATTTTCAGATGGTATACCAGATGTGATGGATCAATTACCTGATATTGACTTTGTGCTCCTAACTCACGACCATTATGATCATTTAGATTATAGAAGCATTAAGAAATTGACGTCTAAAGTCAGGCATTTTTATGGCCCACTGGGTATAGGAAGACATCTCAAGAAATGGGGGGTCGCTGCAGATAAGATTACAGAATTAGATTGGTATGAACGTGTAAATGTTAGCAATTTAGAATTTATATTTACCCCATCTAAACATTACTCCGGTAGAAGATTCTCTGATAGAAATCTTGGACTATGGGGAGGTTGGATAATTCGATCTTCATCTGTAGCTATGTACTTCACTGGAGATGGAGGATATGATGAAGAGTTTAAAAAAATAGGGGAGCAGTATGGTCCGTTTGATTGGTGTTTTTCAGAATGCGGACAATACAACGAACTGTGGAGAGATAATCATATGTTTCCAAACGAAAGTGCACAGGCAGCGATAGATAGTCAATCAAAAGTTGTGATACCCATTCATTGGGGAGGATTCACATTGGCTATGCATCCATGGAGAGAGCCTGTAGAACAGTTTGTAGATTCTATCAGTGATGAGGATATCAAAGTCTGCACACCGGAGATAGGAGCTATCGTACAGTTAGGTTCTGAGGAGGAGGCGCATTCTGATTGGTATAAAAGTGTCCATTGAGTGTCATACAAAGGCACCGATTATCCTTTTTGCGTTAAGCATTTATAATTTAATCATTCCTTAACACTATAAAGCTGTAGGCTTCTGTTATTATTGTATCAACTAAATAATGTAATTGTCATGAATAAAAATTGGATAATGATCGCTTTGTTCTCATTCGGAGCATTGACATCACAAGCACAATTCGGTAAGCTATTAGATAAAGGAAAAGAAATGATAAGTGGTGCTTCGAGCACAGGAGATGTTGCCGGTGGTCTTAAGGAAGCGTTAGAAGTCGGTGTAGATAATGCTGTACAGTCACTCTCCGCGACTAATGGATACTTAGAGTCACCTTATAAGATTCTTATCCCAGAAGAGGCTCAGAAAGTGACATCTAAAGTCTCTAAGTTGCCAGGGTTTCAGAATATAGAAGCTGATCTTATCGCTAAGATGAACGAAGCTGCTGAAATAGCCGCAAAGAAAGCTACTCCTATTTTTGTAAATGCAATAAAGCAAATGAGTTTTAGCGATGCAACAAATATTCTGATGGGTAATGATGATGCTGCCACGAGATACCTCGAGAAGACATCTCGTGCAGAACTGTATTCTGAGTTTATGCCAGTCATACAAACTGCATTAGATGAAGTCAATGCAAGAGAGTACTGGCAATCGGCAGTAGGAGCATACAATAAGATTCCATTCACCTCTAAGCTTAATCCAGAATTAGATGATCATGTCAACAATAAAGCATTAGATGGCATGTTTGAATTGATTCAAAATAAAGAAGAGGGTATCAGAGAAGATAAAAGCCTAAGGACTTCGCCCTTATTGAAAGAAGTCTTTGCTCAGCAAGACAAATCATAAGAATAATTAGTAAAATGAGATTGAATGCTCACAGTGACTTTGGTTGCTCTGAGCATTTTTTTATTGTACAAGATGAACGGACTATGAGCTGTAACAACGGATAAGAAACCTTATGGTAATACAGTCTATATCTCGTGTGAATAGTTGAAAATACAATCCATAAAAGACCCATAAATATTTATTTTAAAAAACTTCCATTTCTCGCATTACAGTATAATTACTTTATATATATTTGGGCTTACTTATATTTAATCTAAATAAGAATAAGACCAATATGAGGTTGATAATCAATGCTTTAGGTGTATTAATGATGCTTTTTATGGTGTCTTGCTCTGATAATTTAGAGATTAATACGGAGGTATCCGTACCTGATTTATATACTTTTGAAAGAAACGGAGAATCTACAGTCTCGTTCTCTGGACAGACTGAGAGAATAGGAATGGCAACGGAGTTAGTAGCTGCTATGAGTGACTTTGATAGAACCGAAGAAGAGCTCATAGAAATGTATGCTAATCAAAGTGCATCAGGTGATGATGTAGATCCTTATGAGAACCCTGACTACAATGCTTCATCTAAAAGTGTAAAATCGAAGGTGGCAGCCTCATTGGATATTTTCTCTTCTAATGCGGTAGAGTCTGCAGAGATAAAGGCACAATTACAAGAATGGATAACTGCTCAAGTACAGGAAGTCTTTCCTAACGAAAATACTTTAGCTGAAGAAGGTGTAGCAGGACAGATTGCAGACGGAACTTCAGTAAGATATATCAATGCTAAAGGTCTGGAATATAATCAGGCCGTCGGTAAGTCGCTCATAGGAGCACTTATTGTAGATCAAATATCTAATAACTATCTAAGTGCAGACTTACTTGATAATGTGGAGTTAGATAATGATAATGTGATCACGGATGCTGAGAATACATATACTGCGATGGAGCATTTTTGGGATGAGGCTTATGGCTACCTATTTGGTTTTTCTGCTGATACAGCAGATCCTCTCGCTACGTTAGGTGATGATAATTTTCTTAATAAATATTTGTCCAGAGTTGAAAATGATTCTGACTTTGCTGGAATTGCAGAAGAGATATTCTCTGCTTACAAAACTGGGAGAGCAGCAATCGTGGCAAAAAATTATGAGTTACGAGATCAGCAAGCAGCCATTATTAAAGAAAGATTAGCAGAAATCGTAGCCATCAGAGCTGTGTATTATTTACAACAAGGAAAAGTAGCACTAAGCAATGGTGATTTTGGAGGTGGATTTCACGACTTATCTGAAGGATTTGGATTTATATACAGTTTGAGATTTGCGAGAAATGCAGATTCTAATAATACCTATTTTTCAAGATCTGAAGTAGATGCTTATATATCTTCTTTGACTCAAGGCAATGGCTTTTGGGATGTACAAGCCAGCACTTTAGATGAAATATCACAATCTATAGCTGACAAGTTTGATTTTACAGTAGAACAAGCTGCAGAGTAAAATTATTTTTATGAAATCTATCCAAATAATACTTCTATCTTTAATAACAACCTTGCTTGTATTAGTCTCTTGTGGAGATGACTCAGAGCCTATGGAAATGTTCACGGATAGTTTTGATAGAGAAGCTATGCTGACTGATTGGGCTGATGGGATTATTATACCGTCATTCGAGAACTATGTAGATGCATTAGGACAATTCAATACCTATAAGGATGAATTTATAAATAAATCTACAGAGGAGCAGCTTATTGAACTAAGGGCTTCGTACATAGAAGCGTATAAGGCATGGCAGCGAGTAGCAATGTTTAACATTGGGAAGGCAGAAGAAATTAGATTACTCAATTTTACAAATGTATATCCGACGGATACTGAGTCTATAGAAGAGAATATAACGACTCAAGATTATAATCTAACTCTTCCTTCAAGTTATGATGAGCAGGGTTTTCCAGCACTGGATTACTTGTTGTATGGAGTAGGAGATAGTGATGAGATGATTCTTGAAGTTTTATCGGATACTGGAGCTAAAGCTTATCTATCTGACCTAATAGAAAATCTGCATTCTAATGCGGAAGTTGTATCAGAAGATTGGAAGTCTAATTACAGATCTACCTTCATCAACAACAGTGGATCTTCAGCTACTGCATCAGTTGATAAGATGGTTAATGATTTTTTATTTTATTATGAAAAATATCTGAGGGCTGGTAAGATCGGAATTCCTGCAGGCGTATTTTCTGGTAGCCCAATAGCTACATCAGTAGAAGCGCCATATTCAGCAATTTATTCTAAAGAATTATTTCTTGAAGGATTCGATGCCGTTCAGGATTTCTTTAGTGGTAACTCATCTGATAATAGCACTGTTACAAGTCTCAAAGCTTACCTTGATTATATCAGTGTACAAAATGGAACACCTAATATTGCAGACCTTATCATTAACCAGTGGATGCTTGTATCGGATTCTCTCATCGATTTGTCAGAGGATTTTAGTAATCAAATTAATGTGGATAATTCTAAAATGCTCGCTACGTATGACGAGCTACAAGTCGCTGTTGTTTTGTTAAAGGTAGATATGCTTCAGGCATTAAATATCCAAGTGGATTTTGTAGATGCTGACGGTGATTAATGAACAACATGCTATTACAAGACTATATAGATAAACAAACAAAGGCTGCCTCATTGGCGGTCTTTCGTTTTTTATTTGGTCTTATAATGGCGATAAGTATCATTCGGTTTTGGTACAATGGATGGATAGAAAAACTATATCTGCTTCCAAAATTTCATTTTCATTATACCGGCTTTGATTTTATACAAGTCCCTGGTCAGTGGACTTATCTACTTTTTATTATTTGTTTTATTTCTGCCGTTGGCGTCTGTATAGGTTGGAAATATAGATCATCGATTATCACATTTTTCCTATGTTTTACATATATAGAATTGATGGATAAGACGACTTATCTTAATCATTATTATTTCGTTTCGGTCATGAGTTTTCTTTTAATCTTCTTGCCAGCTCATGCGTACTATTCTATAGATGCAAAGCATAATAAGCTCATAAGCTCTAAGTACATACCAAGATGGACAGTAGATATTGTTAAGCTTATTTTAGCCATCGTCTATATCTATGCCGGTCTTGCAAAGCTTAATTATGATTGGATAATGCTGGCTATGCCATTGTCAATATGGCTACCGACTAAGATGGATATTCCACTGTTGGGAGCAGTGATGCACGAGAAGTGGTTACATTATTTATTTAGTTGGGGTGGTGCTATCTATGATTTATCTATCGTCTTTTTATTGTTGTGGAAACGTACACGAGTGTTTGCTTTTATAATTGTTATTGTATTCCATGTTCTGACAAGAGTTTTGTTTCCCATAGGGATGTTTCCTTATATCATGATAGCTGGGACGATTATATTTTTCAGCCCAGAATTTCATGAGCGATTTATGGAGTTTGTTGTGAGGTTTTTTCCTTTTGATAAGTTGATGAGTAGGGATGGGGCAGTGGCGATAGACCAAGAAGGTCCACTTCAGAATGAACATTCTAATTCAGTGAGCGGGATACATCAGATACCATTTGTTAGATATATACTTATGGCTTTTATGGCCTTTCAATTAATATTCCCATTGAGATGTTTTTTCTTGACAGACAATGTCTATTGGACCGAGCAGGGATATCGCTTCTCATGGAGGGTGATGTTAATGGAGAAAACGGGATATGCTAATTTTAAAATTGTTGATGGTCTATCACAAAAAAGATTCTATGTTCAGAATGAGGATTTCTTAACTTCGCTGCAGCAAAAACAAATGTCTACTCAGCCAGATTTCATATTAGAATATGCTCAGTACTTAGGTCAGCACTTTAGCTCTCAAGGACATGAGAACATTGAAGTATATGTAGAGAGTTATGCTGCTCTTAATGGTCGACCTAATCAACCATTTATAGACCCTAATGTTAATCTTCTGGATGTTAGCTACAGAGAATTGTGTCAGAACCATATTACACCGCTTCATGAGTAGACCTCTAAGTTATATATGTGTGTTGGCATTAGTTCTAATATCATGTAGTTGTTATGCACAGTATGATATGACTGGTGAGGTCCGCTTGCAAGATGACGAATCTCTTCTATCAGAAGTAGAAATTTATCATCAGCAATCTGGTAAGACTTACATCACTGATGGAGAAGGAAAATTTATAATATCTGACCTCCCTTCTGGAGAACAAATCTTCACCTTATTCTCTATTGGTCTACAACCTAAGATAGATACTGTTCTTGTGCTGGCTGATATGTCACATAGTTTTTACATGGCCGAATTAAATTATAATATCGGTGCTATTGACATAATCTCTGAGAGAGAAGAATTATTTGCTACTCGTCAACTAAACGATATCGAAGGAACTTCGATTTACGCTGGAAAAAAATCTGAAGTTGTCATCTTAGATTTAATAGATGGTAATCTTGCACTGAATAATGCAAGGCAGATATATGCTCAAGTTGCTGGACTCAATATATATGAAGGTAATGATGGTGGCTTACAATTGAACCTCGGTGGGAGAGGGCTTGATCCCAATAGAACATCTAATTTCAACACACGTCAGAATGGTTATGATATCAGTGCAGATGTATTAGGCTATCCTGAAAACTATTATACACCACCATCAGAGTCACTGTCAGAAATACGTATCGTCAGAGGAGCAAGTTCGCTGCAATATGGGACACAGTTCGGAGGCTTAATAGACTTTAGAATTAGGAAAATACCTTCCTTCAAAAAACTTGAGATTGTTTCTAATCAGACAGTAGGTTCGTTCGGTTCCTTTAGTAGTTTTAATCAGTTAGGTATCAATAAAGGTAAGTTATCTATTAATGGATTCTATAACTATAAGACTGGTGATGGATATAGGGACTTTTCGGATTATGATGCCCACAATGGATTTTTATCATTAGAATATAAATTCAGTAAGTCAACAAATATTGGGTTTGAGTATACGCATTATACTTATCTGGCGCAGCAAGCCGGAGGACTTACGGATGATCAATTTTTAATCAATCCTGATCAGAGTACTCGCGAGAGAAATTGGTTTGATGTCAATTGGAATTTATACAGTTTTAAATTCGATCATGAATTTAATTCAGGACAATTGTTATCTATTAATTTGTTTGCTTTGGATGCTGCTAGAAGATCTGTTGGTTACAGAGGCGATCCCATAGATCTCAATTCTAATCCTATTACATCTATTGATGAGCAAGACAGTGATGGGAATTTTATATCTCCCAGAGATTTGATTATTGGAGAATTTAATAATATAGGTGCTGAAGTGAAGCTACTTGATCACTATAATGTTTTTTCAAAAAAAGCAACGACACTCGTCGGTTTTAAATATTATAAGTCCAATAACTTATCAGTACAAGGTGCTGGCTCTACTGGTGTAGATGCAGATTTCAGGTTGTATAATGATATTTTTCCTGATTATCCTAATCAATCTGACTTTAGCTTTCCTAACTTAAATGTGTCGGCATTTACAGAAAATATTATCTATCTCAATGATCAGCTATCGCTCGTTCCTGGCGCCAGATTTGAGTATATTAAAACTGAGTCGATAGGCAATTACAATCAAGTTGTCTTTGATAATGCGGGTAACCCTATCGCTAATAATGAGCTGAGTGATAATAGGACTCTATCACGTCAGTTTGTCTTATTGGGTTTGGGAATGAGTTATCGTAAGAGTAAGCAATTTCAGTTCGTAGCTAACTTATCACAGAATTATAGGTCAGTCACATTCAGTGATATCAGAGTAGTCAATCCGACATTTATTGTAGACCCAGATATAAATGATGAACGGGGCTTTACAGCCGATATTGGTATTAAGGGATTAGTCGATAATGTACTATCGTACGACATCACTGCTTACTCTGTTCTATATGATGATCGTATCGGAATTATATTAGATGACAGAGCTAATCGAGTCAGGAAGAATATAGGGCAGGCGATTATAGCGGGTACTGAATCATTGGTTAATCTTAATTTAGCTCGATGGATCAGTCCTGAGACAAGATCTTATAATCTTAATATGTTTGCTAATCTATCATACACTTTCTCTGAGTATATCGAATCTGAAGAGAATAATGTCGTAGGTAAGAAAGTAGAATTTATACCCACTATAAATCTCAAAGCAGGAGTGAATGCAAGTTACAAATCGATCAGATTTTCTTATCAGTTCACTTATCTTTCTGAGCAGTTTACTGATGTGCAGAATTCTGATCGAGCAGCTACCGGAGATAGCAGGAATGGAATCATCGGAGTCATTCCAGCGTATGCTATTACAGATGTAAGTCTAACAATGAATTTAGGAATTATAGAGGTGGGGACTGGGATAAATAATCTTTGGGATAGGGATTACTTTACACGTAGAGCAACAGGGTACCCAGGGCCTGGAATCATCCCATCTGATCCACGGACTTACTATGTTACTGTGAGCTATAAGCTTGATAGATAGACACATAGGTTTTATTTTATATAAAAATTGCTTTGCGAGGCTGACATATTTCGCTTGCTTCCTTACATTTATAGCAAAAGACTAAAGAATAATCTATGATTCAGCAAGTTTTGTTTGTTGTCGTGCTATCGATAGTAGGGTTTTTAGCGTACCGATCTTATGGTCATATATACAAAGCCATCATGCTCGGTAAAACCCAGAAAATAGGCGGTGATACTGGCGTCAGATGGAAGAACGTCTTACTCGTAGCCTTTGGACAAAAGAAAATGTTCAAGCGTATCATACCTGCAGTGTTGCATCTTTTTATTTATGTCGCCTTCCTATTTACCCAGATAGAATTGATAGAGATAATTATTGACGGCATTTTTGGTCAGCACCGTTTCTTTGCTTCAGCATTAGGTGGTTTGTATACATTGATTATTAATACTATTGAGTTTTTATCATTGGGAGCTTTAATAGCGACTATTATTTTCTTAGCCAGACGTAATTTATTTAAAGTACCGAGACTTATCATGCCTGAGATGAAAGGCTGGCCTTCATTAGATGCTAACAATATTCTTTATGCTGAGATTGTTTTGATCATTGCTATTTTTACTATGAATGGTGCTGATGGTTTGTTGCAAAATTTAGATCCTCAACATTATCCTGAGACGGGTCATCTTGTCCTTAGTTCTATTATAGGAAATGCATTCTTTTCTGGTTTGTCAGAATCAAGCCTGCATCTACTTGAGAGAGCAGGATGGTGGCTCCATATACTTGTCGTTTTTGGTTTCTTATTGTATCTACCTATTTCTAAGCACTTACATATACTTTTAGCATTTCCCAATGTTTACTTCTCTAAGCTTAAATCAAGAGGAGAAATGAATAATATGCCCGAGATCATGAATGAGGTGAAATCTATGATGGGACTTGTAGAAGATACGGGTGGGGATATGACGGATGAGTTACCTGATTTTGGTGTGAAAGATATCTTTGGACTGTCATGGAAGAATATTTTAGATAGCTACACATGTACTGAATGCGGTAGATGCTCAAGCGTGTGTCCCGCTAATGCTACAGGAAAAAAATTATCTCCACGTAAGATCGTCATGGATGTGAGAGATCGAACAACGGAAGTGGCAGCTGCTATCAAAGATAAAGGCTATGATGCGACAGGATACGATGATGGAAAATCACTTTTTGATTACATTACTGATGAAGAATTATTCGCGTGTACTACATGTAATGCTTGTGTAGAGGCTTGTCCTGTGCTGATTAATCCATTAGAGCCTATTTTGGAATTACGTCGCCATAGAATACTGACTGATTCTTCAGGACCTGGTGACTGGACACCGATGTTTACAAGTCTTGAGAATACCGGCGCAGTATGGCAAATGCCTAATGAACGTATAGAATGGGCGAAGTCATTAGAAACAGAGTAAGAACTTTAAATTTGATATAAAGTTTTTTTGAAATTAATAGTTTATTTGGCCTTAGCCATTTTAGATAAATAGAACATTTATAACGTTAAAAACAATGGCCTTGTTTGACGACCGTAGGAAGGAGTTGGCGCTTGTTTAGTTATTAATGATTTATTTAGCGTTAAGAAATGGGTATAGCCTTGAATTCTTTGTTTCGTTTCTTTTTCAAGAAAGAAATGAAAGCCTGCCGGCGAGGCGAATGCTGAGAGCATTTATCATGTTTTATATCGGCAATCTAGGTTTGAATAATTATTAAATACGAATTATTATTTTAGAATTTTTAAAAAGTAAAAAGTGAAGGTATATACATTAGCAGAGTACGCCACCTTAGACACTGAACCAGAAATTTTATTTTGGGTTGGGTGTGCAGGTAGTTTTGATCCGCGTGCACAGAAAATTACACAAGCCTTAGCTAAGATATTACATCATGCTGGAATTAAATATGCCGTATTAGGTAATGAGGAATCCTGTACTGGAGATCCTGCAAGACGAGGTGGTAACGAATTCATCTTTCAGATGATGGCTCTGCAGAACATAGAGACGATGAAGATGTACAATGTCAATAAAATCGTCACTGCTTGCCCACATTGTTTTAATACGCTAAAAAACGAATATCCCGAATTAGGTGGTCACTACGAAGTCGTCCATCACACAGAACTTATACAGACACTCTTAGATGAGGGTAAGTTAGAAATAAAAGATGGTGCTTTCTCAGGAATGAATATAGCCTATCATGACTCATGTTATCTGGGTCGTATCAACGATATCTATGAATCACCTCGTAAGATTCTTAACAAATTAGACGCTGATATTAAGGAAGTTCCACGTAATAAAAAAAATGGTTTTTGCTGTGGTGCTGGGGGAGCACAAGTATTCAAAGAGGAAGAAGATAGTGCTACAGATACCAAAGTCAACCATGAAAGGGTCAATGAATTACTCGAAGAAAAACCAGATATCATCGCAGCTAACTGTCCATTCTGTATCCTCATGATGGAAGACGGTGTTAAGTCTAAAGACAAGGAAGATGTCATGGTCTACGATATATCAGAGCTCATTGTACAAGCTAACGATTGGTAGAATAGTCGTTTTTAAAAATAACGTATGAATAGATATTTAATCTGGGGAAAAATATTGTTCAATCGCCGATAATTCGTGAGTTTTTGAGCTACAAGATCTATCTCATGTGGAAATAGTTTTCAATTAAGTCTAATTTTACTTTTTAGACTAGATTGAATTTTAAGTCATAGGGTATAGGAAGGTCATATTAATTTATTTTATTACATCAGTTATTTGCTCATTTACAAGGGCCAATACTGAAGAGGACTCCCTTAGGATATACATAGATCAAGCCTATGAAGTCATTAGAACAGATCCAGATCTTGCTATGAATCTGGTCCTGAAGGTAAGATCGTCTAATGATGGAACTCAAACCTACAGTCACATAAAATCTAATCTCTTATATGCCTACATGCTGCAAAATAAGGGTTCTGTCGATACAGCTTATCAATTAATACTGCCTGCTTTAGATGAAGCTGTGTCTTTAGGAAATGACACTCTAATTGCATTCGCTTATCATATCTTAGGTGTCAATTATCAGTATAGAGGAAGTAGCGAATTAGCTATTCAGAGCTATCTTAAAGCCATTGAGATTAACGAACGTCTTGTAGTCGTAGATGACTTACTTAAGCAACTCAATAATATTGGACTTGTATATAGAGAAGAAGGAGAATATGATAAGGCCTTAGATTATCTAAAGAGATGTTTAGAGCTAAGTATCAAGACGGGTAATAGGCAAACAGAATTATATAGTTACGGTAATGTAGGCTACATATATATGAAGCAGGGGCTTTTTGAGAAGGCAATTGAACGATTTGAAAGAACATTATCATTAGCTGCAGAAATAGAAGATGATTATTCTGTTTGTACAGGGCATTACCTCCTTTCTGACGTGAAATTTCAACAAGGAGAATTTAAAGTTTCTGAATTCCACGCGAATAGTGCAATAGAATTGTCAAAGAAAATTTCGTTTCCGCTTGGTCAAGTATATGGTGGGAGATTGTTGAGTGAAATATATCGCGAGAACAATAAATTATTTGAAAGCAAAAGAGAGATTGATAAGGCTATAGAAATAATGAATAACACAAGCACTTTCGTGTATTATGAAGATGTTATGAATGCCGCTTATAAACTGGAGCTTAAAAGAAATAATTTTAAAAAAGCCTTAGAGATTCAGCTTAACTTATCAGAGAGAAGAGATAGCCTCAATCAAATCAAGATTAAAGAAAGAATTGCTAATTCTGAATTTAAATTTCAGCTCCTTAAAAATGAACAAGAGAACCAGTTACTTAAGTTAGAAAACGACAGTAGTGAGATGAGAGCATTTTATGCTTATGTCATTATTTTTTTAATAGGCTTATTAGCTGCTGCATTATTTTATGCGTACCGTAAGAGTAAGAATGATAATGATTATTTAGAAGCTTCAATTCAAGAAAGAACTAAAGATCTAATAAAGTCTAATAAAGAATTAGAAAGGTTTACATATATAACTGCACATGACCTAAAAGAACCTTCAAGAAATCTGGTCTCGTTCAGCACTTTGCTCAATAAAAAACTTAAAGCAGAGGACTATAGCTCCTTATCAGACTATGCTAGTATGATATCCCAGAATTCTAAGCAGCTTTATAATTTAATCGATAAGATAATGAAATTCTCATCTATCCAAAATGAAGGAAAGATGACTTATGATGATGTAAATCTTGGTAGTATCATCGATCAAATTAAGGAATTAATATCTGATACAATAAAGAAAGAAAATGTGAACATCACCCATCATAACTTACCTACGATAAAGGGTGACAGCTCTTTATTGTTAATCTTATTTAAGAATCTAATTGAGAATGCGATAAAGTATAATGATAAAGAACTAAAACGGATAGATATTACTGTGCAAGGTGATCAGAATGATGTCATATGCGTAAAGGATAACGGTATCGGAATAGAAGAAAGTTATCAAAAAGATGTTTTTGAGATGTTCAAAAAATTACACCCTAAGCACGAATACGATGGGGCAGGACTTGGTCTTTCAATATGTGCTAAGATCGCTGATATATATAATTATAGAATAGAATTAGAAAGTGAGGTTGGGGTAGGTTCAACTTTTTTGCTCATTCCTAAATGAAATTAGATCCTTATTCCTCCACTTAAATAATTTACTGTATACTAATTATTTATAACCTATATCTTTAAGAACTTCTGACTTGCAATGACTTTTGTATTCTCATTCTGCCCGATGATGATATAGATGCCAGGATCAATATCTGTGAGGACTATCTTAATCGTTGATTGATTGACAGAGTTGACAGCTCGGATGACTTGACCATTTGCATTGATGATGCTCAGACTTTTAATATCACCTGGGTTGTCTATATTGATTTCTCTGACAGCGGGGTTAGGATATATATTTAGACTGAGTTGATTTTCTTCAGATGTATTAGTCATAGTAAGTAAGACTTCTAACTCTCCGTTTTCATCGAATGGGTCAGACCACATTTCATTGGTATATAGATCAGACCCAGTTAGTGTTTTAAGAAAAGCAGTAACAGCATCCATTTCTTGAGCTGTCATATTGAGTTTTTGAGTGTGAGCTCCGTCCTTCAGTCGAGGGTCTACTACGATATTTTCGATACCTGTACTCTCTTCTATGTCATTGTAATGATCAAGTACTTGCTGAATGTCCGTAAAAAATCCATTATGCATCATAGGTCCATTAAGATCTCCGCTCGGATTGAATAAATCTCTCAATGTCGGTGATCGTGTGACGATGTCATCGATCTCAACTCCATTAGCAGCTAGAATGACTCCATTAGTTCTACTATTAGATCTTATTGAAAATTCAGGTGCCGTATGACAATTAGCGCAACCGATGCCTCCAGCGATTCTATTACCTTCTGAACCAAATTCTACAGACTGAAGAAATAATCTTTTGCCAAGATTTTCTTCATCAGTAAAATTAGGGAATGGCGTTCTATCGTTTTCTACTAATAGACGTCCCTCATCATATCTTGAATCAAATGATTGCATACTTCTTACAAACTGCGCCAATGCTAATTGTATTCTTTCCTCAGATACAGAGCTGTCTCCAAAAGCAAATTCAAATAAGATATTGTAATAATCAATTGCTTCTAGACGAGTGATGAGTTCATCCATGCCAGGAAAACCAAATTCTCCACTGAATCCCATTTCTACAGGATCTTGTATTGGCATCGTGACTTGATCTTCTAATGTACCTGCTCTCTCATCCCAGAAGAATCTTTCTTCCTCAGAGAACCGAGCATTTACTAATCTCATTGAGTGTCTTCCTGTAGCGCCATATGACCCAAAACTTACCTGATCGTCATCTCCAAAAGCCAACTCTTGTTTGTGACAGCTTGCACAAGACGTTCTATTATCTACTGATAACTGTGTGTCATAGAACAAGACTCGACCAAGAGTTGCCATCTCATCAGAAATTTCATTCTCATTAGTGTTGTCTTCTGTAATGTAAGTCGGTATATATTGATCTGAATAATCAAATAAAGATGTAAGATCGATTATACCAGTACCCATACATATGATAAACGAAAATAGAATTATACTTAATGAGATTTTTTTCATCTTATAAAATTAAAGTTTTAACGCTTATCTATCAAATGCAATAGTCCTACCGCTGTAGCTTATGACTATAATATCGTACTAAAGATAAGTTGAATTGTAAACTATCAGACTAGTTCTTTTCTATTAAGTAATGTTATTAGACGAAAATTAAGAAGTGTGCATCTCATTAAAGTATCATCGTATCAATCGAAATTATGATATAATTTCTCTCTGAATCTGATATTGTAAGTAGGATTATTCTGTTTGCTTTAATCAAAAAATCAATCAATACGCTTATTTCATAAAACTATTTCAAATCTATCAGGTATTATACTAAACGTAGGACAATTACGATTTAAAGGGATTTTCACATCATTGAGTTCTTACTATTATTCATTAATATTAGAGTATCTGAGCGAAAAACCTATATTTACTTATGACAGTAATATCAGAATCACGTAATAACTTAGCCGAAATGTACTTATAGTATGAAGCAAATTGCTCTCAACTTCATATTGGGAATAGTAATAATTCTATTGCATTCCTGTGCTGCCAAAAACCCATATATCCGAGGCAAGGATGGAGGCAATACTTATATAGATCCTATTCATCCTGATGATATAGACTATGAGGTGTTTCTGGTGGGGGGTATAGGAGGAAATGATAACGACTTATCTGATTCGAGAATAGTAGATCTAATCAAGAAGAAAATCCGTAAGTCTGACGTAAAGCAATCAGTTGTTTTTCTCGGTAACTCTATCAGTGAAGAAGGCTTCCCAGAAGTGGAATCACCAGCATACAAAAAATTAGATGCTTCCATTAATCATTGTATTGATGTTTTTCGTGATAATACGGACAAACTATTTTTCATACCAGGAAATTCAGAGTGGTATGATGGCGCAGACTATACAGCCTCTGCATTGAATGAGGTAGAAGATTACATAGAATCTGCCGCTGATGGTAAAAATATATTTGTGCCTTCTCATGGATGCGGAGAGCCACAAGTAGTAGAACTGACGGATGATTTATTATTAGTGCTCATTGATTCTCAATGGATACTGGAAGGTGATAGGTCAGGAGAAAGAAAAAGATCTAACTGCGAGATAGATTATGAAGCTGAGCTTATATTTTATATCAAGGAAAAATTAGCTAAAAACAAAAACAAGAATATAATTATCGCATCTCATCATCCTGTGTATTCTAATGGTAAAACAGGTGGTAATTATGGTATGTTAAGTAATGTTCTACCATTGCCTATTCTGGGCAGTCTCATAACGGGTATAAAA
This sequence comes from uncultured Saprospiraceae bacterium, assembly GCA_964495785.1. GTDB lineage: Bacteria > Bacteroidota > Bacteroidia > Chitinophagales > Saprospiraceae > RFSX01. Next base: position 28,455 of record CAZBXL010000002.1, on the reverse strand, counting down.
AAGATCGGTGGAGGTGAACAAAAATTTGGACATCCTCAATATGAGAAGTACAAAGCTACTGTCTATGAAATTCTAAATAATTTCGAAGGTGTTGTATTTGCATCAGCTCATGATAAAAATATGCAGTACCATCACCGATATGATAATCACTATGTAATTGCTGGGAGTGGTTCAGAAGTTGATTTTGTAAGAAAAAAAGGTACGGCAGAATTTGCGTATATGAGTAAAGGGTTCGCTAAGATAACGCATACTAAGAATTTAGAATTATGGTTAGAATTCTATGCCCCTGATCCCGATGATCCCTCAGAGATTGTGTCCATGTATAACAAGAGGTTGTATAAAAAAGAACAAATTAATTATCAGGATACATCAATCTATCATCCGCTGGATGTATATAAAGACACGATACGAACCAGTGCCTCAGATATATACGAGAAGGGAATCGTAGGGATGGGAGAGACTTACAGAAAGGAATGGAGTACTGAGATAGATGTTCCTGTATTGCTATTAGAGGAATATTCTGGAGGTTTGAAGGTCGTACGTCAAGGGGGAGGTTTTCAGACTAAATCCTTAAGACTTGAAGATTCTGAAGGACATCAGTGGGTCGCTCGTACTGTCAATAAAGACGTAACTCAAGTTGTACCGGGCATATTGAGAGGTACCTTTGCTGAGACAGTAGTTCAAGATGGAATCTCAGCTTCTCATCCTTATGGAGCTTTAGTCATACCAAAAATGGCTGATGCTGCAGGAATCTATCACGCTAATCCTGAGATAGTCTGGATCCCGAAACAAAAAGCATTAACAGAATATAATCCTGATTTTGGTGATAAGCTTTATCTCTTTGAAGAAAGACCAGGTGGAAATATGGAGGGGCATCCTGATTATGGCCATGCAGTAGAATCTATCAATACGATAGAGCTCTTAGATGAACTCAGAAAAAATCATAAGATTAAAGTTGATCAAGAGTATGTACTTAAGGCTAGACTGTTTGACATATTGATAGGGGACTGGGATAGACATGATGATCAATGGAGATGGTCTATGTACTCAGATGATGATGGGCAGCAAGTGTACAGAGCTATTCCAAGAGACAGAGATCAGGTTTTTTTTAAGAATGATGGCTTTGTTAATTATGTCGCCAGTCGTCCTTATTTTAATCCAGCACTTAGAAAGTTTGATGATGAGATAGACTATATGGATGGATTGATTTTTAATGCGAGATATTTTGATAGATCATTTATTTCTGAACTCAATAAAAATGACTTTTTAGCTGCAGCTAAATATTTACAAGAGCATCTCACAGATGAAGTTATTGCAGAAGCATTTGCTGAATGGCCAGAGAATATCTATAATGAAGATGGGCCAGAAATAGTCAATAAGCTAAAGATCAGAAGAGATGACTTACTCAGTTACGCGATTGACTTCTATAAGCTTCTGACAAAAGAAGTGACGGTAGTCGGTACAGATGGTAAGAATGTCTATGATATTGTAGCTCTTCCAAGTGATCAATTAGATGTCAAGGTCTATCATGTAGATGATAATGAAAAGCATCTCATCTACTCACGCGTCATAGAAGGTGTAGATTGTAATGAGCTAAGACTGTATGGGCTTAACGACTCAGACGTATTTAATTTTTCTGGAGATGCAGAGTCCTCTATTAAGATTAAGATGGTAGGCGGTAGTGGTAGTGATGTCGTCAATAATAATTCTAAGGACCTTAAGATAACTGTATATGATCGTAAAGATGGTATGACGCTTAATGGTTATAAAATTAAATCAAGGCTCAAAAATCGAAGAGGTATCAATAGATATGATAGAAAGAGCTGGCAGCTTGATCGTAAGATACAGTTTCCATTTATAGACTTCTATACTGACGAAGGCGTTGGATTCAATTATAATATTTGGTGGACTAAAAATGGATTTAGAAAATCACCGTATGGATCTAATCATAACATGAGTTTATCTTTCTTTTCTGATAATTCCGCTTTTGTTACTAATTATAGTGGTCACTGGGTGTCAGTATTTGGTGAGGATTGGGATGTTAGATTAGATACGGAGGTCACTGGTCCGGTTTTTACACAATTCTTCTATGGTCTGACTAATGAGTATGTCAATTTTGAAGAGGTATTTCCTGATCTTCCAGAAGCCAGTGATAATAATTTTCACATCATAAAAGGATCTCACGTCTATCTTGACCCTCAGCTCGTATGTGACTTAGGTAATGGCAGGACGCTGAATGTTCATCCTACTTTAGAATTTTTAAATATCAAGGACAGACCGAGTCGAGATAATGAGAATAGATTTATTTTCTTTCCGGAAGCAGGATTGTCAGCATTCGACTTCGTAGATAAATATTATGCTGGCGTAGGTCTCAGTTATGAAAGCGATAGAATCAACAATCCTATAATACCTACGAGGGGTTATAAATTCAATGCAAGAGCTCAGTATAGACATAGCTTGTCTGATAGTCAGTTTAAGAATCTGACGCTGGAATCTTTTCTTACAGCTTATATACCATTTTCACCTACACATAGGATAGTGTTTGCCACAGAAATCGGAGCTGCATATACATTTGGAAAATATGAGTTTTTTCATGCGAATTATTTAGCTACACGAGAACGGATGAGAGGCTTCAGACGACAACGATTTGCAGGAGATGGCATAGTATACACTGCAACTGATCTTAGGATAAAAATTTTTCAAGGGGAAGGTGGCTTAAGAACTGGTGTTGGTATTTTTGGTGCCTTTGATTATGGTAGAGCTTTTCTTAGTACTGAGGATAATGATGATTGGCATACCAGTCTTGGTGGTGGTATATTTCTTACACCTTTAGATATATTGGGATTCAAGTTAGGCTACTACGTTGGCGAGGATGATACACAGGTCGGGATAGGCGGGTCATTGTCTTTTTAGAATTTTAATTTTTTGTGAAAAAAAGAACGTAATAATGAAACCTGAGAAAGCAGAAAAGAAAAAGAAAAAAGTGATCGACCAAATGCTCTTAGATGAGCTCGGTGTCGATATGGAAGAACTCAAGCAACTGAAGAAAAAACTTAAGAAAGCTGGAGCCAAACCAGAGAAAGGAGTTGAGACTTGGTTTAGGTTGGCGTCACGGAATTTGTATACACGTCTTAAGATTGTCGATACAAAAGCCAATATCTTAATAGGAGCTAATTCAATAATAATATCTATGGCGCTTAGTAATATATATCCAAGATTAGAAGAATCTCCACATATCATATTTGCTCTTGCTGGTTTGCTTATAACCAATATTCTATCCATCAGTTTTGCCATATTTGCGACTATTCCGCCAGCGTGGAAGAAAGGTGTCAGCATCACTAAAACTAATTCTTCAGATCTAATGACATTTGAAGACTTTAGCCATATGGAACTAAGTGAGTATCAAGAAAAAGTGCTTACGGTTATAGGGGATGAGAAAGAATTATATCCGAGTATAATAAGTGACGTACATACCTTAGGGCTCAGGCTTTCAAGAAAATATAGACTCATTAGAAGTTCATATTTAGTGTTCTTGTATGGTATTATTATAACGATATTTATGTTTGGTGCTTGTCACTGTTTGTTGTCATAGGACATTATATGACACTTTGGTCCTAAAACATTTTCAAAAGTGCATCTACGCAAGAATCATGTATGCTGTTAGGATACTAAATTGTATTTTGTTCTATTGTTATTAAAAGGTTTAAAATTAATATTATGAAGAAATTAATGGCCTCGATAGTATTATTTATTTGTTGGAGTTCTCTTACTACTGCACAAGACTTATCTATTCGCTATAATGAATCCATTAAGTCAGTAGTCACAATATTCACTACAGAATTTAAATTCGCTTCAGGTGCCATTAGTCCCAGTAATTCACTGGGTTCTGGAGTCATCATAGATGACACTGGTCTAATCATGACCGCAGCCCACGTCGTTGAAACGGCCAATGTGATAAAGGTAAAATTACATAATGACAACACCTATGATGCTGAGATTATAAGATCCATACCGAGTGCTGATATTGCACTTATAAGGATAACGGAGCAAGTACCTGGATTACGTGCTGCCACTCTTAATCCTGGCTCAAATGAAGTAAAAATAGGACATCAGGTATATGTCATAGGAGCACCCTTAGGTATAGAGCATTCATTGTCATCAGGATATATATCTGGATTCCTCAATAGGAATATACTTTCAAATGGACACATGGCAAAGTTTATTCAAACAGATGCGGCGATTAATCATGGTAATAGTGGTGGACCTATTTTTAGTATGACAGGACATGTCATTGGTATTGTGAGTTTTATACTGACAGAGTCTGGAGGTTCTGATGGTATCGGGTATGGTGTAGATATTAGGACTGCTAAAGAATTGTTACTCGATGATGATAGTCACTTTTGGTCAGGTTTTGATGGATACTTCTTAGACGAGAATATGAGTGGTGTACTTAACGTGCCGCAGAAATCAGGCTTACTTGTACAACGTGTAAGTAAGAATTCCTTTGCAGAAAAGATGGGCCTTAAGGGAGGTTTTTTTCAGGCAGAAATAATAGATCAGAAGTTATGGTTAGGTGGTGATATTATCTTAGACATATTAGGGTCGAGTTGCGCAGCACCTCATTCAATAAGTTTGATAAAAGATCGTATTAAGAACTTGAAACAAGGAGAAGAAATTTATTTAAAAATACTTCGAAGAGGAGAGGTTATCGAATTGAGAAAAACAATTTTGTGAGAGGATTAATTTATTTATTTGGGATTTTGATTTTCAGTCTGATGCATTCAGGCTGTGTGAGTAATAAGCCATCATATAGGGGAGACTGGACTCGTGGGGATAGTATAGAAGATCCATACTATACAGTATATCTTATAGGAGACGCCGGTAATGCTCCTTATGGTGAGAGTACTGAAGTATTTGATCATCTTAAGAGAGAACTTGATCAAGAGCATTCTGCTTCAGCTATTGTATGGTTAGGTGATAATATTTATCCTGTAGGATTAGCACCTTCTTCAAGTCCATATTATCCAGAAGGTAGACATAGGCTGATAGCTCAGCTGAATACCATGACGGAGTACAAAGGAAAAAAGTATTTCGTACCAGGTAATCATGATTGGTATGCTTACGGTAGGGTAGGCCTAAGACGACAAGAGATGCTTATAGATTCTTTTTTAGCAACGACACCTAACCCTAATAAGCAAAATAATTTCTTTATACCAGACAAGGGATGTGGCGATCCCCAGATATACGAATTGACAGATTCTATAGGACTTCTTTTGATGGATTCTCAATGGTTTCTAAGTGAAAAATCAAGAAAAGACGATCAAGAAGTTTGTAATGTAAAAACTCCAGCAGAATTTATCAATAAACTTCAGTCTGAGATAACGTCATACAAAAATAAATCCCTCATAGTAGCATCTCATCATCCTCCGTATACTTATGCTCATCATGGTGGAAAATTCCCATTGAAGGATGATTTATTTCCCTTTACTCAAGCAGTAGATGACCTATATATACCACTGCCAATATCAGGATTTATATTTAATCGTATGAGAGTGAGGTTGTCAGATCAGGATGTGTATTACCCCGTATACAAAACCTATAGAGCTAAGCTAGTAGAAGCATTGCAAGAGAAAGGTAGGAGCATCGTAGCCTCAGGACATGAACATACTCTTCAGTTTATAGAAAATCATGATCAATACTTTATTGTAAGTGGTGCTGGCACTAAAGAAAATAAAGTTGCTATGGGACTTGGGTCAAAATTCGCCATAGGTACTATGGGGTATGTGAAGCTCTCTTTTATGAGTCCTAAGAAAGCATTAGTTCAATACATTGTACCTTTACAATTTGAAGAATTCAACAATGTTGCATTTGAGCAAATTATTGAATTGAAATAATAAAATAATGGAAAGTCAGAGCAAAGCGAAGTACTATAATAGAGATTTGTCTTGGTTGAGATTTAATCATCGCGTATTACAAGAAATGGATGATGAGAGAAATCCCTTATCAGAAAGAATAAAGTTTGCAGCAATTTTTTCTTCTAATTTGGACGAATTCTTTGAGGTCCGTGTAGCCGAAATCAGAAGAATAAAATCTTTAGATAAGCCACTTAGGAAAAAGTTAATCACTAAACCCAATAAGCTGCTCAAGAAGATCAAAAAAAACATCAATAAATTAGAGGAACAGTATAGAGATTCTTTTTTTAATATTCTGGTACCGCAACTTAGAGAGAAGGGTTTTAATCTAATCTTGAGAGATGACTTTGATGAAGAAATTATTTCTTTTTGTGAGAAATATTTCAAAGAGCATATTGACGGTGTATTGAATAGTAAGGCCTTATTTGAAAATGAAGATGATCGTCACTTTATCAAGTCGGGTAGAGTATATCTCGTAGGATGCTTAGGAGATACTTTCGTTATATATGAATTGCCGGCTGAGCATCGCCGATTTATAGAAGTTAAAACAAATACCTACATATTCTTAGATGATCTCATAAGAGTACATATAGAAAAGAAATACAAAACAGAATTCTATAGCCTCAAAGCAAGCCGGGATGCAGAGTTATATATCCAAGACGAATTTTCTGGAAACCTAAGAGATCTGATAGAGAGCTCTCTACCTAATCGTGATACGGGGCAGTTTACGACAGCTATGATAGATCAGAATATGCCTAAGCATGTTCTTAATTCCCTGTACAGGACTTTGGATATAACTGACACGGATATAATCTTAGGAGGTAGATATCATAAGTTAGTAGATCTGTTTTCCTTACAAGTTCCAGAATCGGTTTCTGAAAAAATAATCAGTTTAGAACCTTTACGTTCTGCAAAGTTGGCTTGTTTTGGTTGTATATTCCAAGCTACAAGAGAGAAGGATAGACTTCTCTATTATCCATATGAATCATTTGAAGAAGTGATTAGGTTCTTGTCAGAGGCTGCAGTACATCCAGACGTCTCAGTCATTAAGATGACCTTATACAGAGTATCTAAGAATTCTGCAATAGCACAAGGTCTACTTAAGGCGATGGAGAATGGTAAAAAAGTAGTCGTATTCATAGAGACTAAGGCAAGATTTGACGAATCAAATAATATGTATTGGGGAGATAAACTGGCTAAGGCAGGAGCTAATGTCATCTATTCTTATCCCAATATTAAAGTACATTCTAAGATCATGTATGTTCGATTAGATCAACCGGATGGCAATATCGAAGAGTTTGCTTATATAGGTACAGGTAACTTTAATGAGAAAACATCAAAGATCTATACCGACTATGGATTGCTTACGGCTCATAAGAAAATAACATCTGAGTTAGGTCAGGTCTTTCAGTTATTAGAAAGAAATATCATAGTGCCTAAACTGAAAAAATTACTTGTATCACCATTCAATACAAGAAAGACAATAACTGATCTCATAGATGCGGAGATCACCAATGCACAATCTGGTAAGGAGGCATATATCTTTTTCAAAATGAATAGTCTGCAGGATAAGGACATCATTAAAGCACTGTATCGAGCTTCAGCTTCTGGAGTTAAAATAAAACTACTCATAAGAGGCATCTGCTGTCTTATTCCTGGAGTAGAAGGAATGAGTGAGAATATAAGTGTAGTGTCAGTTGTAGATCGTTTCTTAGAGCATGGCCGAGTTTATGTTTTTGCTAATGACGGTAAGGAGAAATTATATATAGGTTCCGCAGATATGATGACAAGAAATCTTGATCATCGAGTAGAGGTCTTAGTCCCTATTTTGGATGAAGACATACATCAGAAAATAAAAGCTACCTTAGATATGCAATTTGATGATCAAGTAAAAGCTCGTTTGATCGATAAAGACCAGACTAACATATATCAAGATAAGCATGCAGATTATAGAATGAGCAGTCAACATCAGATATACAAATTTCTTGAGTCAGCAAATAATACTGAACTATAGTTTATATGTGAAGTAAGTTGTTTTTAATTAGATAACAATCAGCAGCGACTTTCTCTTTAATTTGAGATCATGCTACAATTCTGAGAATGAATTTTATTATATCCAATATTCTTTTTTGTTGTGTATAAAGTACAACTGATAATCCTATCCTTACTCGTTTTTATTGCTTCAACGTATGGGCAAGAAAGAGACTCGTTGCGTCAAGCTCCCAAGTTAGGTTTAGTGTTAAGTGGTGGTGGTGCAAAAGGATTTGCACACATTGGATTGCTCAAGGTATTAGAAGAATTAGACCTTAGGCCAGATTATATTACGGGGACAAGTATGGGTAGCATAGTCGGTGGCTTATATGCCTTAGGGCTTTCTGCTGACGAATTACAAGCTTTTGCTGAAGGCCAAAAATGGGAATTACTTCTGAGTAATAGGATCAATCTGCAAGAGATTAATATTACAGAAAAAGAAGAATACAAAAATCAAATCGTTGCCGTTGGATTTAAAGATGGGAAGTTTCAATTACCTCTGGGCTTAATAGAAGGGCAACAATTATCTTTAGTTCTTGCGAGATTAGCTTGCTCTGCCCACCTGATTAAAGATTTTGATAAATTTCCAATTCCATTTAAATGTGTTTCTGTCAATGTATTGAATGGCGAGATTGTCACTTTAGATAAAGGTTATCTTGCCAGAGCTCAGCGTGCCAGCATGGCCATACCTACGATATTTACACCAGTAGAATATGGAGATAAGTTATTAGTAGACGGTGGCGTCATAAGAAACTTTCCGGTACAGGAAGTTATTGATATGGGCGCAGAAGTTGTGATCGCTTCATATACTGGAGGCGTAGATAAAACAAAGGAAGAAGTTAAAACCGCATTCGATGTATTAATACAGAGTAGTTTTCTATATAGCATTGCAGATTCTAAAGAGCAAGAAGAGTTAGCAGATATTATAATAAATCTATCAGAGGGATATGGTGCTGGAGATTTTGATAAAGCAAGTGAGATAATAGCTCAAGGCGAACGGATCGCAAGAGAGAATATTGATGTCTTACAAAAGTTAGCTGACAGCTTTCAGGGCTTACAAAGAGCTCCTCCCGTAGTCCCATTAAATTATCCAGATTCATTAAGCGTCAGGAAATTTCTGACAGAAGAGATGTCTCCTGGTATAGAGTCACTTATACTATCTTCCCTGGGTATGCAAGAAGATAAGTTTTATAATATAGATGATGTAGAAAGAGGCATCAATTATGTTTACGGAACTCGCTTTTTTGAAAGTGTCAACTATGCGTTGTTATCTGATTCTATCGGAACTATCATGGATATACAAGCTAAAAAATCAGATCCGATAAGATTTAAGTTTGGTTTACATTACAGTAATGCTGATGCAGCGGCCGCTATAGTAAAAGCAGACGTAAGACGATTGTTTGATCTCCCATCCTCCTTATTTGGGCGGGTTAGGATATCAGAGTCGCCGGCCATTAATGGGCATTATAAGCAGTACTTTGGTCCACGTAAGAGATTTGCATTTAAACTGGGTGGCGCTTTTCAGCGTAACGATCAGACGTACTCTTTTCAAGGAGGTACTATTATCAAGGATTATGATCGTCATAAATTTGAAGCATCTGCTAAAATCATGTGGGTGCCTTATAATAATATCTTAGCTGGTGTAGCTTATCAGGTAAATAGATGGGACTTAAGTTCTGAAGAAACTGTACCATTAGACATTGATGATTTGAAAGCGACTGGACAATCCATTGATTTCTTTTTTAAATACAATTCTACAGATAGATCTTATTTTCCTCACAAGGGATTAGTGGTAGACTTATCAAGTTCTTTTCGATATGCTACGGATTATTCAATCATATACAACAGTGACGAAGCTGTAGATTTTTTAAATATAAATCAATCGAGTAACTATATTAGGTCGCATCTATTTTTATCTAACTATAGTAAGTTAAATTCTTTTCTTACGCTTTTTCAGAATGTCGGAATAGGGTATACATCTGAACCTATAGTTTTTGATAATTTTTTATTGGGAGGCGATTATTTTACAGGAGAACAAGCGATGCCTTTTATAGGCTTAAGAGAATACTCTGCTCCATTTTCTCAAATTACAAATCTCCAATTAGGAATTCGTTGTGCACTGACACCTAAGGTGTTTTTAGATCTCAAAGGAAATGTGGCTCATGGTTCTGATAGCTTAGAAGGAATGACCAATGTAGACAATACGTTTTATGGGTATGGCGCTTCTTTGGCTGTTGATTCTTTTTTAGGACCATTAAATATTACAGTAGGTCATAATACTTGGTCGAATGACGTTCAAGTGGCATTAAGTTTTGGTTATCGCTTTAACTATCAATAAAAGTAGAATAGTTATAGCTTAATTCAGTTGATGAATGTCGTATCTAAATGAATATATAATTATAAGTTGAATCTAACACTTATAAAGTCATAGACTTTACTCAGTCTCAAGTCAGTTGTAGACGGTCCAGTTCGGATATAAAAATGATCAAATTTATCCTCTGATAAGTAGCATGGAGTATTGCTCGGTTTGACATCTACTCTGAGTATTACTTTGTCATTAATTTTTTCGGTACTGTAGTGGATGTTGTCCAGGTGCAATGTTCCAAGTCTTGATTTAATAACATTAGTGATAAAGAGTAGAAGTTTATCGTCATTCTCAAATCTATCTTCTTCTAAGCCAATTATTTGGCTATCGTCTGTGACACCTATGATAAGGGTTCCTCCGGTAGAGTTTAAGAATGCAGCTATAGTTTTAAGAACAGCATGGGTTATTCTTGGATCTTTTTTTTGGGCTTTCAGATTCCATCTCAAAGTAGATTTGAATTCTGTATGTTCGTTTTCTCCTGCGTTGATAATTTCTTTAGTAGATATCTGTTGTATGGATCTTAAATAATTTGTGACCCGCTTACTTAATCTTTTGATTATTTCTAAAGACATCGTTGCTGGAATAGTAGAGGCCTCAAGCAGTCCTGGAGTGCATATGGATATAATTTTACTATCCTGATCTGCTACAAGCCTACCTAATCTAAAGTCTCCATTAAGAACTCCTATCTCACCGATCAGTTCTCCTGGTAAAAGTTTAAGTGTTGTACTGTCTGGAAAATTTAAAGTTAGAGCACCTTCTATCAAGTATATAAGGTGCTCAGGCATGTCATCTATTTCAAAAATGACCTCAGATGTCCTAAGTGTTCTAAATGTAAATAATGAACTCAGTCGTTTTACTTCATCTGTATCAAATCCTGCAAAAACTTCATGCTGGATTACAGTATCTAACATTTCTTCTTTAGTCATAATTTCAATTTATATCTATTGTCGATATATGGAGACTATTATATGACACGGATACATCATCAACTGTTTATTTTAAATAAGCTTTGACTCCATAACTTGCAAGGACGCCTTCGCCAGTTGCTGCTGCCACTTGTGCAATGGCTCCTTCTCTACAGTCACCAGCTGCAAATATCCCTTCTTGAGAGGTTTGGGCCATGCCTGTTGTTTTGATAAAACCTCTTTCATTTAAGCTTATCATACCTTCAAATGTTTTAGTATTTGGTATAAGCCCGATGAAGATAAATACACCATCTGCCGTAAGAGTCTCCTGTTCTTGAGTATCGTTATCCTCTATTTTGAGACCTTTAAAAAGTCCTTCTTCGTTGGCTTCAAATTCGATGGACTTTTTATTCATATAAGTCGTTATATTTTCTATTGATTTTAGTTTTTCTACGTAAGTTTCTGAAGCTGTAAATTCTGGTAGGATATGCACGATCTTGACACTCTTACAAAAACCAGCTAAAAATATACCTTCTTCTAAGGCCGAGTTACCACCACCAATAACAATGATATCTTTGTCCCTGTAGAAAGCACCGTCACAAGTAGCGCAGAAGTGCACACCAGATCCTATAAGTTCTTGTTCTCCTGGGATGCCAAGTTGACGATAAGTAGATCCTGTTGCTATCACAATGGATTTGCCATGATATTCTTTAGAGGATGTTTTTACTAAAAACCCTTGGATATTTTTCTCAATAGTTGTGACGTCTTCTCCTGTTTTTATGACAGCCCCATAAGTTTTAGCTTGCTGTTCCATTTTATCCATGAGCTTAGGGCCTGATATCGACGTGAAGCCAGGATAGTTTTCTATCTTTTGTGTCAAGAATGCATTGCCACCGATTGTCTTCTTTTCTAATATCAAGGTATTGAATCTGTCTCTCTGCGCATATATCGATGTCGTTAGTCCTGCTGCCCCTCCTCCGATGATTATAGTATCATAGACGACTTCGTCTTTTACCTCATCTATCTTAAGGGCCTCACGTAGAGCCTCGTTTTCAGGTTCTACTAATACTATGTCGTCATTGATAATAATGGTAGGAATTTTTCGCTTGCCGTTATTAAGTTTAGTGATGATGGGTATAGACCACTCATTCTCATCTATGACTATATACTGATAGTTGATACCGTTATCGTCTAAGAATGACTTTGACTTTCTACAGTCTGGGCACCAATCTGCTCCGTATACAATCACCCGATGATCTTCATTTATACCAAGAGCTGAAGCTAATGTATTATTGTCTGGATTTGTATGTGATTTTCCATTGATTATAATAGTTGGAATGATACGTTTGCCTTTATTGATTTGTTCTACTCTTTTTGTTGCAATTTCATCTAAGTCTACATCTACAAATTCGAACTCTATATTATTATCCTTTAAGAAGGCCTTTGCTCTTTGACAATCTGGGCACCAATCAGCTCCGTAAAATGTAATCTTATTCATCTGATTATTTTTATTAGTTTGAGAAATATTTACTTCTAAAAAGGAAGACCTATACCTCCCGTAAAATAAATGCCGTCATCACCATCTGCGATGCTAAATACTAATCCTACATTTGGTTTATTGATCATACGCATTGTCATACCTGGGTCAACTTTGAGGTCATCTCCCAAGGCTAAAGATTCAGTTCCACCAAATATTTGTCCTACATCAACAAAGGCTCCTAACTCTATATCCATTGGGTAGCCAAGGATAGGTAGTGAGAACAAAGTATATCGCATCTCTGCACTTGCAAATGCCGCATGTTGTCCTAAGAATCTATCAAAATCATATGCTCTCATAGAATTAAGACCACCTAAAGAAGATTGTGCATAGAAAGGTATATCCGCTTGTGATTTTAAATCTAAACCTCCTCTCATAAATATGATTAACTTCTGATATGGTCCAGAGAAGTACTGACTGACATCTAATTTAAGTCCATAATAATTGGAAGAGAAATCTGTATTATCAGTGTCCGAGATGTTGTTTCTTGATAAAACTAACTTAGCATAGAACCCCCTTGCTGATGCAAATTCTTGATCCTTATGATCATAAATAAAGTTTAGCTTAAATCCGTATATCGTGTTGCCATTAAGCCCTACAAGACCATTAGTTAATGTAGTATCATTTTGCAAAAAGTCTATGCCTTCTATGTCTCTTATTTTTTGAAATGAGGTGCCCACATCGTAGTTGTTATAATTAGCACCAATACCAAATCTGAAATTTTGAATGCCTATAGAATATAAATCTAAGGCGGTATGAAGTAGAGTCAATCTGTATGCTGTCTCGGAAGCTAAGGATGAATTATTGCCTATGCCATTAAATCTCTTTCTTGGTTCTTCTATACTCTTAGCAGAAAAGTTGTAGCCAAATTTGGAATCAGCGACAGTATAATTCTCATACTTAAGCTGAACGTCTCTGTAACTCTCTCCGCCAAAAGTCGCGTTAAATTGATAATTATGATATGCACCAGGACAACTTATGGCAGAAATTCCAAAACCTGCACCTATTAGATTATTCTGAAAACCAGACATCGAAAAGTTACCTGTCATAGTACCTTCTCTCGTTGAATTAAAGAAGGCAAGCCCCATACCTATGGTCGATCCAGTAATTTTAGTATTACTTAAGTTAGGAAATGGCATAATTCTAATGTTCTTGCCATGTCCTTCTTTATCAAGCCATATTTTATGCAACCCCTTAGCGAAACCACTATTTTCATTTATGGGATTGAACATGAATCTGAATAGCTTAGGAATATTGTCATACGTTTTAGCTTGAACTACAAAATCATCACTGACAGTACCTAAAGAAGGTTCTGGTATGGTTGATGCTTCTGAGTTAGGAGCTACTTTGACATTGATAGTATACTCTTCTTTGACATGTGTAGAGAGTTTACCTGCGTTGTAGCCAGGACTATACGTAATATTGAATTTGAGATCATAACCTCCAGGCTTGACATCTTCATTAACGGTATATGGTATGACTACCTTTACCAATTCTTTATACACCAATGTCTTACCTAATTTAGCAGGAACCCATTCTTGAATTGGTTCAGGAAACATAGGTTCTTCAAAATCGAAACCTGCGAGACTTTGAGGTGTTATGACTGTAGCTGGCGGTACTCGAGCATCACCCGTTTCTGCACCCATCCATATTCCTTTTGGTATTTGGAATTGTACTATAATATAAGATTTTGAATTTGGTGATATCGATGTGGAGCTCGTCATTAAATCTACAACGATGGGGTCCTTGACGGTTTGAGCAAAGACGCTACTTATAAACAATAGGGATAAAATTATTAAGTTGATTTTTCTGATCATAGGTGTATTACTAATAATGGATTAAAGAATTAACTATTATATCATGAAGCGCCACCAAATGATAAACAATCAAGAATGCTATTAACAGTTGTAAAATACTAATTCTAAAATTAAGATTTTTATCACTGCAAATTTTTTCTAATGATAAGCACTATCGTGTGTTGACTTAAGAGTTATTTTTATTATAAAAGTTTTGGTAATGTGAGTATTCTTCTTTTCTTAAAAGATTAATTTAAGATCTGTGTTTTAATAGGTGTTTCAAAATTCGCATGGAAACCAAACTAATAAGCTATAGAATATGTTCTCATCACTATCATAGACGTACACGTTTTTATTAATATATTCATAAGTTGCATAATAAATAAGTCCTTATACTTTTACTAAATGGAGTCTACAATAAAGAGAAATGCATGGTTGATAGGTCTTAAGGGACTATTGCTCTTGTCGTTTGGATTATTTGTAATCTTACATCCTAATGCGACTATCATGGCTGTGACTTACGTCATTGGTTTAGTCCTATTTTTCTCGGGACTTACATTGTTGATGGCCGCTTTTGACAATGGTGATACTACTAAAAGTAAAAATACACTTATCATCGAAGGTCTGATTGATGTAATATTAGGCTTTTCATTATTTGTGATTCCCTTGTTTTTTGCAGAATTTATCGTCATGCTTTTAGGGGCATGGATGATCTTTACAGCAGTTCTTAAATCATGGTATTCTTATGTAGCCAATAATAGATCTTTGTCTTGGGCTGTCATTGATATAAAGACGACTCTTACTTTTGCCGGTGGATTGTATTTGCTTCTTAGTCCCTTATTTGGATTTGTAGTGCTCTCCTGTATTTTAGGTTTTGCGGCATCAGGCATGGGGCTTATTCTTCTATATCACGCCTATCAAAAAGTAAGGCCATTAAGTAAATGATACTTCATCTATCATTATTGATGCGGATATTATCTATGCATAACTAAGTTTTCAATACATGGTCCTTTATAGTATAGCTGGATTTGTGCAAGTCTTACTATTGTTTTAGCCTACTTTTTTGGTTAAAATTTTTCTAAGAATTTTTTTCATATAAAGTGTTGTATTTCAGGAAGTTATATTGGTGCATGTGTACGTTGATATTTGACTTTTTATTTAGGTTAGAGAGATTATTTACTTTTTTCTCATTGCCTTTCCAACCTTTCGATGCTCTGTAGACACTATGATATTACAACGTTGTTAATTCAAATTTTTCAAAATTTATTAAAACAAAATATCATGAATATCTATAAATCACTTTTTATACTTTTTATTTCGACTTTACTTTTTACATCATGTTCTAAGGATGCTGCACCTGAAGAGCAGTACATAGGACAATGGAATATTTCTGACTTTAGTGGTGAGGGCACTGTTTCCGATAAAAGTACAGGATTGACATTTGATACCAAGATCATATTTGACTCTGGAGATCATAGTTTGATGATAAATGAGGACAGAACAGTAACTGATACGGGATCACTTAATGCGACGATGGAGTTGTATCTTGGTGCAACCTTAGTCACTACTGTGCCATTTGATAATGAATTCGGAGGGATGGAAGAGGAGTGGTCATTAGACGAGAATGATCAGTTTGTTTCAGAGGGTATAGAAGACTTCGTATTTGAAGGTAACGTACTCACGTTTGGTCAAGGTATTGATTTGAACTTAGCCGAAATGAGTGACGGATTAGATGTAAATATGCAAGTTGACCTTGAGCTATCATTTACATATATAAGACAGTAGTCTAATATTTAATACTAATTTTACTGACGATGGATTTAGTAACAACAATAGAGTTATGCTTGCAGAACAACAGATCTGCACAGCGTACACTCTATGAGAGTTACAAAGATAATCTATACACCATCGTCTACAGATTGACCAAAGATTTTAATCAAGCGAACGATCTTCTTCAAGAGACATTTATTGAAGCCTTTAAGAACTTGAACAAACTAAAAGAGCCAGCATATTTTCATAGTTGGATCAAGCAGATATTGATACGAAAAACGTATAAGTATATGCGCCAAAGGATTGATAATGTTGATATAGACACAGTACACTTAGGCCAAAGCGAAACTGTAGATGTAGGCTATATAGAAAAAGCCGTCCAATCGCTGCCCGTGAAAAGTAGGACTGTATTTGTCATGTATGAGATCGAAGGATTTTCTCATAATGAAATAGCTGATACAATGGATATTTCAGTAGGTACATCAAAGTCCCAGCTGAATTATGCTAAGACAAAATTAAAACAACAGTTACAACCATACTTAGCAGAATGAGGAATAAGATAACATACGAGGAGATGGTAGAGCTCTTAAGGAAACATACTTATGAGGCTCCTGATAATTGGTCAGCTATATCAGAAAGTTTAGACCTTAGTCAGACAATAGACAAATTGCCCGAGTATAAAGCACCTGATGTTCTGTGGGAGGGTATCGCGGATGCACTTGATTCTACCATAGATACTACAGTAAATAAGCCTGCAATAGAAGTAAAGAGCTATAAAGGATATCTGCTGTTATCTGGTCTGTTGATTTTAATACTATTTGCCATTATAGTCTATCTTCTATGTACAAGGTCAGATGGTTCTGATTCTGAATTTATGTATAGGTCTGAGATTGATGTCAGTACGTCATTAGCTTCGGATGATGTTGTGATAGATGATAATCTGAATGAGGTCTATATGTATATAGAAGCTAATGAATTTATATTCAGTGAAGAAGAGTTGGAAAAATTTAGAGAACATTTAGCTGAATTGAAATCTGCAATAGAAGCTATACAGAAAATGCAAGAGAACTACGGACAAGATGAACACATCAATAAGCTGCTTGCTAGAATCGAACGAGATAAATCAAACTTATTAAAAGAAATGATTGCTGCAACATCATGAAGTATATAATAATCATCATATCATCATTAATGTTGACTTCATACACCTATGGTCAAGAGAGCTTTAAAGAGATAAAGTCTCTAAGCAAAAAGCTCGACTACAAAGAAGGCGCTACGATCAACATCACAGGAGAACGGACTTTTATCTACATCTCGACATGGGACGAAAATTATGTCGAAGCCGAAGTAGAAGTTATATCGCGTTATAAAGATCAGAAACAGGCGAAGGCCGACTTAGAATTAATCAACGTCATATTTGAGAAATACGGTGAGGATATATTCTTTAGTAATGCAATTCAAGTCACAGATGTCAACAATAAGCCAAAGTCCAATCTGAAAACAATTCTGAATCTCAAAGTACCTGAATATGCTACTTTAGAACTCAAGAATTCATTTGGAGAAATAGAGATCTTAGGTCAGATGGTAAGTGTAACTGTCGTGTCTAATTTCTGTCGAAACAGCTTCATGGATTACTCGGGTGACTTAAGCTTAAAGTCTAAGTATGATGACGTCAGTATTGTCAATAGTGAAGGCCAAATTAAAATAGAAGGCAATCGTTCTGATATGATATTAACTAAGGTCGGTGGTAAGGTGGATCTTGGATTAGAGTATGGAGCACTTGATGTGACTTATGGTAGCGGTAATTTCATATATGACGTCAAGGCGAAGTATACTCCTATTACCGTTTATCTCAGTCCTGGTCTGGAGATATATCATGAGTACGAATGTAAAAACTGTACCTCTATCACCGATAATTGTAATGAGCGAATTAGTAAGAGTAATTCAAAGAAAAAAGATATTGTCATAATGGGTGATGTAGGCAATACTTCAAGATCTAAGATTCAATCAGAGTCTGAGAATGTGACCATCATTTCTATCACACAACAAGCTAACAACAAATGAAAAATATAATTTTAATATCAACTGCTCTTATAGGAATGGCTATTTCGATCTCGGCACAGAGTAGTGTGTCGAAAGATTCTATAAGATATGTATCTGAAGAAGATGATGTCTATAGATTACATCAAGAAAAGAAAGCACTATTTAAATTACTGCCCTTATCTTACGAGCATAAGATATCTACCTCAACGTCCTTAGCGATTAATACATACTCTACCACAATCATTAGTGATATCCTTCCAATAAACTTAAATGTAAATCTTGCTATTGAGGGACGGTATTATTACCAAATGAAAAAAAGAGTAGATTCTGGAATTCAAGCTTCTAATTTGTCGGGAAAATATCTTGCATTTAGTGCATTCAGAGGTTTTGGTATTGCGATAAATGAAGACATTACTGATGAGTTGAATGCGGCAGCAGGAGCAACTAAGGGTTTGACTTTAAGCTTGGGTGGGCAAAAAAGAATTCATGATAAGTTTTATTGGGATAATGGTTTTTTGACTGAATATCTTAATCTCAAAACTGGGCCAGATCTATCTGGTTTTAATGCAGTCACTTTTACAAGAAAATCTATATTCGGAATAGTTTTATTTGGAGATTCAAAGTCCCAGGAAGGAGGTGATTTTTTACCAAGTGTAAAAGTACATGTTAATAGAAAGTATGCTCTTAGATTTGTCGAGAACACAAGTTTTACCATAACGCGATTAAGTGATTTTGAGAATTTTGAGCCTACCTGGAAAATAAATATTTTTCCTCATTTAGTATCAGAATTAAAGATCTCAAATAGTTCATTTTCTTTTATGCAAGAATTTCAGACAGTCATAGGATTCTCTAATGTAGAGAATGATGTAGTAGGATCATTGAAAATGGATAAAGTACTCTATCGAGCACAAGTCGGCATAAGATACTATTACAATATGAAAGAGAAAATTTTGACAGGTGAGGGAGGCAATAATTTTACTGGTACCTATGTAATGGCGATGCTATCTCATCAGAATACATCAGACTTAAATTCTAATCTAAGTTATATCATAGGTGAGTGGGGCTATCAGTTAGAGGTAGGAGATGGCTTTTTTCTAAATGCTGGTGTCAATGCTGCAAGACGAGTAAGTGGTGTAAGACCGGACATTATTAATTTGGGTCCAAACTTATTGCCAAGTGGTATTGGGATTAGATTGAATATTGGTCGACGCATATTTTAATGATTTGATTCTTATAGAAGAGATGTTTTTGTTCTATTGATATTAGAAAAAATTGATCTTATAAGCGATGGCCTAATTTTGTAATAGTTCTTAATCCTTACAGAGCTTTACTTTTTGAGTACATTTATTTCAGGACAAAACAAAAGTCCCCTCGTAAGCGGATTTAGAGATTCGACATTGATAGGTGTATCAGATATTTATCCAATTAATAAATACAGATTCTTAGTATTTTCGGAGGACTACTTTCTTTATATGTTCTCTAACTTTACCTCTTGCAGAGTCTTGTGATGATATTGTTTATATTCACAATTATTTCGATTACAAAGAATTACCATGTTGAATATATGCTTACGCTTTTTCCTGTTTAGTTTGATAGGATTCATGTCTTTTTCATTGCCATCCCAGGCACAATTAGATCTAAAATATACTGAGGCCATAGAATGGCGAGAGATAGGTCCATATAGAGGTGGTCGCTCATGCGCAGTGACTGGCGTGTCAGGTAAGAATAATCTCTTTTATTTTGGTTCTACTGGAGGTGGCATATGGAAGACTCTGGACGGAGGTAGATCATGGGAGAATATCTCTGATGGTTTTTTTGGTGGTTCTGTAGGTGCCATTGCTGTATCAGAATCCGATAACAATGTAATTGTCGTGGGAGGGGGAGAAAAAACAGTAAGAGGAAATGTATCATTCGGATACGGCGTATGGATTACACAAGATGGTGGTAAGACATGGGAGCAAAAGGGACTAAGGAATGTTAGGCATATCTCAAGAATAAGGATAGATCCTAATGATCATAACATAATCTATGCAGCTGTAATGGGTGACCTCTATAAAGACACACAAGAACGTGGTGTATACAAAAGTACTGACGGTGGTGATACTTGGAATAAAGTATTGTATGCTAATAGTAGAAGCGGGGCAGTAGATCTTATAATCGATCCCAATAATCCGAGACACCTCTACGCATCCACGTGGAATATAAGAAGAACGCCTTACAGCCTGTCTTCTGGCGGTGATGGATCTTCCATATGGAAAAGTATAGACTACGGTGAGACATGGAAGAATATATCAGCTAACGAAGGACTACCTGAAGGGGTGTGGGGGATATCCGGGATTACTGTATCTCCAGTTAATTCAGATAGGATATGGGCCATCATAGAAAACGAAAAAGGCGGTGGGGTATATAGATCAGATGATGCAGGAGAGAAATGGACTATGGTGAATGATAGTAGATCACTACGACAGAGGGCATGGTACTACACACGAATCTATGCTGACCCAACGGATATAGACGGAGTGTATGTGATGAATGTATCATATCATAAATCTAATGATGGAGGTAAGACATTCACATCTAAGCGAGCACCTCATGGTGATCATCACGACTTATGGATAGCGCCAGAGAATCCTAACCGTATGATCATAGGTGATGACGGAGGTGCACAGGTTACTTATGATGGGGGAGAGACATGGTCTACTTATCATAATCAACCCACGGCTCAGTTCTATCGTGTGACCACAGATGATCATTTTCCATATAGAATCTATGCTGCACAACAAGACAATAGTACAATAAGGATTGCTCATCGTACGGATGGAAGAGATATCAATGAAAGCCACTGGGAGCCTACTGCTGGTGGCGAATCAGCCCATATTGCTGTAGATCCAGATGACAATGAGATCGTATATGGAGGAAGTTATGATGGATATCTAACAAGAATCAATCACAGAACAGGAAGCCGAAAAGCGATCAATGTATGGCCTGATAATCCAATGGGTCATGGTGCTGAGGATATGAAATACCGCTTCCAATGGAACTTTCCTATTTTCTTTTCTAAGCACGATTCTCGTAAGTTGTACACGGCATCTAATCATTTACACCTCTCGACTGATGAGGGCCATAGTTGGACAACAATTAGTGATGATCTTACGCGTAATGACAGCACAAAGTTGAAATCTTCTGGAGGTCCGATAACTCAGGATAATACCAGCGTAGAGTATTACTGTACGATATTTGCCGCAGCAGAATCTCCAGTAGAAGAAGGGCTGCTCTGGGTCGGTTCTGATGACGGACTCATACATGTCTCTAAGGATGGCGGTGATAATTGGGATAATGTAACACCTAAGAATATGCCTACTTGGCTCATGATTAATTGTATAGAACCAGATCCCCATGATGCGGCATCTTGTTACATAGCAGGTACTCTTTATAAGGAAGGCGACTACAAGCCTTACATATACAAAACAGAAAATTATGGTCAATCTTGGACAAAAATTATCAACGGTATTGATAAAGAACATTTTACAAGAGCTGTACGTGTAGACACTAAGTCTGAAGGAACCTTATATGCAGGTACCGAGTCAGGTGTCTATGTATCGATTAATGATGGACAACAATGGTCTCCATTACAACTCAACCTACCTATAGTACCAATAACAGATATAACTTTAAAAAATGATAATCTAATTGTCGCGACGCAAGGGAGAGGACTTTGGATGATCGATGATCTTGCTGTGCTAAGAGAATCTTTAATGATGAGCGATAAGGCTGGTCATGAGTATGCTTTATTTTCGCCTACGCCGTCATATCGTATGAGAGGGGGACAGAGCAGTAATACTAAGGGAGCAGGGACTAATCATCCAGGTGGTGTCACAAGCTATTTCTATCTGCCAGAATATGATGAAGAGATAGACACACTAAGCATAACGTATCTTGACAATGTAGGAGATACCATTAGGACTTTTTCTAATCATTCTAAAGATAAAGCTACTAAGCTGAAAGATATCAAAGCCGGCGCCAATAAGCATCGCTGGAATATGAAATATGCTGATGCTAAAGGATTTGATGGAATGATCCTCTGGTGGGGATCTACAAGTGGAGCTACTGCCGTCCCAGGAGAATATGAAGTTCATCTGAGTATAAATGGATATGATGAGAGTAGGAGCTTTGAAATTATGGGTGATCCCAGATTAAATATCTCATCAGAAAGTTATCAGCAGCAGAGAGAATTTATAGAATCTGTCAACTCTAAAGTTACTGAAGCGCATGAAGCCATTATAGAAATGCGGGACCTCAAAAAGCAGATGAAAGAATTTAAATCTGCTCATCAAGATTCAATAATCAATATGAAAATAGGAGAGATAGATTCAGTTCTTACGCATATAGAAAAAGAGCTCTATCAGACAAAGAATAAAAGCCGACAAGACCCTCTGAATTTTCCTATAAGACTTACGAATAAATTGGCTCACCTGAATTCATTGGTGCAAATAGGTGATGGAGCTCCTCCTCGACAAATGTATGATGTAAGAGATGACCTGGCTAAGCGTATAGATGCCCAGCTCGATAAGTATGCGGCCATAAAAGAGAGCCTGCCTGAACTTAATCAATTGATCAGAGAGCAAGTCACAGATTTTATAAAGGTGAAAGAGAAGTAGTATTATAAATTTGTAATTCGGACGATAGTTGTATTGATGTAATCGAGCTTGATGTATCGTTAGACTCTACAAGTTGGATTATCCAGAGGTCTAAAATTTGCTATCAATCATGTCAATGAGCTGTAAACTTATAAATGTCGCATGTATACACGTTTCAATACTTATGAATGTTAATATTTTTAATATAAAAATATAATTTGGTATTTTGAGGGAAATATAAGTTAATCAAAACCAAAACATTATGAACAAGTATCTACTTTTATTTGTATTTCTCATCCCGGTTTTAGCTTTACAATCCCAATCAACTATCGTCCATACAGATTTTGGGGATGGTTTAGTTGTCCAACTTAATGAAGAATTGGCTGTTGATATGGATGATAACGGAGTCATTGATTTCTATGTCAATAAGAGGGCTAATCAGTTAGGATTTAATGGTGTTTTTAGTACTGGTTGTTTTGTCGGCACTTCAGATTTTGACTTTAGTCAATTTGGTACTGCTATACTTAGGATTTTTGAAGAAGGTGAGTTAATAGAAATGAATTCTGAGACTTACAGTGATTATGTAGAAGATGGTGTTTCTGTATATGGAGGTAATGAAGGTCATGCAGAAGGCTGGGTAGATAATGAGGATTATTATGTCGGAATGGCTTTGTTAATCTCAAATGGTTCTACAAGTACAAAGAATGCTTGGATGAAGATATCAATAGATTCTGAAGCAGAAACATTGACAATCAAAGAGTGGGCATACAAGCCTATAAGCTTTACTGATGAAACAGGAATATTAGCGGGTAGTAGAGGATCACTTACGAGCATCGATCAGTTAGTAGATATCAACGAGATTTTAGTAAGCCCTAACCCTATCGTAGACAGAATGAATATAAACTATAATTATACTGGAGAAGAAGAACTTACTATTGGAGTATATAATGCCGCTGGTGTGGAAGTGTTCCAGCATAAGCACAGAAATAATAACAATAGAGTAGAAGTAGATACAGAAGTATGGGCAGCAGGTTCTTACATTGTTAGATTCCAGACCTCATCTGGAGTCAAAGCAAAGCAAGTTATGATTGTAAGATAACTATGACGACGATATACATAATTCTATAGAATATAATGGCCTTTGATATTTACATCTGAGGCCATTTTATTTTGTTGACACCGTATTTGAGATTTTATATCCTTTCGTTGCTTACGATGGTAATTTTTATCACTATATTAATGTCAAGTTAATCAAAACCCTTTATATCATGAGTAAGTATATATTCTTATGCGTATTACTTTTGTCTTTATGTTCTATAAAGTTACAAGCACAATCACAGATTATTCATCAAGACTTTGGAGACGGTTGGATTATTGATCTCAATGATAATGTAGCAGTCGATATGGACGATGATGGCCAACGAGATTTTTTTATCAATAGGGTAGATGGGGAATTGGGCTTTACTGGGATATTCTCTCGAGGTTGTTTTGCCAGTCCAAGTGAAAATGCAATGACACCGTTTGGGTCAAGAGAACTTAAGGTTTTTGAAAAAGGAGATCTTATTCAAATGAATAATTCTAATTCTGATGAATATATCGAAGATACGGGCTCCGCTTATAGTACATCTGGTGGGTATGCAGAGGGATGGGAGGACAATAATGACTACTACATAGGCTTGGCTCTTTTGAATAGTTCATTATTGGCTAAGAATGCTTGGATACGAGTTTCTATAAATGCTGATGCACAACGACTCATTATCAAAGAATGGGCATATACTACGGTACATACCATTGATGACGGTGGTATACATGCTGGTAGTAGGGGATCACTAACTCACAGTGATCAGTTATTGGATGCCTCAGATATCCTCATCAGCCCTAATCCTGTGTCTGATCGTATGAATATTCGTTTTGATTCAGAGAGTCAGGAACATCTATCTGTAAGTGTATATAATTCAGCAGGTATAGAGATCTATCAACAGCAGTATGAGCACCCTCATCAATCAATAGAAATCAAAACTGACGTATGGCCTGGTGGTTCGTATATCGTAAGATTACAAAATGCAGAGGGCATACATACTCAACAAGTGTTGATCGTTAGATAAGAATAGATATTATATTATTGCAATCAAAAAACAAAGCCCATGAGTCTTCTCATGGGCTTTGTTTTTATATGATTATAATCTTATACCAATTGATGGACATTATATCCCATCTAATTTTGGTATCATGCTCGTTATATGTTATCTGTTTGATTTATCATTGAGCATTTTAAACAGCTATCAGAATTAGAATATAGCTGTAAAGATTAGATCATAACTACTTAGGTTTAATCTATGCTATCTTGTTTTAATCTATGGTCGTGACCATCTTATCCATAGGCTTTCTTACTTTAGCAAGATCAACGAGCCAGTCATTCTCTGCATCTCTATGACCAAGCGCTAACATCACTGAGCTCCTAAGATTCTTTTCTCTTAGGCCTAAAATTTTATCTAACGAGGGCGGATCAAATCCTTCCATCGGAGTAGAGTCTACTCCATCATATACAGCTTGTGTCATCGCTGACATTAAGGCTATGTACGTCTGTCGTGTAGCATGCTCGTAGCTCTCCTCAGGATCTTGTTGTGGGTATTCACTTAATAATTTCTGTCTGTAGTTCTCCCAACCCTCATTTTTAAATCCTCGTATTTCATTCGTCAAGTCAAACATATAATTAATTCGATCAGCGGTATAGCTATCCCACGCTGCAAATACTAATAAGTGTGAACATTCGGTCACCTGTCTTTGATTCCAGGCGATCTCTCTTATCTGTGCTTTGATTTCTGGATTGGTAATAACGAAAACCTCAAATGGCTGCAAGCCACTCGATGTAGGAGCTAATCTGATAGCCTCCAGGATATTATCGATTTTATCTTGCTCGACAACTGTGCCATTCATCGCTTTGGCAGCGTAACGTTCATTTAACTTCTGTATGTAACTCATTATATTCTATTTTTGTAAAAAGAGAGTGCAAACATAGAGACTTTCTTATTGCTTTGCCATACTCTTTAGTTTCATTATAGATTTTATCTCTTTAAGATTCTATGAGTCTATTCTAAATCATTATTTTACATAATCTCTCACTAGTTAAATAATGGCTGATGATGGGCATGTAGGTATTATTCGATAGAATATAATATAGGACTTTGTAGATCAATAAGAATAATATGTCGATAGTCTAATATCCCATAAATACGTTCAATAATTGTTAGTCTTGTGGTTGAGTGTTTATATGGTTTAGTACACATATTTGGATGTTGTCTTGCGTATCGTAAAACATCACAACAACTTGACTATTGTATCTTTATTTGATATATTTGACTTGTGCAAGTCCTACTGTTTGATAAAAAAGGGAAGAGCTTCAAAGCTGAAATCTTCAAAGCCAACAATGCTGATCTTAAGAAGCTAAAGGGATGGAATTTCAATTGGTCAGAACTTGCCAAATCAAAGAAATCTCAAATCTATAAGCTCCAAACGCAAGAAATCGAAGCGTTGCTTATGATTCATTATTTAGATGACGAATTCTTCGAAATGAAGAACATAGAAATTGCTCCTTCAAATTATGGCTCAAAAGGCAAATACATAAACGCGGCCCAAGTACTAATGTCCTATGCTTGTCTCTTGTCATTTGAGTTTAATAAAGGTCCTTATAAGGGGTACTTGACCTTCATCAGTAAAGGAAGACTAATTGACTACTATGTCGAAAAATATAATGCAGAACTTGTATACAGAGAAAGAATGCAGATAAATCCAATCAATGGATTGAAGCTAATAAAGAAACATCTAAACTTAGATCTATGAAAGGAAAGGATAAATACTTTGATCATATAATCGGCGAACAGAGTAATAAATCGACGCCTGCTGATATAAAAATGCTAAAGAGGGTTATCAAAGCTCATTCTGAAGATTATTCCGAAGAAGATAAGATGAATTTTCAAAGAATCGGACTACATCTAAGTATGAAGAGATACTTATCAGAACCAACCAAACAAATAATACCAGTGGGCGAATTCCTCAATGAACTACTTGATATCTATAAGGTAAAGAAGACAAAATTTGCTGAACTGATTGATTATGAAAACACTAATCTGCATGCAATATTAAGAGGGAGAAGAAGATTAAACAATAAGTTGGCAACAAAGATTGGTTCAATATTTTCCATTGACCCTCAACTTTGGATGTTCATAGATGCCAAGAACGAATTAGCCAAATTTCATAAAGAGAACAAATTTCAAAAATCAAAATATACACTGGAGAAATTGAAATATGCAAGATAACAAGCGATCAGGATGATCATAGGCTACGCCTACGCCACCTATCGCCACTACGTTATAGAGAAGTAAAAACCAAAATTTGCGTATCCAATAGAAATGAACTAAATTGTACCTAATTAGGTACTATGCCAATATTTTATATAATCGAAGGAGTTAAAATAGTCCTCTATTTTGGCGACCATAACCCACCACATTTTCACGCTATCATTGCTGAATATGATGCTTTAATAGAAATAAGGACTCTTCAAGTAATGGAAGGTGA
The DNA here is from genome assembly GCA_964495785.1 of uncultured Saprospiraceae bacterium. Taxonomy (GTDB): domain Bacteria; phylum Bacteroidota; class Bacteroidia; order Chitinophagales; family Saprospiraceae; genus RFSX01. The sequence goes on along the minus strand of CAZBXL010000002.1, from coordinate 884 downwards.
ATTGCCTAAGAATAAACAAAAGAAGGTCTTAGATTGGGCAAAAGAACATAAAGCCGAACTTCAGGAAATTTGGAATGAACTAAATTAAGAATCTTATGAGAAAAATTAAATCAACTCCAAGAATTATAAGAATCAACAAAATACGCGGATTCAAAATATACTTTGCTCTCAATAATGGTGAACATAGAATAATAGATTTTGTGGAGTTATCTAAAAAACTCAACCTTGAAAAAGACAAAACGAGTAAACAAATAATGAAAAGCAAAGTATTCAAAACTGTTTCAATTAATAACAATACTCTTTGCTGGGAATCTGTCAAAAAGAAAATTAAGCTTAAATCAGGTAAAGAATTTAGTGTTTCGTTTGAATTAGACCCAATCGTCATCTATCAAAACAGTGAACCTGATATCAAAAGAAATGAAAGGTATAAGATAGGGGAATTAATAAAAAGTCAACGTATTGATGCAGGGCTAACACAAGAACAATTAGCAGCAAAATGTGGCACTACAAGAAATTATATATCACGAGTTGAAAATAATAGATCTGATCTTGAATTGAATACATTAAGAAAAATCATAGAGATAGGATTAGGTAAAGAATTAGAATTAGCTATAAAATAAGGATGAATGCCTCTCTATAACAGTAGATAAGAAAGAATCGCTCTTTCGTCACTCCTCGTCTTACCAATATTCGTTACAAGTCACAAGAAGAATACCTCTTCCTATATCAGAAAAGAAAGAAAATAGCTCAGATAAGGAACAATGTCAGTAAATTCGGAATAGATCCCAACAACTTAGGCATCTTCATGAGACCAGAATACAAAGTGGCGTTCGACAACAAAACCTAAGTTTTTCAACGACCTTGGGTTAACGTTAGTCATAATT
>CAZBXL010000001.1:12984-128378 GCA_964495785.1 uncultured Saprospiraceae bacterium | reverse complement strand
CCAAATCATAATAGCTTAACTTTACAAGATCAATGAACAATAAATTAAATAGAAAGTACTAACTGTCGAATGCGAAAACATAAAGTCATACGGTACTTTCTATATATCATTATCTTTTTGATACTGATACTCCTATTGTTATGGTTTCTTATCCAACTTCCAAGTATTCAGAACTATGCTAAAAACAAAATACTGAATACTTTATCAGAACAATATGATGCTGAATTTGAAATCGAGGAGCTTAAGATAAAATTCATAGACTCAGCAGAAGCATCCGGCATTCTATTCAAAGACCAACAAGGAGACACCCTCTTATCTGCCGATAAACTATCAATTGACATAGGTCTATTTTCATTTTTAAATAAAGAAATATTCATAGATGATTTTGTCTTACAAAACTCTTACATCAATATCTATGAGATGGAAAATGGTCAGTATAACTACGACTTTTTAATACCTACAACAGAGAATAAAGAATCAACCGATAGTACATCCTCATGGTCATTTGGAATCGGATCTACAGACTTTAAGAATACAAAATTAAATTATACTAACTCAAGTATTGATTTATCGTTAATCCAAAAGTCCATTGAAGTTGATTTTAATACACTTGATATAGACAATCAGATAATAGAAGTCGATGATATCAGAAGTGATAATACAATTATTGGACTAAGCACATCAGAATCTAATGAGGAAAGCTCTGTATTTACTCTACCAGATATAGGCTGGAATATCGCCATAGATAATACGTCACTATCAAAATATGAGATAAATATCAAACAGTCTCAATCGACGACAGCCATTATAGAAGAATTAGAATTAGAAGATTTACAATACCTTGATGGGACTTTAATTCTTGACCTCAATCAATTATCTGGGAACTACAACAATCAAATAAAACTCTCTAATACAGAGGCTTCTCTCCGCATGGAAGATAGTACTGTAGCCCTCGATAAAATAAAATTAAAAACTTCAAAAGATTACATAAATATAGATCAAGTCCTTATCGACCTAAAGAGCAATGGGATTACTTCTTCTAATCTCGACTTACTCGTGAGTTATAGCACCCTGAATATATTCTCAGAATACATCCCCAGCAATATTCAAATACTTAAAAATCAAAATATCAAGCTTAAGGCGAATCAGCTTAATTATAATCCGCAAATTATAAAATCAAAAAATATAGATCTTAGTTATGGAGATGCAATTACGTTAAAAGGAACTGTAGAAATTAATACAAAGAACAATCAGTTTGCCAATCCTAATAATATTAGTATCGATCTTAAATCTCTTACCACCGACATTAGCCAACTTGATTATCTACTTAAGGACTTCTCTATACCTGATAGTCTTTCGACGTATAAAGTACTTACGGCTTCAGGTAAAGCCAGTGGAAACTTGAAGGAACTCAACATAGACAACCTGTCCATAAGTATTGATGACATTCTTAATCTACAAGCTACAGGAATAATTACAGATCTATCAGATAAAGATAACTTATCATACAACCTGAACTTTATCAATCTCGAAACAGACATTACCAAACTCCCTATTGCTAAAAATGATAATATCGCCTTAGATAGCTTAGGGACTGTCAGTTACGATGGTACGCTTATTGGCAATCTAAACGATATCAAAGTAGATGGCTATTTAAAATCTGAATTAGGAAATCTTAAAGCAGACATTCAATTAGGCTTACGAGATGGTATAGATAGCTTATCCTATGATGGAGTACTTTCATTAGACGAATTTAATGTAGGCACCTTACTTAAGAATACCGATCTCGGTAAGATAACACTTCAGTCAGAACTTAAGGGTCGAGGTCTACAGATAGCAGACAATAATTCAGAATTCAAAGGAACCATATCAGATTTTGATTTTAAAGGTTACAAGTATAGATTGATTAATATCAATGCAGATATAACAGACGGAAAGATCAATGGTCAGATAAATGTAGACGACCCCAATGTTAAATTGAGCTATGATGGACTTATTAGTATCATAGATGATAATACAACATTTGATTTTGTAGCAAAAATAGATACGATCAACTTACTTCCTCTTTATCTCTATCAAGATAGTATCAGCCTTAGTGCTCAGGTAGAAAGTAAATTTAGTCTACCTCTGCGAGAAGATCAGAAGCAGCTATTCACTGTAAGTCAACTTATCTTATCTAATCCAAATGAATATTATAGTGAAGATACCATATCGCTAACAGCAGAGAAAATCATAGACAGTACCTTTATCAAACTTAAGAGTAGTGATTTTGACATAAGTATGGACGGACGATATAGGTTAATGGATATCCCCTCCTCTATCGTACAATTTATCAATAATTATTATACATTCGATACACTTAGTAATCCAATAACAAACGACAACGAATCACTACATTTATACGGTAATATCAATACGCTCAAACCTGCAGACATTATACTACGTGACCAACTAATACAGGCCAGAAATATCTCAATAGATACAGAGATCAATTTTATAGAAGAAAAAATATCTGGAGGATTGAGTATTGATAGTTTATTCTATGATGATATTTTTTCAAAAAAATTAGATCTTACTTTAAAGAATGATCAAGAAGAACTTATTGCAAATATAGATGGATACGAAAACGAAATTAAATCAGTAGTCATCAATAAGATAAGTTTAGATAATATTCTTTCTGAAAACAAAATAAGAAGTACACTTACTGCCTTAGACAAAAATGATCTTCCTAAAATTAAGTTAGGAACAGAAATATTTCAACAAGACAGTTCTATTTATATAACAGTACAGGATAGTATTATCTTAAATAATGGAAACTGGTCTGTATCAAATAACAACCTTATAACATTAGTTAATGGAGAAGCTATATTTAATAACCTAGTGCTAAGCGACGACTCTGAGTCACTGAGTATTAATAGCTTTGAAAATAATGAAAAGGAATTAGATATTGATTTTGACAATTTTAATGTCAGCCATTTTATCTACATGTTAACCGATAAGGAGTCTGATCTCACCGGTAATATTAATGGAAATATAAAAGTCAAAAACATCTATGAAGAAGCCATTTATTACATAATCAATCTTGAAATAAATGAAATGACTTATGACTCTACCAATGTGGGTATCCTAAGGATTGATGCTAATGCCAAACCCAACAGTCCACTTATAATGACAGAGTTAAGCTTAGAAGGAATGTCAAATCATGTCAATGGTGGTGGGACATACAATACTCAGACAACCGAGTTAGACTTTTCATTAGACGTAGAAGCATTTGAACTTAAATTATTAGATCCTTTTCTCACAGAGATCATTTCAGATAGCGAAGGATCGATAAGAGGCAACGCGACATTAAAAGGAACACCACAAAAACCTGAGGCCAACGGCAGTATAGAATTTGAAAAAGTAGTTACGACGATAGTCGCTAATAATTCACGATACAGGATAGATGAACATACAGTATACTTTGATAACAATAGTATAGACATTGGTATTCTTGATATTTATGACCAAGATGAAAACATTGCGACCTTAACAGGTAATATATATCATAATCTGCTGAAGGAATTTAATATAGATCTTGTTTTAGAGACAAGTAAGTTTACTTTCTTAAATACCTCAACGAAAGATAACCCAGTATTCTATGGCACAGTCATCGTTGATGCCGTAGGGACAATCATAGGTCCTCCAGATCTTCTCAATGTTGACATCACAGCGACAAGCCTACAAGGTACAGACATTACAATATCACCTTTCTCAGCAGAGGCTTACTTAGAGGAAGATTACATAACCTATGGCTCGCCTGACGATTTTAAAGATTTGACAAATGAATATCTTTTGAAATTAGCTCAAGTATATCCATTTGATGTTAACCTGCTATTAGACGTAAACGAGAAATCCAAGTTGACTTTTATAGTAGATCCTATTTCTGGTGATCAGATAAATGGTAGTGGATCAGGTAACTTACGAATAAAATTAAACCCAGATGGAGAACAAGAATTCTTTGGTACATATACTGTCAATGAAGGAAACTATAACTTTACATACGGGGACTTCATCACCAAGGACTTCAAGATAAATCCTGGCGGCACAGTCAAGTTTAATGGAAACCCACTTAACGCAAATCTCGATATTGATGCTATCTATAATGTCTACACGACCACTTATGAGTTGATAAAAAATCAACCCAGCCTCACCACTGACGATGTAGATGCATCTCAGAAAAGAACAAACGTAGAAGTGTACCTTACATTAAGCGGTAGACTCGAGCAACCAGAGATAAGTCTTGACATACAGATACCGGAGTTACAATCTTCCTCACTCGTCAATCCAGTAGAAACTCGTCTTCGAGACATAAGACAGAATGCGAATGAACTCAACAATCAAGTATTTGGACTTATCCTATTCGATAACTTTATCATTGCTGATAATACATCTTCCGGATTTAATAATTTCGGAAGTAATCTCGCTTTGAGTAGTATCTCTAATCTCATATCTAATCAACTAAACAACTTTGCTCAAAATATTATAAAAGGAGTTGACGTCAATATCAATGTCAGCTCTTATGATTCTCAGTATGTTAATCAGGGTGAAGGTGGCAATATAACTGAGGTAGGTCTGAATGTATCGAAACAATTATTCAACGATAGACTATCTATATCTGCTACAGGAAATATAGATATAGAAGGAGATCAGCAAGCTGAAGGTTATACCTCATTCATAGGTGATTTTGTTTTAGATTATAAACTTACAGAGGACGGTCGCTATAGATTGAGAGTATTCTCTAAAAATGATTTTGATAGAATAGAAAATGAAAACTCTAATAAAAATGGTGTAAGTCTTTATTATAAAAAATCCTTTGATGCAAAAAATAAAAAATAGTTTTTGTTGAATTTGAATAAAACATATTGGCTCTACATTATTGTATGTATCATTTGTTTTATGACATCTTCTTGTAGCCTAACGAAGGACCTTCAGGATAATGAAGATGTTTATATGGGTACTGACATTAACATCGTCGATATAGAAAATTCTTCTTCGATAGAAGATTTCAAATTCTATGTAAACTCAATACCTAAAACAAAAACTAAAAACGGCATAGGTAACTTTTACATAGGCCTGTATAATATTTTTGAAGAAGCAGAAAAGAAAGGTATCAAAAGATGGATCAAATATAAGCTCGGAAATCCACCAGTCATCTTTCAGCAAGAATATATTCGTACGACAGAAGCACAGTTAAAATTTTATTTAAAAGGCAAAGGCTATTTTTCAAACTCTGTAAGCTGTGACTCACTGAAAAATGATCGCAAAGTCAAACTCTATTGTGACATCACTCTCGACGAGAGGTATGTCATAGATTCACTTATATTTCCAGAAGATACTACTTATTATACCTTAAATTTAGATGAGGAAAAGAAGAGAGCCATTCTAAAAGAAATGGATTACTACGATAGAGATAAGCTTGATTTCGAAAGATTAAGATTATCTAAACTTGCTGGAGACAAAGGCTATGCTCACTTTAACTCTAACAATATTCATTTCTATGTCGACACTGCTCACATGGATAAGACAGTCGATATCTATACTAAAATTCTGAACCCTACAGATGCATCTACTCATATAAGATATATCTTAGACAGCATACGTATCTATCCCAATTACTCATTAAAAAAATCAAATACGGAATTGACAGCACATCCCATCAATAAAACTATGACTGTCTACGAGAATGAATATTATCTTAAACATAATGTATTTGATCGACTTATATTAGAAGATCCCGATGGGTACTATAATAGATCCTTGGAATTAAGGACAATTAATAGGTTACAGAACCTTGGTCTATTTAGATTTATAAATGTTGTCAACGACTACAATCAACGCGGTGACGAAAATCACATCATACAGAACATATATCTAACACCGATAGAGATGCAAAATATCTCTGCTGAATTTGAAATCAATAACCGATCTGGTAACTTCTTAGGGACTGGTATATCTACTAAGTATCAACATAGTAATCTATTTCATCATGGCGAGGTTTTCACGGTATCATTAGGTGGATCTGTAGAGACGCAATTTGGTGATGGCGTGAGTTTGATCAATTCATCTGATGTAAGCCTACAAGCAGACCTGACCTTCCCGAGATTAATTACACCTTTCTTTAAGATTAAGGAGCACTCAAGATTCATTCCTCGTACGATTGTGAAATCCTCATATACAGTACAACAAAGGACCGAGTTCTATAGACTACAAAGTCTAACAACCAAATTTGGTTATTCATGGAGGCAATCTGCAACAAAATTACACGAGTTCTACCCTATTAATATAAATGAAGTTCAAGTTTCTAATGAGACGCAATCATTTCTTGACATTATCAATAATGATTTAAGACTGGCTCGTTCTTTCGATGATTTTCTTATTGCTGGACTACAATATTCATTTACTTTTTCAGATCAAGTAAAAAGAGTAAAGCAAAACAATCATTACTTCAAATTTGATTTTGAAACGAGCGGCAATTTATTAAGCCTCATTACTGGAGCTAATAAAAATAATCCTCAAGAAATAGCAGGACTTAAGTTTGCACAATATGTAAAAGTAAATTTTGACTATAGAAAATACTTTGAATTTAGAAAAACTGACTTAGCTACAAGAATTTATTTAGGCATAGGCGGTGCATATGGCAATAGTGAAGAGATCCCTTATATCAAACAATATATCATCGGTGGCTCCAGTAGCCTAAGAGCATACCGACTCAGAGGATTAGGTCCTGGAGAGTTCGTTGCGGATACAACAGGATTAACAGAATTAGAAGCACAGTTTGTAGATCAGACAGGAGATATGAAATTAGAGATGAATATAGAATACAGATTTCCTATTTTTAATTATCTCAAAAGTGCTGTATTTATAGATGCTGGTAATATATGGCTCCTTAATAGCCAAGAAAGGCCTGAAGGTAATTTTAGCTTCAGTGATTTCTACGAACAAATAGCACTAGGTACAGGCATTGGTCTTAGATTAGACTTTGACTTCTTTTTGATAAGATTAGATATGGCATTTCCTCTGAGAGGTCCAGTTCTTAATGATGGTTTTACATGGAGAGTTTCGGACATCGACCCTTTATCGAGCACATGGCGTAGTGAGAATTTAAGATACAATCTAGGTATAGGATATCCGTTCTGACCTATAGCTACACTTTCTTCCTCATCTCACGTATAAGACCTTCTTGTATTACAGTGGACACAAGAGTACCGTCAGAGCTAAAAATACGACCATAGCCAATACCTCGAGAATTAGAAGCACTCGGACTATCTATGCTGTAAAGCTGCCATTGTCTTAAGTCAAAATCTCTATGAAAGTACATAGCATGATCTATTGAGGCTAAAAATACGCGATTGACATCTAATTCATCCCTATGAGGATATACTGCAGTTAATAACAAGTCATAATCTGAAGCATAGGCTAATAGTTGATGCTGCAAGGGCATATCCATCTCAATATCAGCTGTCACCTTCATCCATACATTTCTATCCTCTTTTCCTGCCATAGCACTATCAAAATCCAACATCTTTTCTGGTCTAAACTCAAAAGCATATTGTTCTCTTCCTTTTATCTTGAGATAAATATCTGGCATTTTATCCTTAATCAATTCTGCTTGCTGCATATCAGTAAGCAAGGTGTCTGGAGTAGCCGCGTCAGGCATGGTGTTCTGATGATCTATTCCTTTTTGCTTGACCTGGAAGGAAGCTGCCATAACGAATATAGCCTTTCCCTTTTGAGTAGCTGTCACTCTCCTTGTAGTGAAACTGCCCCCATCGCGTAACACATCCACCGTATATATAATCGGCACATCGACGTCGCCACCTAAAATAAAATAACCATGTAGAGAATGAGCAAGCCTGTCTTCTGGTACTGTCTGATAAGCTGCATTAAGAGCCTGAGCTAATACCTGACCACCAAATACACGTCTCCAAGGAGTTATAAAATTCTGCCCTCTGAATAAGCAAGTATCTAACTTCTCTAAAGAGATTAAGTCTATCAATGATTGCAAGTCCTTCATAAAAGATAAAAGTAGTTAATGACAAAATTTATTATTTGTGATTGCTCTCCACAAAGGTAGTCATAACAGATGTGTAACACCAATTGTTTTATATCAGGCTTTTTGTCAGCTCAGTTATTTCATAATTCTAAATAATAAAATGACTATTTCCATATAACTACTCTCAGTTAATGTATTTGGATTCGAACCGTAGCTAGACTACAGCGTATATTTAGCAAATGAAGAAATATATCGGACTATCAATTATTATAATCGCAATCGTATTAATCCTCATAGGATTAAAATTATACTCTAACAAAACAAATTCAGAAATAGAAAAGTATGAGTATAGCATTATCAAAACAGATGGTGATATAGAGATAAGAAACTATGAACCAGCACTATTTACATCGGTAACATTACCCTCAAATACATATAAGAAGTCTTCAAATCAAGGTTTCAGAGTTTTAGCAGGTTACATATTTGGAGGTAATGAGGATAGCGAAAAAATTGCAATGACTTCACCAGTCTCTATGTCATTAGGAGATTCAATGCAGATGATGTTTAAGGTACCTAAAGAATACAACAAAGATGAACTGCCCAAACCTAATGATGATCAAATCCAATTCGTAGAAGTCCCAGCAAAGAAAATGGCAGCTATTCAATTTGGAGGTTGGTCTAATGATGAGAAGATCGAAGAAAATAAAAGAAAGCTAACAGAATATCTGAATAGTAATAAAATCCCTTACACTGATAACTTCTTTTTTTATGGATACAATCCTCCTTATGAAATATTCAATAGAAAAAATGAAGTGCTCGTTGAGCTTATGTAGCATTAAGATCTAATTGAATAATTAGACTTAATCTTTCTTTCTGTTAAGTCCCATGGCTTTGAGCATCCATCGAGGGAGAGGTTTTTCTGGACGGCGATTTTTAAGATTAAGGTACCACCCTATTTTCTTTAAAATTGGTACCCGATGCGTCTCAACAAATTCTATAAGCGAGCCATCAGGGTCTTCAATATATGCAAACTGTCCTCCTGCATCTCCCATATCAAAATCACCACTATCTACAGTAAAAGGTGTACCAAATTTTTTGCACTTATCCCTTAACTGATCCATTCCATTGATATCAAAGCAAAGGTGTATATATCCTATGTCGCCCCACATTCTATTCTCAAATATCTTCCGAGGTTCTCTATCTACACATTGAATTAATTCGATCTCAGATCGTCCTAACAATTGGCTAAATGCACCTTTTCTATCCTCTCTATGCGTTAGCACAACTCTATTATATGATTGTCCTTTTGTTTCTGAATAGAAAGATGGTAAGGATACTACCCCTTCAGAAATAATCTGGTCATAACCTAAGAGGTTCATATAGAAGTCCTTAGATTTCTTCATGTCAGTTACACCAATGACAGCACCAAAGATACCTCCACAATGAAATTTATTTTTTTGAAACCAATCTCTACTTTCTACGACTTTTATTGGATTGCCATGAAGATCGTTTAGATAAAAACAATTTCTATCCCCGATGTATGGCTCTATATCAGAACAAGCATTTGACTTAGATAATATTTTATGTGATTGTTGGATATCAATAGACTTAAATATCGCCATATTAATACCTAAGTCTCCTACACGAATTTTAAAATCAGCCTGTTGGCCTACCCGACTGGTATACTGCCATATCTCAGCACCACCACCACCCATCATATTCATAGCTAATATAGCGTGCCTTGATCTTGGTTGACCAGCGGTGTATGGCAACATCAGAGCGGCTTCTGCCGCCTCATCGAATACGGGCACATCCATACCCATATTTTTTCTGTACCATTCCCATGTATCATACACAGCCGTGTTGCCGATTCCTATCTGCTGTATACCTGAGATTATAGGAAGCTGTGTAGCCATATCTTAAACTACTTCAGATTCGTAGTATTTATTGGCAAGCTTTTCTTGTAAGCTTTTGAAAGCTACAATTGTCTCATCGATATCTTTTTGAGTATGCAATGCCGTAGGTATTAACCTAAGAAGTATCATTCCTTTAGGTATCACAGGATACACCACTATCGAACAGAAAATACCATAATTCTCTCTGAGATCATATACCATATTCTTAGCCTCCGGTACGCTGCCTCTCATGTATACAGGTGTTACACATGAGTTAGTAACTCCAATATCAAAACCTGCTTCTGTAAGTCCTTTCTGTAAGGCACGTACATTCTCCCACAACTTATTTTTTAGTTCTGGCATAGACCTCAGCATTCTCAATCTTACTAAATTACCAGCCACTAAAGGGCTCATTAATGACTTAGCAAAAATCTGAGACCTCATGTTGTATTTCATGTATTCTACAACATTTTTATTACCCGCTAAGAAAGCACCAACTGCACCCATTGACTTTGCAAAGGTTGCAAAGTAGACATCTATATCATCTTGAATACCCTGCTCTTCACCTGCTCCCATTCCAGTCTTACCTAATGTTCCAAATCCATGAGCATCATCTACCATAAGTCTAAACTTATACTGATCCTTGAGAGCTACAATTTCTCTTAGTTTACCCTGATCACCTCTCATCCCAAATACACCTTCTGATATCACCAATATACCACCACCTTGATCATCAGCGATCTTTCTTGCCGACTTAAGTTGCTTTTCTAAGCTCGCTATATCATTATGTTGAAATACAAATCTATGACCTGAATGCATTCTTACGCCATCTACGATGCAAGCATGACAACCTCTGTCATAGACCACTACGTCCCTTCTCGTCAACAAACAATCGATAGCGGACATGATACCCATGTAACCAAAGTTAACGAGTACAGCAGCTTCTTTTTGCTCAAATTCAGCCAACTCCTTCTCCAGTTCATAATGTAGATCAGTATCGCCTGACATCATTCGGGATCCCATCGGATAAGCCAGCCCATATTTTTCTGTGGCTTCTGTATCCGCTTTTCGAACATCTGGATGATTACCTAAGCCTAAATAGTTGTTAACTGACCACATGATAACTTCCTTACCATGGAATGTCATTCTGTTGCTTAGTTCTCCCTCTAATCTTGGAAAAATATAATATCCTTCAGCATCTGAATGCTGTCCTAATGGGCCTCTGTTCTCCGCGATCCTATCAAAAATGTCCATATTCTCTATTGTGTTTCTTTAAGAAGACAAAGTAAGACAATTGCTTTACATTATAAGTAAAATAAGTAATATTAAGATAAGTAAATCCATAATGAGGATAAGCGTATTCTGAGCTCGATGACTCTCAATCTTCCAAACTCATATCGACTTGAGCTCACTTCTAAATTTGTTTGTTTAACTACATCAAGATAGAAGACATTGTGCAGGCAATGACATACATCAAGCGATCGAAATAGATAAAAAATACAATAAATAAAGATAGAAACATCAACCTATATGACCTTACTATTAGCGATGATTTTTCTAAATAGATTAGGAAATATCCTTGAAATAAAAACAGCTAATTTAGTTTCTTTAAATCCACCTATATAAGTTTCTGATTTCATTTTAGATACAGCATATAGAATTCTTTGTACACATTCGTCTACAGACATACCGTTCTCCTGTGCATCATCCATCGTTCCTTGTGGTGACCCATCGGAAGTCAGAGAATGTTTGGATATATCTGTATGGATAAAACCAGGACATATCATGGTTATCTTGATCTTAGTCTTATTCAATTCTGCCCTCAGAGCTTCAAAAAAACCATGTAGTGCAAATTTGCTTGCGGAGTATCCCGATCTCATCGGCACCCCAAACTTACCAGCTGAACTACTTGTGACGACGAAGTGCCCTTCATTTCTCTTCTTAAAATATGGCAATAATAATAATGACAACTTTACAGTACCCAAGTAATTGACATCAATTAACTTCTCGTAAACTTCAAAACTCGTGTTCTCAGTCATTGATCGCTGAGAGATACCTCCATTATGAAAAACGATATCAACAGTAGATAATAAAGTTTTATGCTCATCAAAAACACTTTGAATGCCATTATGATCCTCTAAGTCAAGTCTAATCACCTCCACCATAGAAGAGTTATGACAAGCTATTTTTACTTGATTTAGCTTAGTCGTATTCCGAGCAGATATTATAATTTTAGTATTGCTACTCCTTGATAACTCAAGTACTAATTGTCGCCCTATTCCAGAACTTGCCCCAGTTATCCAGACAGTTTTATTATTGAAATATTTAAGATCACTCATATTATGATTTTATTCAGGTTCAGCAGACAACTAAGATAATCACATAAGGCATAAAAAAAAGATCAGCTGAAATTCCAGCTGATCTTTATATCTATTCTTCAACGAAGAAGTTTCTTATTCCATAATGTCTGCAACCTCTTCTGGAGCTTCTTCTGGAGCTTCTTCGGGCTTAGCTGTTACGATTAGGTTTCTGAATTCTTTTAATCCAGTACCTGCAGGGATTCTCTTACCTGCAATAACATTTTCCTTAAGACCTTCCATCGTATCTACTTTAGCTCCTATCGCTGCTGTACTTAATACTTTAGTTGTCTCCTGGAATGATGCTGCTGATATCCAACTCTTCACTCCTAATGAAGACTTAGTGATACCTTGGAGTACAGGCTTAGAAGTAGCTGTTACTGCATCACGGAAAGCGACAACTTTCTTATCATTTCTCTTAAGTAAAGAGTTCTCTTCTCTTATCTGTCTAACACTTACAAGCTGGCCTTGCTTAAGTGTCGTAGAATCTCCTGACTCAGTGATGACTTTCTTATCATAGATCCAGTCATTCTGTTCTAAGAATTCAAATCTATTGACAGCCTCCCCTTCTAAGAATTGTGTATCTCCAGAATCTTCTATCTCTACCCTTCTCATCATCTGTCTCACAATAACTTCTATGTGCTTATCATTGATACCGATACCTTGAGATCTATAGACTTCTTGTATACCATTAACAAGATATTGTTGTACTGCGAATGGCCCCATGATATTTAGTATATCAAAAGGAGAAGTCGCTCCATCTGATAACTTAGTACCTGCTCTTACAAAATCGCCATCTTGTACTAACATTAATCGTCCTTTCTTGATAAGGTATTTTCTCTTCTGGTTAGTCTTATCATCAGAAACGAAGACTTCAAGGTTACCCCTCTTAATCTTACCGAATGAAACGATTCCATCTATCTCTGAAATTTCAGCTGGATTAGAAGGATTTCTTGCTTCAAATAATTCTGTTACTCTTGGAAGACCACCGGTGATATCCATAAGCTGACCTTGCTTTCTCGGTATCTTAGCTAACTTCTGACCCGAGACAACTTCTTCACCGTTCTTGACAGTCATATATGCGCCTACTGGCATTGTATATGATTTCAACTCTTCTCCTGCTGGTGAGATAATCTTCACAACAGGTGCAAGCTTCTTATTCTTAGATTCGATAATGACGATGTCCTCATTACCTGTTTGATCATCTTTCTCTCTTCTAAACGTCACTAATTCTTCGATACCGTCAAACTGAATAATACCATCAAACTCTGATATAATTACTGCGTTAAATGGATCCCACTGTGATATCAAGTCCCCTTTCTTAACCTTAGCTTTATCCTTAACATGAAGCGTAGAACCATATTGGATATAGAAAGTAGTAATCACTTTTTTAGTCTCAGGATCTAATAATCTAACTTCACCTGATCTTGATATAACAACATCGTTTGTAGTACCATTTTCTTCATATCGTGTCACCTTGATATTATCAAACTGTACGATACCTTCGTTTTTAGATAAAGTCTCAGATTCCGTTTTGGAAACTGATGCTATACCCCCAACGTGGAATGTACGTAGTGTCAACTGTGTACCCGGCTCTCCAATACTTTGAGCTGCAATGATACCTACAGCATCTCCTTTCTCTGCTAATCTGTTGGTTGCTAAGTTGGTTCCATAACACTTAGCACATACTCCAGTTCTTGATTCACAAGTTAAGACTGATCTGATCTTAATACGTTCTATGCCAGAAGCTCCAATCTTCTCAGCCATATCATGATCTATGAATTCTCCACTTTCTAATATGAGTTCATCTGTGTTAGGATCGTAAACGTCATTTAATACAAATCTACCTACGATACGAGATGCTAATGACAACACTTCTTTTTCGTTCTCAATAAATGCTGTCATATTGATACCTCTAAGTGTATCACAATCAGTATCCATGATCACAACATCCTGAGATACATCAACAAGTCTTCTTGTTAAGTAACCTGCATCGGCCGTTTTAAGTGCTGTATCGGCAAGACCTTTTCTGGCACCGTGAGTTGAGATAAAGTAATCTTGAACTGATAATCCTTCTAAGAAATTAGAAAGAATTGGATTCTCGATAATTGCTCCACCTGTATCTCCTGATTTTCTCGGCTTTGCCATTAGACCTCTCAGTCCGCATAACTGCTTAATCTGTTGCTTAGAACCCCTCGCTCCAGAATCAAGCATCATGTATACTGAATTAAATCCATTCTTATGCTCAGCTAATTCGACCATGAGACTTTCCGTAATTTTGTTATCGGCAAAAGTCCACTTATCAATAATCTGATTGTATCTCTCGTTAGGCGTAATCAGACCCATATTATAGTTCTCCCAAACTTCGTCTACCTCAGATTGTGCCTCTAACAATGTAGATTCCTTAATCGTCGGGTTAATAAGATCTCCAAGGTTAAATGATAATCCTCCTTTGAATGACCAATAGAAACCTAAAGTTTTTATCTGATCGAGGAAGTTAGCCGTCGTTGGGAAATCTGTTCTTAATATGATATCTGATATTACCTTTTTAAGGTTTTTCTTAGTCAACAAAGTATTGATAAAAGGAACATTATCAGGACGCTCTTCATTAAATATAACTCTACCTACTGTTGTCTCAACTATATCCTTAACAAACTCACCTTCTTTTTCTACAGTTACTTTTACTCTTAGTCTTGTATGAAGTGTCATTCGACCTTCGTTATAAGCAATAAGAACTTCTTCTGGAGAGTAGAAGGTTGGAAGTTTTTCATCGGCACTTCTCTCTTTACCATCTTCTTTAGTTAAGTAATATAATCCCAAGACCATATCCTGAGACGGTAAGGTAATAGGTGATCCATTTTGTGGATTCAACATATTATGAGAAGACAACATTAAAACTTGAGCCTCCAATATTGCTGCCTGACTAAGAGGAACGTGTACAGCCATCTGGTCACCATCAAAATCGGCGTTGAATGCACCTGTCACTAATGGGTGTAATTGGATTGCTTTTCCTTCAACTAATTTTGGTTGAAAAGCTTGTATTGATAATCTGTGAAGAGTCGGAGCCCTGTTCAACATAATAGGATGTCCTTTCAACACATTCTCTAAAATCTCCCAGATAACAGGATCCTTTCTATCAACTAATTTCTTGGCAGACTTCACAGTCTTGACTATACCTCTCTCTATTAATTTTCTAATAACGAATGGCTTAAATAATTCTGCCGCCATTCCCTTCGGTATACCACACTCGTGGATATGTAACTCAGGTCCTACGACGATGACAGATCTACCAGAATAGTCAACCCTTTTTCCAAGTAGGTTTTGTCTGAATCGACCTTGCTTACCTTTTAAGATATCACTTAATGACTTTAGTGATCTACCTCCTTCGGCTTTTACTGCATTAGACTTTCTTGAGTTATCAAATAAAGAGTCAACTGCCTCCTGAAGCATTCTTTTCTCATTTCTGAGGATAACTTCTGGTGCTTTGATTTCTAATAATCTCTTAAGTCTATTATTTCTAATAATAACCCTTCTGTACAAGTCATTTAAATCAGAACTTGCAAATCGACCACCATCTAAAGGAACCAAAGGTCTCAACTCTGGTGGTATGATTGGGAGATAATGTATTATCGCCCATTCAGGTTTATTTTCTATTCTTGACTGACCGTCTCTAAATGCCTCTACAACTCTTAATCTCTTAAGTGCTTCTGACTTTCTCTGCTGAGAAGTTTCCGTTGCAGCTTGGTGTCTTAACTGATAAGATAACTCATCTAACTTTAACCTTTCTAAAAGATCATGCACTGCCTCTGCTCCCATCTTAGCGATGAATTTCTGAGGGTCAGTATCATCTAATAGTTGATTGCCTTCTGGTAGTGTATCTAAGATTTCAAAATATTCCTCTTCTGTGTAGAGTTCTTTGAGTTCTATCTCTCCTTCCTTAATACCAGGCTGTATGACAACATACCTTTCGTAATAAATGATAGATTCAAGTTTCTTAGATGATATACCTAGTAAGTAACCTATCTTGTTGGGAAGTGACTTGAAGAACCAGATATGTACTACTGGAACAACCAATTTGATATGTCCCATTCTCTCTCTCCTTACCTTCTTCTCTGTTACCTCTACACCACATCTATCACATACTATACCTTTATATCTTATTCTCTTATACTTACCACAATAACACTCATAATCCTTTACAGGACCGAATATTCTTTCGCAGAATAATCCATCCCTTTCAGGCTTATATGTTCTGTAATTTATTGTCTCAGGCTTAAGCACTTCTCCAAAAGATCTCTCTAGGATATCATCTGGTGATGTTAAGCATATTGTTATTGATTCAAAACTTTTTTGCTGTTGTTCGTGATTCCGATTAAAAGCCATATTTATAAAGTTTTTTTAATGCAATTCTTAATTAATAATAATTCAAAGACTAATACAATTAGTCAAACTTAACATCAAGAGCTAATCCTCTTAACTCATGTATCAATACGTTAAATGATTCTGGTATACCTGGCTCAGGAAGATTCTCTCCTTTTACGATAGCCTCGTATGCTTTGGCTCTACCTATGATATCATCTGACTTGATTGTGAGTAACTCTCTTAGAATATTAGATGCACCGAATGCCTCTAATGCCCATACCTCCATCTCACCAAATCTCTGACCACCAAACTGTGCTTTACCACCTAATGGCTGCTGAGTAATCAATGAGTATGGCCCTATCGATCTTGCGTGCATCTTATCATCTACCATGTGTGATAGCTTAAGCATGTAGATGATACCCACTGTTGCCTCCTGGTGGAATCTATCTCCGGTCTCTCCATCATATAAGAATGTCTGACCGAGTGAAGGAAGATTAGCTTCAGTGACGAACTCATCGATTTGTTCTAATGAGGCACCATCAAAGATTGGCGTAGCAAATTTAACACCCAACTTCTGACCTGCCCATCCAAGTACTGTCTCGAATATCTGACCGAGATTCATTCTTGAAGGTACACCCAACGGGTTAAGTACAATATCAACTGGAGTTCCATCTTCTAAGAATGGCATATCTTCTTGTCTTACGATACGAGATACAATTCCTTTGTTACCGTGACGTCCAGCAAGCTTATCCCCCACTTTCAGCTTTCTCTTTTTAGCTAAATAAACTTTAGCCAATTTGAGTACACCTGCAGGCAGCTCATCTCCAATACTAATATTAAACTTCTCTCTCTTATATCTACCTACTTCTTCATTTACTTTTATACTATAATTATGGAGTAACTGAGCTATTAATTTATTAGTAGCATCATCTTTAGTCCATCCAGTATAATCTACCTGTGAGTAATCAAGTTCTTTTAATGTTTTAGTAGAGAACTTAGAACCTTTAGCTATGAGAGGTTCATTGTATATACTCTTAACTCCTTCAGAGCCTTTACCTTTTAATAAATTAAGAAGCTTATCAATAAGCGTTGTTCTTAATTCATTCAGAGCAACTGAATGTGTATCCTCTAACTTAGAAAGCAATTCTTTCTCCTGTACTTTCTGGAACTTATCTTTCTTTGCTCTCGCGAATAATCTCTTATTGATAATGAGACCTTTCGTTGATGGAGGCGCTTTTAAAGATGCATCTTTTACATCTCCAGCCTTGTCTCCAAATATTGCTCTTAGTAACTTCTCCTCTGGTGTAGGGTCAGACTCTCCTTTAGGTGTTATTTTTCCTATCAGAATATCTCCTTCCTTAACCCAAGCTCCTAATCTTATAATTCCGTTCTCATCTAAATCTTTAGTAGCCTCTTCAGATACGTTAGGAATATCATTAGTTAACTCTTCTTCACCTAACTTTGTATCTCTTACTTCTAACTCATAACTCTCAATATGAAGTGAAGTAAATACATCTTCTCTTACAACCCTTTCAGAAAGTACGATTGCATCCTCAAAGTTGTAACCCTTCCATGGCATGAATGACACTAACAAGTTCTGCCCTAATGCCAACTCACCTTTCTCAGTCGCATAACCATCAGATAATAATGTTCCTTTCTTAACTCTGTCTCCTTTCTTTACAATCGGCTTCAGGTTAATCGTAGAACCTTGATTTGTTCTTTTGAACTTTACAAGGTCATAAGTCTTAATATTACTTTCGAATGAGACTAATTGTTGCTCTTCAGATCTATCATACTCGATGACTATCTTCTCAGCATCCACATAATTAACTCTACCCTTACCTTCTGCATTAATGAGGATTCTTGAATCTTGTGCCACTTTCTGCTCTATACCTGTACCTACGATTGGCGATCTTGGCCTAACAAGAGGTACTGCCTGACGCTGCATGTTAGATCCCATCAGGGCTCTATTAGCATCATCATTCTCAAGGAACGGTATGAGAGAAGCCGACACTCCTACAATCTGGTTAGGAGCTACATCCATGTACTCGATCTCTGATGGTTCCAGTACTGGGAAATCACCATGATCTCTACACTTAATTCTATCATTTAAGAAGGCTCCTTTTTCAGAAATAGCGGCATTGGCTTGAGCAATCTTTTTATGATCTTCTCCCTCTGCACTTAGATACTCTATTTCTGATTTAAGATCTACGGTACCTGATTTTACTTTTCTATATGGCGTCTCAAGGAAACCCATCTTATTAATCTTCGCGAAAACACATAGTGTGGATATCAACCCAATGTTAGGTCCCTCTGGTGTCTCAATAGTACACAGTCTACCATAATGAGAATAATGAACATCCCTTACCTCAAAACCTGCTCTCTCTCTGGAGAGACCTCCTGGTCCTAATGCAGATATTCTTCTCTTATGTGTAATTTCAGAAAGTGGGTTAGTCTGATCCAAAAATTGTGATAACTGACTCGTCCCAAAAAATGAATTTATTACAGAAGAAAGTGTTCTTGCATTAATAAGATCAATAGGTGTAAATACCTCATTGTCTCTTACATTCATTCTCTCTCTGATCGTTCTTGCCATTCTTGCAAGTCCTACACCAAACTGAGAGTATAATTGCTCCCCTACTGTTCTTACTCTCCTGTTACTTAAGTGGTCAATATCATCAAGCTCTGCTTTCTGATTGATCAAGTCGACGATGTATTTGATGATTTCAATGATGTCATCTTTAGTCAATACAAGATTGCCGGGATCAATATCAAGACCTAACTTTCTATTAATTTTATATCTACCAACTTCTCCTAAGTTATATCTCTTATCTGAGAAGAATAACTTGTCGATGATACCTCTTGCTGTTTCTTCATCGGGTGGATCAGTACCTCTTAATTGTCTATAAATTTGTGTTACAGCCTCAAGCTCAGAAGATGATGGATCCTTCTGTAATGTTTGATAAATTATGCTGTAGTCTTTAAGCTCTTCTCCAGTATTCTCTTTTTGTAATATGATAGACTCGATATCCGATTCTACTATCAAGAGGATATTCTCCTCATCTAATGTATCATCTCTTTCGAGAATAATTTCATTACGCTCTATTGTTACAACTTCACCTGTATCCTCATCTACAAAGTCTTCATTCCATTTTTTGAGAACTCTTGCTGCTAACTTTCTTCCTATCGCTTTTTTAAGCGTTTTCTTGTCAGCCTTTATTTCTTCTGATAGTCCAAATATTTCTAAGATATCCTTATCAGAATCATAACCTATCGCTCTGAGGAGTGTTGTTACAGGGAATTTTTTCTTTCTATCGATGTACGCAAACATGACATTGTTAATGTCTGTTGTGAATTCCATCCATGCACCTTTAAAAGGTATGACTCTAGCAGAGTAGATCTTAGATCCGTTAGGGTGGAAATTAAGTGCAAAAAATACACCTGGAGACCTATGTAGTTGCGAAACGACAACTCTCTCAGCACCATTGATTACAAAAGTACCTTTAGGAGTCATATAAGGTATATTACCTAAAAATACATCCTGTACGATCGTTTGAAAATCTACGTGCTCCTCATCATTACAAGAAAGTCTCAATTTTGCCTTGAGTGGAACGCTGTAAGTTAGTCCCCTCTCCATACATTCATTGATACTGTATCTTGGTGGATCAACGAAGTAATCTAAAAACTCGAGTACGAAAATATTTCTCGCATCAGTGATTGGGAAGTTTTCCTGAAATACATTAAAGAGACCTTCATTTCCTCTATTCTCTGGAGTTGTTTCTAATTGAAAGAACTCCATGAAAGATTTAATCTGAATCTCTAATAAATCTGGATATGCGTCTGTTAATGAAGCTCTTCCAAAACTGTATCTTTTTTGTGAATGCTTCTCGATAGCCTGAACTGTAGCCATATTTATTTTTTTATAAAGAGGACAAAAATTTCAAATAAATGATAAGAAATATACCTGAATAGATATTACTACATATAGGTATAGCTTAGCCACTGCTAACAGTGACTAAGCTTTATACTTCTTATTTAGATTAAAGAACCTATTATCAATACCTTTAGAGTAACGTTTATTTTAATTCAACGTCAGCTCCAGCAGCTTCAAGAGCAGCTTTTATTGATTCAGCTTCGTCTTTAGGAACTCCTTCCTTTACAGGACCTGGAGCACCGTCAACTAGTTCTTTAGCATCTTTAAGTCCAAGACCTAAAAGATTTTTTACTTCTTTGACTACAGCAAGTTTTGCTGCGCCTGCAGAATTAAGAATTACAGAGAATTCAGTTTGCTCTGCACCACCAGCGTCACCACCGCCACCACCAGGGGCAGCCATAGCTACAGCAGCTGCAGCAGGTTCGATTCCATGTTCATCTTTTAAAATAGTAGCCAACTCATTAACTTCTTTTACTGTAAGAGCGACTAATTGATCTGCAATTGACTTTACGTCTGCCATGAATATTAAATTTTAAAAATATATGATAAAATAATTACATCTAAAAAGATGCGATTAGCTTGGAAGCCAAAATTCTTTAATTATGCCTCTCTCTCTTCTAATGCTTTCACAAGGCCTGCAATTGTTGACCCACCCGACTTAAGAGCAGATATAACATTCTTAGCAGGTGATTGTAAGAGAGCGATAACATCACCAATAAGTTCTTCTTTAGACTTTAATGCTGCGAGTCCTTTTAATGACTCATCACCTAAGAAAATACTCGAGTCAATGTAAGCAGCTTTTACAAGCGGCTTAGGGTGAGACTTTCTAAATTCTTCGATAATTTTTGCAGGCACGTTCGCTGTCTGCGAGAACATTAATGCAGTAGGTCCTTTGAGACTACCGTATAAATCTTCATACTGACCATCTGTACCTACAGCTTCTAAAGCTTTCTGAACAAGTGTATTCTTCACAACTTTCATCTCCACATTCTTCTCATAACAAAGTCCTCTAAACTTGTTAACTTGATCTACTGATAGCTCTGATGCGTCTGTGATATAGAAAAAATTATTCTCTGAAAATTTTTCCTTTAGCTGGTCTATGACTATAGTTTTAAGTTCTTTTTTCATTTCTTAATTATTAGATGGACGCTGTTAAAATTTGTCTTCAATCTTAATCCCCGGACTCATAGTACTTGCTACGCTTATACTCTTCATGTAAGCACCTTTAGCTGAGCTTGGTTTAAGTTTGACAATAGTATTAATTAATTCAGATGCATTTTGCGTAAGTTTTTCAGCAGAAAAACTTACTCGTCCTATAGAACTATGAATTATACCGTACTTATCTACTCTAAATGCAATCTTACCTCCCTTAACGTCTTCTACTGCTGCACCAATATTAGGAGTTACAGTACCAGACTTTGGGTTAGGCATAAGTCCTCTTGGACCTAATATTCTACCAACTTTACCAACATGAGCCATCACATTAGGAGCAGCGATGATAACATCAATATCGGTCCATCCTTGCTGTATCTTAGTAATAAATTCTTCGAGACCAACGTGATCTGCACCAGCTGCTTTTGCTTCTTCCTCTTTATCAGGAGTACATAAGACAAGAACTTTCTTAGATTTTCCAGTTCCATTAGGAAGGGTCACTGTTCCTCTGATAGCTTGGTCTGCTTTTCTCGGATCTACACCTAATCTGATGTGAAGATCTACTGAAGCATCGAATTTAGTCGTATTGACTTCTTTGACAAGGGCCATAGCATCTGACAATTCATATAATTTGTCAGGATCTACTTTTGCATTGGCTTCCTTTCTTTTTTTGGATAATTTCGCCATGATAAATATTAAGGTTCTAACGTCTAAATTCTAATAGACTCCCTTTTTTATAAAAGTTAAAAAATATTCTTTTCTAATTAGTTGTTGTCCCAAGGAGCATCTCCCTTAACAGTGATACCTGCACTACGTGCTGTACCGGCAACCATTTTCATCGCAGAGTCTATAGAGAAGGCATTAAGGTCTTCCATTTTATCTTCAGCGATTGTTTTGATTTGATCCCATGTTACAGATCCAACTTTTGTTCTGTTCGACTCAGGAGAACCTTTTTTTAATTTAGCTAATTCTAACAATTGCACTGCGGCAGGAGTTGTTTTAATAACAAAGTCAAATGACTTGTCCTTATAAACGGTTATTTGTACAGGTAATATTTTACCTCTTCTATCTTCTGTCTTTGCATTAAATCGCTTACAGAATTCCATAATATTTACCCCTTTGGCACCTAATGCAGGACCAACCGGTGGTGATGGATTAGCTGATCCACCTTTAACTTGTAACTTTATAAACGCGTCTACTTCTTTTGCCATGACTGTTATTGATTAAATATATTTTTTATTGTTTTTCTACTTGCATGAAGTTAAGTTCAACTTCTGTTCCTCTACCAAAAATCTTTACGATCACTTTAAGTTTCTTCTTCTCTTCGTTTACTTCTTTAATATCTCCTACGAATTCATTGAATGGACCATCTATGATTTTTACAGTTTCGCCAACTATAAATGGTTCTAACATTGATTCTCCAACTTCTTGAGACTCATCTACCTTACCGAGCATTCTGTTGGCTTCTGACTGTCTCATAGGTAGTGGATTATTCCTACCTAAAAAATGAATTACATTTGGCACATTAGTGATAGCTGTAATTATCTCTCCAGAGAACTTCTTAGGTACCGCTTCTATAAGGATATAACCTGGTAGAATATTTCTTTCGAGAATAACTTTTTTACCATTTCTGATTTTATAGACTTTTTCAGAAGGCACCAAGACTTGAGTTATATAGTCATTCCACTTGTTTCTCTGTAACTCGAGCTCTATATATTCTTTGATTTTCTTCTCCTTACCACTAATAACTCTGAGAGAATACCATCTTTTTTCTTCGGACATAGTTTTTATTTCCTAATTAAGAATATCTAAAATCAAAAAGATAGCTCATATACTCTTGTCAAAACACCTTTAGATACCGTATCCATGGCGAATATCAGCAATGCTAAAATTGCACTCGCAACTATAACTAAAACTGAACTGCTCGTAAGATTAGGCCATGTAGGCCATGTAACTTTGTGTATAAGTTCGTTGTAACTCTCTTTTATATATAATACTATGTCGTTCATAACATCTGTTAAATTGCAGGGGAGACAGGAATCGAACCCGCAGCCTACGGTTTTGGAGACCGCCACTCTACCAATTGAGCTACTCCCCTAAGTAGATTGGAAAAAATCCAAACTATTAATAAAATAAAACTTCTATAATGCAGAAAATTAAGCACCTATCATAGGTGCTTAATTTCTGTAATATTTATATTTCTTCGAATGAACTTCTTATTCGATAATTTCAGTTACCTGACCTGCACCTACTGTTCTTCCTCCCTCTCTAATTGCAAAACGTAATCCTTTCTCCATTGCAATTTTGTTAAGAAGACTTACTTCAAGTGTCACGTTATCACCAGGCATAACCATCTCAACGCCATCTGGTAATACAACATCACCAGTTACGTCAGTTGTTCTGAAATAAAACTGAGGTCTGTAACCATTAAAGAATGGTGTATGTCTTCCTCCTTCATCTTTAGCAAGAACATAGACTTCACATTTAAATTTCTTATGTGGCTTAACAGATCCTGGCTTAACTATAACCATTCCTCTCTTAATAGCTTCTTTTTCGATACCTCTAAGTAGTAATCCGGCATTATCACCAGCTTCACCTCTTTCAAGAATCTTTCTAAACATCTCAACACCTGTAATAGTAGAAGTCAAAGGCTTCTCGTCATCTTTCATCATACCTACGATCTCAACAGGATCTCCAGTATTGATAACACCTCTTTCTATTCTACCTGTAGCAACTGTTCCTCTACCTGTGATAGAGAATACATCCTCTACTGGCATAAGGAAGTCCTTATCTACATCTCTTACTGGCTCAGGAATATCTGAATCAACTGCAGCCATTAGCTCCATGATTTTAGCTTTTCCTTCATCTGTTCCTTCAAGAGCTTTAATTGCAGATCCTTGAATAACTTTAGCGTTGTCGCCATCGAACTCATATTGAGAAAGTAATTCTCTTACCTCCATCTCAACAAGCTCAAGCATTTCTTCGTCATCAACGAGATCTACTTTATTCATAAAAACAACAATCTTAGGAACACCAACCTGACGACAAAGTAGGATATGCTCTCTTGTCTGAGGCATAGGACCATCAGTAGCCGCAACTACTAATATAGCTCCATCCATTTGTGCCGCTCCCGTAACCATGTTTTTTACGTAATCTGCGTGACCTGGACAATCTACGTGTGCATAGTGTCTGTTCTCAGTCTCGTATTCAACGTGTGCAGTGTTGATGGTAATACCTCTTTCTTTTTCCTCAGGTGCTCCATCAATTGCGTCGTAATCCATTTTCTCAGATAGACCTGCCTCTGATAGGACGTAGGTAATAGCAGCAGTTAGAGTTGTTTTACCATGGTCTACGTGACCAATCGTACCAATGTTTACGTGGGGTTTGGTCCTTTGAAAGGTTTCTTTAGCCATTATTCAATTATTTTAAAAAAACGATTAATTATATACTTACAAAAATTATTAAAACTTCCTATGTACTTAGTGAGCCGATGACTGGATTTGAACCAGCGACCCCCTCCTTACCATGGAGGTGCTCTACCACTGAGCTACATCGGCTTTTCAAGACCTAAATAGATTTAGTGGAGCGGAAGACGAGACTCGAACCCGCGACCCTCAGCTTGGAAGGCTGATGCTCTACCAACTGAGCTACTTCCGCCTAAGTATTATTTCAAAAAAAACATTTTCGTTGTGGGGGTGATAGGATTCGAACCTATTCAGCCTAAACAACAGATTTACAGTCTGTCCCGACTCTCCAACTTCGGCGCACCCCCTATCTTCCCTGCAATTATCTTCTCTAAATGGAGCCGATGGAGGGATTCGAACCCCCGACCCGCTGATTACAAATCAGCTGCTCTGGCCAACTGAGCTACATCGGCATTTGACTAACTGTCATAGCTTTCTTCAAAGCGAATGCAAAAATAGATATTTTTCCAATATATATAAACTGTAAAATGAAAATTATTTAAATTATTTATTTTCTGACTTGGGGTGGGCATTTTTATACACTTCTTTGAGTTTCTCGATTGAATTATGAGTATAGATCTGGGTAGCCGCTAAGTTAGCATGACCAAGTAGCTCTTTTACTGCATTTAAATCCGCTCCCCCATTCATAAGATGTGTGGCAAAGCTGTGCCTAAGTATATGAGGAGATCGTTTGTTTGAGGTCGTTATCGTAGATAAATAAGACTTTACAAGATTGTAGACAAATTTTGGATACATTTTAGCTCCCTTGGATGTCACAAATAAGTGCTTTGACTGCAAGCCTCCTTCGAAGAAAGAATCTCTTAACTCCTTATACCTATTAATTTTTGATAGAATACTACCTGAAAGTGGACATAATCTTTCTTTATTTCCCTTACCCATAACCTTAACAACATTATTAGACATGTCGATATCATCATCAGATAAGTTTATAAGTTCTATTTTTCTCATTCCAGTGATATAGAAAAGCTCAATTATCAATCTATCTCTAAATTCCTCAAAATCGCCTTCTATAAGATTATCAAATAACTGAGCTATGTTTTTCTCTTGAATAAATTCTGGTAGACGTTTTGGGATTTTAGGTGTTATAATCTTAATCGTAGGATTCTTAGCCACTATTTCTTGCTTAAGAAGGTAATTATAGTAAGATCTTAGAGATGATATCTTTCTGTTAATAGACTTAGAGGTGATATTATTATTGACTAATTCCACCATCCAAGATCTTATATGATTATGGGTAATATCAGAAAGAGAGGCGTCAGGATAAGTCTTTCTCACAAAGAACTGAAATTGGTCTAAATCATTTTTATACGAGGATAAGGTATGTTGTGAATACCTTTTTTCATGCCTAAGGTAATTGATATAAGAATCAATGTTAGAGGACGCCGATAAACCAATCATATTATCAATATTTATAATATGATCATCAAAAAAAGAGCCAAAGTAGAGTGGGTGTACTCTAAGAATCCTTACTTAAAATAGAATTAGCTTTTTAGTTGTGCTGCCAAACTTGACTATATATAAGCCCGACCTCATATGCGACAGATCTACCAAAACTCTATTTGAGTCAGCTAAAAAGGAAATTTCTTTCGAGCCATTAGAGTCATACAAGTCTATTACTTGATTATCTGCTCCTGTAATTGTTATTTCTCTATCGTAGGAAGGGTTTGGAAATAATTCTACATGTGGTGTTATCACATCTTGTACATCTGTCAGATCACAAAATTCTTGTGAAGGATTCAACTCTAAGTATCCGTAGTTTGTAAAGTTTTTTCCTTCGAACCCAGAGAAGTCAATAGGATATCTATCAATTCTAAAGTGCATATTATTCCCAAAAAGAACTTGATCACCTTGCGAAATAGGAAATCCATTACTTAATGGGAGTTTGTATTCCCAGAATATCTCCTGATCTATATTCATTTCAAAGCTATAACCGGAACGAGAAGAACAAATCAAAAAATTCTCATTGGGTAAGTATTGTACACTTGACATACTTGTGGAATAAAGGTTTTCTTTCATCGGGTGTGTTAGACTTAATGAAAAATTTTCAGGAGGATATGTTCTGTCTGGTCCTTGATAATTACCTGGATTAGGATTTAGAATATTAATTGAGGAATGATCATCACTTACTCTATTATTAAATACAATAATATCATTATAATATGGTGTAGATGCTAATAAGGGATCGGTAATCCATTCTGCATCATGTTGAAAAAATAATTTTTGATCGTCTTGAGTTCCCGACTTGTAGGCTCGAGGATTACCCCACCTATAAAGTAAATCCCCACCCATATTCATATTACCACCAGAATGAGATGCCGCTTCGTCTGTAGTTGTACTATGATCTATTATCCAAATTTCATCAAAGAATGCAACGGATAGAAGAATTTGATCTAGCTCAGGATTATAATCTATAGAGTTAGAATGCATAAAGTCAGGTCTACCTCCATGAAAATTAAGATCATAATTAATGTCAATTAATTCTGGGTGCTCGCTGACAATTCCATAATTCTCTTTGGTTGCGTCAAAGTCTTGAACGATGTGATCCCATGCATGCCACTCCCAGACTATACTATCATTATACGGATTGTATTCTCGTATAAAGTCTGGCCATAATTCGAAATTAGGGATGAGTGTCGTATCCCGACCTGCAGTAATAAGTTCTTCTTTAAAAATTCTTTCCCATGCTATTACGAGTATATTGCCATTAGGCATAGGTTCAATATCATGGTGAGCTCTTTCGAGTGAATCTAAAATTGTCTTGGACCATATGATATCATTATCCCATGATCTCAACTCAATGATACCTCCAGCCCCTCCATTGGAGAACGATGAGACTGGGGATGAGCTTGGCCTTTTGGTTTTGAGTAACGTGCCGTCATTTAAAATATAGGCAGAGTTACCTGGCCTATTACTTTCTTCATCTGTCCATCTATGAATAACCTGTCCGCAATTGTCAATGAGAAAAACATCAGATTGAAAGTTAGGATATATAAGATTGTACCCATCAAAAGTTTCTTCTTTATCATAGGTTAAAACTCCAACCGTATTCTCCTGACTATGAACATTAAAATTCGCAATCAATGAAAACAGAATTAGTACTTGTTTGTATGAAAGAAATCGTTTTTCCATAATTAAAAAATCCTTTATCAAAGTATTGCTAATTTGATAAAGGATTTATAATCTATTTTAATATAACATTAGTTTGTAAATAATGCTGGCCAGTCACTACCATCAGGACGTGTAACAACTACATCTCCCCTATCAGCATAATCATTACTCCAGCTTATACTCAAATCTGGTCCACTTACATCAGTAATAACCCAAGTATACACCAAAGAATATTGATCTAAACCACCAGAAAAAATCTGATTACATAAGTCCGTGATAATCGCAGCATCACTCGTTGCTGGACCATCACTCCAACACGTAGATTCATACTGCCCAAATCCTAAGTCAGAAACTAAGTATTGTCCTCCGCCTAAATCGGTGAATGTTACTTCCCCTGTGACCTCACCATTAGGGCAATCATATGGCGAATTATCCGCAGCTAAATTAGTTGAAACAAATGTATATGTACCTGCAATATCAGAAGGGCAACTGACGTCAACTTGTAGCGAACTTCCTGATGGGAAAGTTCCACTTGGCGTCGTAGCCGCAAATGTAAATGTGAAAAAATCTGCAACTTCTAAATCGTCAACACTGACTAAACCATCAGCAGCATCAGCTAAAGGAACTGTAAGAGTTCCAGGCAAATCTGTCACCGTTCTAAATAGCACGGGCTCACTGCCATTATAACTTTTAAAGATATCTACAGAGTTAACTGTTTCCCCTTTAGTATCTACTGTAAATCCTATCGATGCAGTAGCAGGATCTTGTAAATTATAAAAACCAGTAACGACATCAGCAACAGATACAACTGCACCCTTTACTTCAAAAGCGTTCTCTGGAAATGTAGTAGATTCAAAATCTGAGTCTGCACAACTCGCAATGAGCATTGCAAACAAAGACAATATTATGAAACGATTAAATTTTATCATTTTTTATGCTTTATTAATTTTTAAATAATTAGATAAGAGTATGAGATCATCTAATTTGTTAGGCTTTAATTTATTCTTTAGTTTTTTAAATTCTACAGTTGTGTTTGTCTTTAGAAATAGTTTAAATTCCTTATTCTTACTTGGAATCTCAACTAATCCCAATCGAGAATTATAAAAGTAAAACACATCTTTTTTGACATAAGAATCTGTTTTTGAACCGGTAGCTAAAACAGGATTATAATTAGCTCTCTTAGTTTTAAGCTGATAGGTTTTAAATAATTTAGAATCTCCATCATGCATTAACTCTAATAACAAATCAGCTTTGTTATGGCCAAATATTAATCCGTTGTAGAACTTGGTGTTATTTATTACTTCATTATCTAGTACTATTAAAGAATCCATTCTGAAGTAAGGTAACTCACCATACCGTTCTAAGACTTCGATCTCGACACATTTATTGACTAAATCAATTTTGCCTTGGTACATTATAGGATCGTCATTATCCTTCAAATAAACATTTAATTTTTTGTTCTGACTTGAAAGATAGTACTCATCTGATTTCTCAATTTTGGACTCATATAAAATTACTTTAGACCCATGATTAATCGTGAAGAACTCTCCTTGTGTATATGATGAAATACACACAAGGAGAATTATATTAATCAATAGAATTGTTCTTTTCATTTTATAAATCGACCAATAAAATTTATTGGAAAGCCCAAACAGGAACATCTAATAATCCCCCACCCTGAGCTGCTTGAGCTGCTTCTACATTAGCTGAATTAGTAGTAGACTCGCTATCACCGTAGAATAATCTTTGTGGTATAACAAGGCTAGACATAAAATCAGAAGAACCATCAGGTCTTACTGTAAGAGCTGGCGAACCTGTTCTTCTCCAATTAGACCATGTCTCATGAAAATTAAATCCATAGTATGCCTTATAAGCTTCTTCTACAACAGTACTCGCTGTTACATTAGCAGTTGCAGACGTAACGTACGCAGTTATCGCATCTTGGTCAGTTACGCCAACTAATTCCATACTTGATCTGATAGCTGTCTCTAGTTGAGCAGTTGCATCACCACCTCCAAGAGCAGTAAGTTCTGCCATAATGAATGCTACCTCTACGTGTGACATAAGAGGTATTACTGCATCATTCTTAGCCCATACAAGATTAGCATTAGCAGCATCAAAGAAATCTAAGTTTGCATCCGTATAGAAAGGCAATCTTGGATCGTCAGCTAACATATCTGCAAATCCAGAATTAAACCCTAAGGTTCCTGGTCTTTGTAATCCAAACTGAGCAAGACTGTAATTGTCTGTTGCTGCTAATCCAAAAGCAAAACTGCAGTTCTCTGCATTAGATGCGTAAGATTGAGAAGCATTCGTCATTGCTGCTTGAGCAGCACTTGGATCACGTTTTACCGTATGTAATAGAAATCTCGCTTTGAGTCCTCTAGCCGTTTTTATCCATAGATCAGAATCGCCATCATAGATGAGATCTCCACCAAAATAACCTCCTGAATCAGTTAAGCCTGATAAAGTTGATATGGCTCCATCTAATAATGACTGCACGCTAGCATAGATTGACTCCTGACTATCATAACGAGGTTGTAGAACATCAACTCCTTGAAATGCTTCAGAGAAAGGCATGTCACCAAAAAATGATGTCGCTATACCTAACTGATTTGCTAATACAATATCTGCAACTGCCCCATAGAAGGGTGCATTCGTTTCCGCTGCTTTGTCAGAAATTACAGTACAGCTTCTTAGGACTCCTGAATAAAGACCTAATTGCCAATAATTATCAACAGTATTTTCTGGTAACACGTATCTCATGTATGCTTCTTGCTGTGCATCTAATCCAAAAAATTGTTGCATAACAAGTCCTGCGATTCTATTTTGGTTAGCACCCGCATTAAAAGCAGATGAAGCTAAGATTTCAGGTAATTGGAGGTTTAACTCTACGTCAGTAAGAGAAGTAGGATCAGTGTTAGCCTCCTCGAATCCATCCGTACAAGATTGGTTTATACCTAATCCTAACAGAAGGAATAATATTAAAAATTTATTTTTTTTCATTTTATAAAAAATTTGAATTTTAATTAAAATGTCAATTTTAAAGTAGCTGTGTAACTTTTAGTATTAGGCATATTAAAGTAGTCTAGCCCAAAACCGTTAGAAGCACCAGTTAGATTAGTTTCTGGATCAACTCCAGGATAATCTGTGTTTAGCCATAGGTTTCTTCCAGTTAATGTTATCTCAGCATCACCGAAGTTAAGATTCTCTAAAAGTGCAATCTTAGGTACAATGAATCCAACTGAGACTTGTCTTAATCTAATCCAAGAAGCATCGTAGATACTCATTTCACCGATTCCACCGAATCCATATCTTCTCCAGTAGATATTTCCTTCTGCACCATTAGTATCAGCCAGCGCTACTGCAAGATCATTTTCTGCATAGATAGGATTACCTTCTACGTCAGATCCTACTTCCTTAACTCCATCAAATACTACAACATCTTCTCTCTGGTCACCAGATACTCTTGACGTTCCAAAGAAATCCATAATTCCACAAGTACCACACCATACATCACCACCTTGTCTTACATCTAAGAGGGCTCCGATTCTGACGCTACCTATTCTAAAACTATTATTGATACCCAATATAAAATCAGGATTAGGATCACCGAGTGGTCTTGGTGTAGGGTCTGAAAGAGGAAATCCATCAGCTCCAACTATAACTCTGCCATCATCATTTCTTTGGAATCCTGTACCGTAAATAGCACTAAAAGGAGATCCAGCAACGGCTCTAACAGAAGTAGACGTAAATCCTGCAAGGAAAATTTCTTCTACTCCTTCAGTTAATTCTTCTACGACATTTTCAATCTGAGTGAAATTAACGTCGACATCCCATTCAAAATTTTTCTTTCTTACTGGAGTACCACTTAATGTAATCTCCCAACCTTTGTTAGTAATTGTTCCAGCATTCTGAACTGATGATGTAAATCCTGTTGCAGCCGATAAATTAACTGCTATGATTTGATCTTCAGATCTTGATGTGAAGTAATTTATATCTGCTCCTAATCTACCTCTGAGGAATTTCAATTCTGCACCATATTCATAGGTCGTTGTTTTCTCAGGTCTCAATGCAGCATTTCCTAATTGTGTTGATCTCTCAAATGCATTAGTTCCATATGCTGGAAAGAATACACCATCAATAAATCCATCACCACCTGATACCGCTTGAGCGAATGTATTCGTAGATGCATATATGAATGCATCTCCTCCATCATTTCCTACCTTACCGTAAGAAGCTCTTAGTTTAGCATAATCTAAAATGTTATTGTCAATATTTAAAAACTCAGTCACCACTAATCCTAAAGATGCTGAGTAAGAAAGGAATGTATTATTATCCGTAGGTAATATTGAAGACCAATCATTTCTGACAGTTAAATTAAGAAGTGCAAAATTTCGGTATCCAAAATCTGTAGTTGCATAAACCCCAGATAATTTTTTAGTCAACACATCCTCAGATGAAATTAGATCTGTAGCATTACTAATGTGATAAAAATTAGGTGCTGCTAAAGTTGTACCATCAGTAAATTGTGCTATATACCTGTGATCATAATTATTAAGACCTAAAGTTGCCGTAACATTTAAATCATCAGTAATATAATTATCATAATTAAGGAAGAAATCAGAATTGATATCTCTATTAGTTATAGTGTATTGAAATACAGAACCTACGCCTCTACCTGGATTGATATCTATAGCTCCGTTTCTTCTATCAGTATAATTATCAACTCCAATTCTAAGGCCTAAAGAAAGATTATCAGTAATACCATAGTTGGCAAAAGTGCTACCGATGACTCTATTTACATCATCAGTAGATGGGTTCTTATTAACTGTCCAATATGGGTTATCATAGATACCTGATCTGTATGATCTCTGACCACCATCCGACTCTCTAATGTACGTCGTTGGATCATCAGCAGCCTCATTACCTTCGAGTCCGTTTCCGATATCAAAACTAGCTGGGTTTCTTAATAGCCCAAGCATAACTCCTTGAAGATTAGATCCTCTTTGGATACGATTACCCCCTGATTGAACATAGTTCATATTCATACCCACAGTAAGTCTGTCTGAAATATCAGTATCAACATTAATTCTAAATGAATTTCTTTCGAATGAAGATGTAGGTACTATTCCATTATTTTTAGTTTGATCAGCAGAAATAAAATATCTGAAATTATCAGAACCACCTGCTACCGATGCACCTAGATTGTATGAATTACCATTTACAAAAAACGTGTATGGATCATATGCTTCAGCAGGTACTCCGTTACCAGACCCGATAGGAACTAAATTTCCTTTTACATCAAAGTCAGATGGCTGTCCATCATATTCTAATTCTGAAAGTCTTGGTCCCCAAGAGTCTCCCTCAGCTGTCTCAGGTCCTCTATAAATATATTCTCCGCCAGATAAAGCTCCTTGAGCCCATTCGCTCTGTCTTTCTGGAAACTTATTAGCTTGATCGATGCTGTAGCTTGAGGTAATAGTTACCTGCGGCTTTCCAGCTTGACCTCTCTTAGTAGTTATAATAATAGCTCCATTTGCTGCTCTTACTCCATATAGAGCTGTCGCAGAAGGGCCCTTCAAAACTGTAAGATCCGCGATGTCATTTGGATTAATATCTATAGCTCTATTAGAGTTATCGACACCATCTACACCATTTCCTACAGAAGTATTATCAATAGGAATACCATCTATTACAAATAATGGGCTATTTGAACCATTAATAGAAACGCTTCCTCTAATTCTGATATTAGATGAAGCTCCCGGAGATCCCGAACTACTCACTACGGTCACTCCAGCAACCTTAGAGTTAAGGGCATCTACGATGTTAGTCTCTTTGGATGCAAGTAAATCATCTGGGTCTACGTTCTGAATAGCGTAACCCAATCTTGATTTATTACGTTCAAGTCCACCTGCTGTTACGACGACTTCGTCTAGCAGCTCACCTTGTTCAAGTGTGAGATTGAGCGGTCCAGAAGTAGACATTACATCAATCTCTTGCGTGCTAAATCCTGTGTAACTTACAACAATCGTGTTGCTACCCTGTGGGACGTCAAGAGAGAAAGAACCATCAATGTCAGTGATTGTTCCTATTGTAGTTCCTTTAACAAGAACATTGGCTCCAATAACTGGAAGGCCATCATTGTCTACAATGACACCATTGACCGATTTTTGGCCAAAGGACACTGCAATACAAGCAAAGAAAAGTGTAAAAAGTAGAAATACTTTTTTCATAGCATGTTGTTTGATTATAAAAAAATGTTTTATCCGTAGTTGTTATTTACCTTATGGGAACACTTAGATGGGTACATGAGATGATAGAAATTGATACTAAGAATTTACTAAGTGTATTAAGGTTGTCGATGTATAAGTTTGATTTATTGATTATCTAAATTAGACGAAAATATCTGAATGCAAAAAAAATGTGATGCTAATCTTAATTCAATGTTAATTGAATGTTACCATCACGAATCTGTTTTTTCATAATTTTCAAAATAAAATTTTGAATAGTGCAGATATCGTAACTCCAACCACTATTTATTATAGCTTATTAGTGATCTATAAAATTTAATTAATATTTAGATTCTTAACCTTCAGTTTAATTTATTGTAAAACATCAATGTTATGAGTAAGAATTTAAGAGTATGGATGCTCTTTCTTTGGTTCTACTAAGTTTTTCTATTGATCTGGTGTAAATACATACGTATGGTATTCTCAATACCATAGTATAGAGCATCTCCCACTAAAGCATGGCCAATAGAGACCTCTAAAAGATTGGTTAAGTGATGGACATAATAATGGAGATTATCTAAATTAAGATCATGTCCTGCATTAACACCAAGTTTGCATTCTGCAGCCATTTTTGAAGCAGTAATATGATCCGCTATGGCGGCAGACTTATCTTTGTAATAATTCTTAGCATAATTGCCTGTATAAAACTCTATTCTATCAGTACCCGTCTTTTGGGCATGGACAACTGCATCAGCGTCAGCTTCTAAAAAAAGCGAAACTCTTATGTCGTGACTTTGAAAATGTTTGATAACATCTGTAAGCATTGATTTATACTTAACTGTATCCCATCCTTCACTGGAAGTTAATGCTCCAGGAGGATCTGGCACTAATGTTACTTGGTGAGGCTTGACGTCGACTACCTTATCGATAAATTTCTGAGAAGGATACCCTTCTATATTATATTCCGTAGTAACAATTTCCTTTAGTGGCCCAAGATCACTATATCTAATATGTCTTTCGTCAGGCCTAGGATGTACGGTGATGCCCTGAGCACCATAGGATTCGCAATCTTTGGCAAATTGGATAAGATTTGGTTTGTCTTCTCCACGAGAATTCCTGATGAGAGCTATCTTATTTATGTTGACGCTAAGTCTTGTCATATTCTTTCTATTATCGGATGTAAAATAAGTATGTTTACATGCATAACCAACTAGAACCGATAGTATAATACAAGCACATGTCAGAATCACTTAAGCAGAGGATCATAACGGCAATCATCATTGGTATTCCTATTTTGTTCATGGTCTTTTTTAATGACATGACGAGAGTAATTTTCCTTAGCCTCATTTTAATCTTATGTGCATTAGAGTTTTTATCATTACACTACAAGGATCATGACAGCAAGTTTGTTTTCATTGTTCCGTCTATATTAGTAAGCGGAATAGTTCTTGTCTCTAGTCTTTATAAGTTTGAGTTTGCTTCAGTATTCTTGTACATCGGCGTAGCATTCAATATTGTTCTTATTGGAGATTTATTTTTGAATAAGAGAAACATATTATCTACTGTCCCTTGGCTCAAAGGTATCGCTTATACAAGCATACCGTTATCCTCATTGCTTTTCATTTCTAACTCTCCTCTTTTTAGTATTTTACTACTGGGATCTTTGTTTATGATTTGGATCAGTGATATCGGTGCTTATGCAGTAGGAAAATCTATAGGTAAAAATAAATTAATGCCTTCTGTCTCGCCGGGCAAAAGCTGGGAGGGCTTTATAGGAGCTGGTGTAATAAGTCTACTTGCTTCATATATTTTTTATAGATACTTAGGTCATCTTAATATAACTCAATGGGGTGTTATGGCACTAATTGTATGGTTAACTGGATCTATCGGAGATCTTGTAGAATCTAAAATGAAACGATATATAGGTGTCAAAGATTCTGGTACTATACTTCCAGGACACGGCGGATTTTTAGACAGATTTGATGGCTTTTACTTTTGTTTACCTTTTGTACTTTTATACTTCAACCTTATAGATAAAATATGAAATTTCATAAAGAGGGATATCCTACTTTGATCTTGACAATTATTGTTTGTGCCGTACTTTTCTTTGTTGCTAAGACTTACGCTCCTACATGGTTATTCTATGTCATAGCTGCAACTTGCCTATTCTTATTGATTATTGTTCTTCAGTTCTTTAGAGACCCCAAAAGATCAGTTGCAGCGGAGAATAAGGATGTGGTTATTACTCCTGCTGATGGAAAGGTCGTAGTGATAGAAAAGACTTATGAGCCTGAATTTATCAAAGGGGAATGTTATCAAGTTTCCGTATTTATGTCTCCTCTTAATGTCCATAAGAATAGAAATCCTGTAAGTGGAAAAGTTGCTTATCTAAAATATCATCCTGGGAAATATCTTATGGCTTGGAATCCTAAATCATCTACCGAAAACGAAAGGTTTACTACAGTGTACGAAACCGATCATGGTCCTATATTGATAAGGCAAATTGCTGGTGCTCTGGCAAGAAGAATTGTCAATTACCTAAAGCCTTATGATAAAGTCAAGCAGTCCCAAGAGATGGGCTTTATAAAGTTTGGTTCTCGTGTAGATATATTCCTACCATTGACAGCAAAAATTGAAGTCGAACTCGATCAAATGGTCAAGTCTCCAATAGACGTCATAGCACGGTTCTAAAGATGCGGTTCTAACAACTTGTGAATCGCATCGACCCATTTGGGATTATCATTTAGACTTGGTACCAGGTCTAGATGCTCCCCTCCCATTTCCTCAAATTCCTCTTTGTACTCAAAATCAATCTCTATAGTCGTCTCAAGGCAATCAGAAACAAAACTTGGTGAGAAGACCAATAGCCTCTTAATTCCTTTGCTTACAAGCTCCTCTAACATATCTGGAGTAAATGGTTCTGTCCATGGATCTCTTCCTAAGCGAGATTGGAAACTGACGGAATATTGGTCTTTTGTCAAGTTGAGCTTACGAGCTATAGCATCAGCAGTACTATAACATTGTGCTGAATAACACATTTTATTATTCTCATTAATGGTCATGCAACAATCCTTATTCTTAAGGCAATAATTGTTGCAATCAGAATTACGGAGATGTCTCTGAGGTATCCCATGAAATGAAAATAGATAATGATCATACTGAGACATATCCATCTTGCGAGCATTGTCTGCATAGACCTCTATCATATTATCATCATCATGATATGAGCTTATGAATGAAACTGAAGGAATAGTCATCCACTTAGACACCACATCCATGACTTCCTGCAATGCTGAACCTGTACTTGCTGAAGCGTATTGTGGGAACATAGGAAATACAACAATTCTATCCACCTTGTGATCTCTTAACTTATTAAGGGCCTCATCTATGGATGGATTCTGATAACGCATCCCCAATTCTACAGTGTAATTATCTGGTAGTTTTTCTTGTAGCATATTTTTAACCCGTTCTCCGTAGTACTTCAGCGGTGATCCATTCTCTGTCCAGAGTTGCTTATAGAGCTTGGCAGATGATCTCGCCCTAAAAGGTGCTATAATTAATCTGACAAGAATTTGCCTAAGTATATATGGGATATCGATTACTCTACCATCTAACAAGAACTGCCTCAAATAAACTCTTACGGAGCCGGTACTGGGATCATCAGGAGTCCCTAAGTTAACCAACAATATGCCTACTTTATCCATTATAAATAATATTGCTTAATAGAAACCTACAACATTTAAAATTACAATAGGTTTATACAATTAATGATTAGCTAATGTAACCAGATACAACTTTGACATTTAAAATCTGGATATTTGCGCAACAATAAGAAATTATATGGAAAAACCTCTGATTTTAGTGACGAACGATGATGGGATATTTGCTCCAGGCATAGAAGCTCTCGTGGAAGTGGTAAAAAAAATAGGGACTCCAATAGTTGTGGCTCCAGATTCACCTCAATCTGGGCAAGGTCATGCTATTACGATTACCTCTCCACTTAGACTTAAGAAGGTCGATCAATTTGAAGGAGTATTATCATACGCGTGCTCTGGTACACCTGTAGATTGTGTCAAGCTCGCTAAGAATATTCTACTTAAGGACCAGACTATAGACCTATGTGTCTCCGGAGTCAACCATGGTAGTAATGCAGCTCTAAATATATTATACAGTGGTACAATGTCTGCGGCTATGGAAGCCAGTATAGAAGGCATTAATTCTATCGGATTCTCTTTACTTGATTTTTCATTCGAAGCAGACTTTAGTGCTGCTCAGCACTTTGGAGAAATACTGATAAAAAAAATGCTCAAAGAAGAGCAACAAGGAATTCTACTCAATGTCAATATCCCAAAGTTACCGACTGCAGATATAAGAGGCATGAAGGTCTGTAGACAAGGCGAGGGTAAATGGGTAGAAGACTATAAAGAAAATACAGATCCAAGAGGCGGTGTTTACTACTGGTTAGATGGAGAATTTACCAAAGGAGATTATGCAGAAGACACTGACTTACATGCCTTAAAGAACGGCTATGTCTCTATAGTCCCATCACAGCATGATCTTACGGACTATAGTAAGGTCAAAAAACTTTCTTATCTTGAATCTTAGACAATAAATAAGATGAGAATATTTAAAGAAAATGACAGTATCTGGATGGGGCTCATGATAGGTGCTACCTTCCCGATACTTGGTTTTTATTTAGTAGAGATTTTGTTTGAGTTTCTTACCAATCAAGGATTAATGGATGCCGTCTCTGCAGGTAGTTCTGGAAAGAGACTGAGGACTCTTGCACTCATAGGAATATGTACTAACATTATTCCCATACAGCTTCTCAACAACCGATATATATTAAAGACTGTAAAAGGAGTCCTGATTGCCACTTTCATTTATTGCGGCATTTGGTTTATCAACTTTGGCCAAGCACTCATTGGGTCTTAGTTAATCCAATCTTATGAAATACTACATCATAGCTGGTGAGGCCTCTGGTGATCTATATGGTAGTCAACTCATTGCAAGACTCCAACTAATAGATAAGGATGCTCAATTTAGATTTTGGGGTGGACCTAAGATGAATGCTCAATCGACTGGTCAATTAAAGTCAATAAAAGAGACTTCGTTCATGGGCTTTTTAGAGGTGGCGGCTAACATATTTGTTATCAAGGAGTTGTTTCGATTTGCAAAATATACGATCAAAGAATACACTCCTGATGTCGTCATATTTTTAGATTATCCAGGATTCAACTTAAGAATGTGTGAATGGTGTAAAAAAGAAGGTTACAATACCGTCTATTATATCTCACCACAGCTATGGGCATGGAAGGAAAATAGGCATAAAATCCTCAGAAGCTATGCCGACTTATTTTTTGTAATACTTCCATTTGAAAGAGACTTCTATAAAAATCTTGATACGCCATGTATATATCATGGTCATCCCTTATTAGAAGAAATAGGAACTCAAAAAGCACCTTCTGAGTCAGTCACTAAAATAGGTCTCTTTCCGGGTAGCCGCAAACAAGAAATCAAAAAGCATCTACCAATCATGATGGAATTTGCTATGGCTCATCCTGAATATGCATTTGTCATAGCTGGCCTGAGTCATATTAAGAAAGAGTTCTACTTAGAACACATTAAAAATTATGCTGCACATATAGACATACGGTACGACGCCTCTTATCAAGTGATGCAGGAGATTGATATAGCCATAGCCTCGAGTGGAACAACGACATTAGAATTAGCATTACATGGAGTACCACAAGTTGTGGTGTATAAGACAAGCCAAATTAGTTTTGCTATAGGAAAACGATTAGTCAAGACTGAATATATATCTCTTGTAAATCTAATAGCTCAAAAAGAAGTTGTTACAGAATTGCTTCAGGATGCTTTTAATATTTTGGCATTGGAAGAAGCTGTAGAGCAGCTTTTAATACCTGAAAAAATAGAAAATATATATAGTGAATATAGAAAGATCAGAGCAGAACTCGGTGATGGTAGCACATCACAAAGAGTTGCAGCAGATATCTACAATACATTTATACAGTTATAAATCTTTTTCTACTTTTTAGCTTTAGGTTTTGCCTTAGCTTTTGCCTTTGGTTTAGCTTTAGCTTTAGCTTTCGCTTTAAGTTTCTTCTTGGCGGCAGCTTTTTTATCTCCAGCTAATTTTACACCAGTAGCTCCTTCTTCTAATAAGATTTTCTTAATGGACTCAATATCAAAAGTTGCTTTAGCTTCTTCAGCATCATATCGTTCACCATCTTCTTTTCGCGGAAGCTTATAAGACTTCTTTTTATATCTAATAAAAGGACCCCATCTTCCATTCTCTAGAGCAATCTTATCTTCTGGCCATTGTTGGATATATCTGTTAGCTTCTTTTTCTTCTTTAGCAGCTATAAGTTCAAACATATCATCTTGACTAAGATTATCAGAGTCATATCTTTTAGGAATATTGATGAATAATTCGTTCCATTTCAGATATGGACCAAATCTTCCTTTTCCTTTTTGAATATCTAATCCCTTGTAAGTACCTAATGGCTTATCTGCTTCTAACCTTTCGTCAACTAATTCTTTAGCTCTCTCGAATGGGAACGTCATCGGATCTTCACCTTTCGGTAGAGAGATAAATTTATCTTGGAATTTGATATAAGGACCATATCTTCCAGTATTGACACTAACCATCTCTCCCTTATATTCTCCTAAGTCCATAGGTAGCTTGAAGAGCTCCATAGCGTCCTCATATGTGATAGTTTCCATCGACTGCCCTACTCTCAGGCCTGCAAATCGTGGCTTACCTTCTTCGCCGACCTCTTCTACTGTACCTATCTGTACAGCCGGACCATATCTTGTCATCTGTACGAGGACTGTATGTCCTGACGCAGGATCTACACCGAGCTCTCTTCTACCTTTGGCACGTTCTGCGGTTTCTATAGTCTTCTCTACAGTCTCGTGGAATGGACCATAGAAGTCACTTATCATTTCTTGCCAGTTCTCAGATCCGTTGGCGATTTGATCTAATTTATTTTCTACGTCAGCTGTAAAGCTATAGTTCATTATCTCATCAAAGTGCTTACTTAGAAAATCCACAACCAGCATACCGAGATCAGAAGCATAAAGCCTATTACTTGTAGAACCAGTTATTTCTGTCTCTAAAGTGCTGTCTACATTGTCATTCTTAAGTATCAACACATTGTAAGATCTCTCCTCTCCTTCTCTACTCTCTTTAGTTACATAGCCTCTGCCTTTCTCCATTATTTTAGTGATCGTAGGGGCATATGTAGAAGGTCTTCCTATACCTAATTCTTCGAGTTTTTTGACAAGTGAAGCTTCTGTAAATCTGGCTGGAGCCCGAGTAAATCTTTCTGTTGCCTTGACGTTGTCTAAGTCTAATTGTTGTCCTACAGATAATGGTGGCAGTATCCCTTTAGTATCTTCGTCTTCTTCGTCATCATCTTTAGATTCCATATAGACTTTAAGAAAACCATCAAATTTCAACACCTCTCCCTTAGCCTGAAATAAAGTGTTGTTTTCTGATACAATGTCTACAGTTGTTTTTTCTAATTGTGCATCTGACATCTGACTGGCGATAGTCCTCTTCCATATCAGATTATATAACTTAGCTAAGTCATCATCGACAGGAGCATTTTCTACTTCTATGTTAGTTGGTCTTATAGCTTCGTGAGCTTCTTGAGCATTAGAGTCTTTACTTTTGAATTTTCTAAACTGAGAATAATTCTCGCCGTAAGCTTTCTTAATTTGCGAACTTATACTATCTGTAGCAGTCTGACTTAAGCTTGTAGAGTCAGTTCTCATATATGTGATAAGTCCTTGCTCGTAGAGTTTCTGAGCGGCACCCATTGTTCTGTTTACAGAAAAATAAAGCTTTCGACTCGCCTCTTGTTGTAACGTCGATGTTGTAAATGGAGGAGCAGG
Organism: uncultured Saprospiraceae bacterium; assembly: GCA_964495785.1. GTDB lineage: Bacteria > Bacteroidota > Bacteroidia > Chitinophagales > Saprospiraceae > RFSX01. The sequence continues at coordinate 85,894 of CAZBXL010000001.1, read as the reverse complement.
CTTTCTTTTTGTGGGCTTAACTTTTATATCATTGATATTATACTTAGTCCCTTTAAGACTTTCAAGTAATTTTTCTGCCTCTTCTTTAGTATCTAATCTATTATTATGATCAGCCTTTAACTCTACAGTCTGGCCTTTGTCATTCTTTACTAAGAAGACAGCAGTTACCTTATAGTATCCGGCAGCTGTAAAATTCTGAATCTCTCTTTCTCTTTCTACGATTAACTTAACGGCGACAGATTGTACTCTACCTGCTGAAAGTTTTCCTTTGACTTTTCTCCATAAGATTTCTGACAACTCAAATCCAACAAGTCTGTCCAATACTCTACGAGCTTGTTGTGCATCGACCATATTTTGGTCTACAAGTCGAGGGGTTTTGACAGCTGACTTAATCGCTTTCTCTGTGATTTCTCTAAATACTATACGTTTAGTAACTTCTGGATCTAAGTCTAATACCTCGCAAAGGTGCCATGATATAGCTTCTCCCTCACGATCCTCATCCGTTGCGAGCCATACTTCATTACATTTCTTGAGAGTACTTTTGAGCTCATTGACGACTCTAATTTTATTGTCTTGGACGACATACTTTGGAGTAAAATTATTCTCTTTATCTATACCCTTGTTGCCTTTATCCAGGTCTCTGATATGTCCGTAACTTGATTTTACAATAAAGTCTTCTCCTAAATACTTATTGATGGTCTTTGCTTTAGCAGGGGACTCTACTATTAATAATTTCTTTGGCATCCAGTGTATATTTTCATGTGATGTTACTCATCTAATAAAGTACAAATGTAGAATTTCATTTGTAATCTTATGGAAAAAGTGTGTAAAGGAAGATTATTTCATGATCAATGTCAAGTGGTATATTTTAAAATGCATACCAATTACACCTCATGATTTGACGTATAACTATCTACATCCCTGAACAAAAAATGTTCGTTTAGAAGATCGTAATGCACACCGCAACTTACTGATTTGATAGATAGAAATAATTTATTTCTTACGGACAGTTTCTTTTCTCGCTATAGAGAGTTCTTCAATTATAGCTTCTGAATTATCTGGCAGATTGTTTAATCGACGATAGTATACTCTCATAAGGTACTGTGACATATCTTCTGGATGCAGTAGTCCTTGTTGCTTCAGGTAATGTGAGAGTCGCGATCCTTCTTCAAAATTCCAATTAAGGATCATCCAACGGCCTATGCCCATTTTTAATTTACGACTTACCTCTATTTCGTCTGGGGCATTTTTAAATTTTTCAATTGCATCAGGAGGTGTCATTTTATTGAGTCGATCTATAGCATCATCTGTATCCTTAGGAATATACACACCATAGAGTTTACTCATCTTTATATTAGCCGCATAGACAGAATCTAATTCAGCACGGCTGCTTGGAAAAGTTTGTCCTATACTTAGCGACACTGTAAATAGAGTTAGAATTAGAGTTGTAAGGATCTTCATGTATATATAGTATCTGTTAATGCAAATGACGATAATAGTGAGGGAATAATTTCAACTACTCTATATTTTAACAAAGATTTGACCAAAATCTAAATACCGTGGCTTATTAATCTATTTAGCTATGTCATTAAGCTAAAGGTTCTTCTGACGTGGTTAATGCCTCCAGCATCCCATTAAATATAAAACCATGAAAAGGCAGTACTGCATACCAGTAGAGTCTCCCTAACAAACCTAAAGGTCTGAATGTGGCTGTCTGAAAAAGTTTATCCTCCACGATCTTAAACTCCAACCATGCCTCTCCTGGTAGCTTCATCTCTGCATAGAGTAGCAGTCTGCCTTCTGTCTTGTTAGCATAAAGGACTCGCCAGAAATCTAATGTATCTCCAGCATCAATTCTATCAATATTAGTCCTTCCTCTTCTTAGTCCTACCCCACCAGCGAGCTTATCCATATAGCCTCTTATCTGCCACAGCCAGGTACCATAATACCATCCTGTCTTGCCACCGATTCTCCATATCTTATCTATACATGCTTGTCTATCTTCATATTGTCGCGATCTCTTATCCTTAAGACAGCCATAAGAAGGGACCTCGATATAATCTGATATATTCATGGAGAAACCACTACTGACATAAGCGTCTTTCCAACTAGAGACTATCTGATTAGCTTCGATCTTGAGGAATGCTTTTTCTAATGCCTCCTTATAACTAATGGGCTGAATACCCAATATGTCTTTAAGTTTATCATCACGACATATCACTTCTACCTTCATACTGTCTACAAGTGATTGTGCTAAATTATAGGAGGTGGATGTTACAAAATACAACCAGTAAGAAGATAACTTTGGCGTCATTACCGGAACGATGTATATACGCCGATTAAGATGTCTCACATGAGAAAACTCAAGTAGCATGTCCTTATAACTAAGTACGTCTGTTCCCCCTATATCGTAGCTATTATTATAGGTTTCTTTTTTGAAAAGCGTTTTAGAAAGAAATGATAAGACGTCAGTAATCCCTATAGGTTGGCATTTAGTCTTGAGCCATTTAGGAGCGATCATAACTGGAAGTTTCTCTACCAAGTCTCTGATGATCTCAAATGATGCAGACCCAGAACCTATAATAATACCTGCTCTCAATGTTGTAAAATTGTAATCCCCTTTCGCTAATTCCAGTTCTACATTTTTTCTTGATTGTAGATGTTTAGATAAGTTAGAATCATTAACAATACCACTCAAATAAATGACATGTTCTACGCTAGTAGTTGATAAGGCCTTTCTGAAATTATGGGCACACTCTAATTCAAGCGTAGAATAATCTTCACTGGAACTCATACTATGTACGAGATAATAAGCACCATTTATATCTTTGGGAATTTTATGTAGCGATGATGCATCTAACAGATCTATCTCTATAACTTGGATCTTAGACATGATAGACTTTATAGGTCTAAATCTCCTCTTATCTCTTACACAACATATGACCTCGTAGCCCTGCTCAATGAGAACTGGGAGTAACCTTTTGCCAATATATCCAGTAACACCTGTTAGAAGAATTTTCATAGATAGTTATTCAACTTCAATAATGAGACTATTGTTTCATAGCAGAAGAACACTACACATCTAACCATTAGTGAACATAACATAGATTAGCTAATAAAAACTAAGAACCAAAAGAATAAGTTGATAAAAACTCTATCCAACTACATTGGTCAATGATCCTCAACTATGAGGCCATATTCAATATTACTTTATCTTCTTCTTATGTAATCTAAAAAATCCTATACTCTATGATTGTGACCTATTGAGTGTATAGGTTAATACTTATTAATATCTACTCCAGTAAAGAAAAGTGTTAAAATAATATATAATTGATCTTCTTATTAACAGCTTTGTCTTTCTGGATGAAAGCGCCAACATAGATATCTGAAAATTATTCTAATAATTGTCTTTAATCTTCAATCAAGACAGAAAATTTGATTACTAACTTTATCTTCAATAAGTGAAAATATCACAACTTATATTTATCGTCATAGGCTTACTTATGTGCAATGGCATAGTCCATGGACAGAATGATTGTGATCAATTAGAGATAACAATCTGTTTTCTACCAGACGCTATTTATTGTCAGGCTAACCCAAACAGCAATGGTTGTGGATATACATTAGACGGAAGATTAATGGATGATGCTCTTGCGAGAAAATTGAACAACACAAATAACTTCGGTGAGTTTGGGGTTGTAGAATGTCCTATACAATTACTTCCTCTAACTGAAGACGTTACAGTAGACTATATAGAACAAAGTAGTTGTGATATAATATTTACAGGTAATTTTATTATCGATACATTGACTGGTGGCATTACCGGCGATGTTACCTCTATTCCTAATAATATCCTTAATCAAATTAGAGATTGGTCTTTGAAGTCAACACGAAACTTAGTTATTACGACTCAAGCTGAAGCCGCTGTATGGGGATATGATATTCAAAATGGAAATGAAAATCCTAATATCTCAAATGGTAATCAGCTAGGTGAAGCAATATTTAATGGACCTTTTGGTAATGTACCAAGTTTTAGTCAAGGAGGAACCTACCAAGGTGTGATTCGGGAAGGCCCTACGACAGGATTTGAAGTTTTAGGTATAGATGACAACAAGCTTCCTACATTCGTACTTGACAATGCTACCAATGATATCATCATTGGAGACATTGGAGTATTCTGTGGTAATTTTGCAGGGCAAGTTTCTGATGGACCAAATATTAATAATAACAATGATAGATTAGTTGCTAATATTTTTGCATTAGGCTGCTCTATTGTGAATTCTACGAATACAACTACAAATGTAGACCTCTGTCCTAATGATGTATATATTTTGCCAGGCGGAGACAACGTGATGACTCCGGGTGTTTATGTAGATACACTTCTTACAATTGATCTTTGTGATAGCATCGTGACAACGGTAATAAGCCCCTTAGCTAACAGTGTCATTGATATATTTCATGACGGATGTGAAGATGATAGTTTCTCTACCATTATAAATGGGAATATCTATGATGAAGATAACACCACAGGTCAAGAAATAATACCTTCTGCAAATGGATGCGATTCTATAATTAATATTGACTTATTCTTCAAACCCAATAGTGCCTTTATTCTTAATGAAACTATATGTGCTAATGACTCCATAGTAGTAGGTGGTGAGGTTTTTAATACAGATAAAAGAATAGGTCAGGTGACGCTTACATCTGCTAACGACTGCGACTCTATAGTTGACATAGAACTTAGCATTACAGAACTTGAACAGAGGTCAGATTCTTTCATATTGTGCCCTAATGAATCAGTATCTATCAATGGAATACCCTATTCAGAGCCCGTCATAGATACAATAGTTCTTGATGCTCAAATTGGATGTGATACCATGTATATTTTTGAAATTGATGTCGTTACTCCAATCTCTACCGATAACATACCCAGTAGCTTGGAAATAGATATAACGGAGGATATCAATTTAGAAATTAGTATAGAAAGCAATTCTTCGATTCTCTGGACTCCTGAGAGTCTGGTGTCTTGCAATACGTGCACTGAGATCACTATCTCGCCAGACATAGAGCTCTCAAGTCTATACTACACTATTACGGATGAGAATGGCTGCTTTGTTTCTGACAGTATTCAGATCGAGTACACTTGCCCTCTGTATGTACCTAATATTTTCTCTAAGTCAGCTACTGCTGCTGTTAATCAAGAATTTGCTTTAGGTAGTCCTTGTTTAGGGAGCATTACAGAATTTAACATGAGAATATATGATAGATGGGGAAATCTTGCATTCGAATCATTCTCAATTGATGAGCTCTGGCAGGGCTTCTTTGACAATGAAGAGTCCTTACAAGGTGTCTACGTTTACCAGATTCAGTATTCCATTAATGGATTTATATCAAATGAAACGGGACATATAACGCTTATCAAATAGATATTGGATTAATATTCCAATACAGACATAATCACTTATAATTAGAATAAAGGAGAATTTTCTTGCATTATCACGACTAATCGTCAACTAATAATTTCTATTGTTGTATTAGAATGAAATTATTTTATCATTTTACATCTTTGAGAAAAATTGAAACTATTAATATGAAATTAAATTTACTAAAAAGTCTAATTACTATACTTGCTTTGTTTTGTGTACTGCAGAGTCATGCTCAGTGGGTACCAGTAGCATCGCCTCCATCTAATTTTATAACCGATCACACCTATGGTTTCGCTTTAGATGGTAAAGGATATTTAGTTGCTGGAATCAATGCTAATGGGCAGGTTACTAATTCATTTTTTGAGTATGATCCAGTGGTGGATGAATTTACAAGAATTGGAAACTTTCCTGGATTTGCAAGAGGATTTGCAATAGGAGACACTTGGGATGGGAAAGCTTATTTTGGCTTTGGCGCCAGCACTAACAGATTTGATGATCTATGGGTATATGATCCTGCTGTAGGAGAATGGGAGCAACTTGCAAGTTGTCCTTGCGAAGAAAGAATACATCCTGCTATGGTCGCTCATAATGGAAAAGTATATGTAGGTCTCGGAGGCGGCCAATTGGGTGACTTAGATGACTGGTGGATATATGATATAGAAACAGATACTTGGGAAGTCGGACCAAGATTTCCAGGGGCTACGAGACATCACCCATATCAGTTTGGAATCGGTGATTTTATCTACGTAGGCTTTGGTCATGGTGGACCCAATATCTATAACGAATGGTATCGTTATGATCCTGCAAATGAGGTATGGGATGAAGTTGCAACATTGCCAGCACAAGGTAGAGTAGCAGGACAACAATTTGCTTGGGAAGGTAAAGGCTACATATTAAGCGGAGAAGGAGAACAACACTCTACTATGGAGACAGGAGAATTCTGGAGTTATGATCCTGAATTAGATGAATGGGAAGAGTTACCTCCTCATCCAGGAAACTCAAGATGGGCACCTGCCTCATTTGTGTTAAATGATGAAGTCTATTTATTTAACGGGATTGTAAGAGGAAATGGTCCTAACCAAAGTATGTCTGACGCTTATAAATATGATCTGACTCAGACAATATCTTCTACCTCAGACGAGATAGATAACTTAGACCTAACAATACAGCCTAACCCAACAAGTGATTTTATCACATTAGATTCAGATGACAATGAGATACTTAAAGGAAAGTTTTCTGTATTTGACCATTTAGGAAAAGAGGTTCTGCAATTCACTCTTAATGGAAGCGAAAGAATAAATGTATCACATCTTGATAATGGTGTCTATATACTGACTTCTCAAGATAAAAATGTAACTCGACAGTTTGTTGTCAGTAGATAAGAAAAGAAATAAACTATAGATTAATGAGAAAGCTTCATGAACTTCATGAGGCTTTTTCTATTTATAATCATTCATGTCGATTTATAAAAAGATCCACTCATCGAAATACTTAAGAAATATCTTAGCCAAGTTCTCGGCATCTGAGATAGCTCTATGAGCCTTACCAGTAAATTCATAGCCTTCCTTAATTACAATCTTTTTAAGCGTGCCTCCGACTGCAGAGCCCTTGATTCTATTATACTGGGGTTTGAGATTGGTATACTGATCTAGAAGATGTTCATCTAACTTATGTAACTCACAATTACTAAGAAGTAGTTTGATATCGTTTTTTCCCCAAGAACATAAGTAATAGTCCGTCTCATGCACTTCGGCCCATTCCATAAATTCATCATACACATGAGGAAAGGTCCGTGCAGTATTGACTTGTTGCTGGCTGATAGAAGTTAACTTCTTACAGAAGCCAGACAACTTAGGGTTGACTGTAGGTTTTATAAATCTTTCGAATGTCCCGGTTTGCTCACCGTACTCATTAATTTTGACAGCCCCTATTTCTATAATTTCATTGTATCCCTTAGGAGGTCTACCTAACCAACAGGTCGCTTCAAGATCGAATATGATATAATTAACTGCCAACTATTCTTTTATTTTTAAAGATTTGAGAAGACTATTTTGTAATCTCATAGTGCTCTAACTTATTATGATAATAATACAAAACTTTTAAGTCTGCACTTGATAGATTATCATCATCTACCCTATACACTGGTTTATCGTTATGATATATTCCTAAATGATCAATTCCATCCTCAATTATAGCATCAATACCATCATTGAATACAGAGGTAAACTTAGCTTCTACATCCATCGTCTCTAAATAAGAAATGACGAGTAGTAATTTTCTTTTGACCTCCTTTACAGGAACCAAGATATTTTTAGTTGGAATCTTAAGAATGTCAAATAGATCAGACTCTGGGTTCATATCCTCTATGCACCTAAACATAGCAAATGCTACCGCATGACTTGACAGTATAACATTCTCAGCCTTAAAGGAATCAAGAATCTTTTCAGCGAGAATTCTAGTGTAAATGGACTCTCTTTGGTTATCTACATTTAGGACATCATCAGAAGTGAAATATGTTTTTATATCTACAGGCTTTCCTTTATGACAGACACTTTGACCTTTGGAATTAACTGTATTACCCAATACATCCATTGGCTTACCTATAGAAATATATACTTCTGAATCTTGTTTTCTTAGATCTTTAAAAAATTTAAAAAGGTTAGACATTTTAGAGCCTTTCCTTTTAGATCGTACGTATTTTTCTTTACCCTCTACTCTGAGGTGTTGATCTATGAGCGATTTAGCCTCTAAAACAAAGTGATAACTCATAGCCATGGGTACGACAAAGATCTTTTGTTTGATATCGTTGATAATGCAATACCTCTGAGCATCTATAACAGAATTCAAGAGACCAAGTTTCAACTTGTCTTCTATGGCACCACTCCTCGATCTGGTGCCTCCAGGAAAAAATATGTGATTAACGCCTTCTATGAGAGACAGACTTGCCATACTCTTGAGAGTCTCGAGATAGATAGGATTTTTCTTTCGTCTATCTACACGGTAAGCCCCTAACCTATTGATAAAGTACGCTACCAGTTCGTAGTCATATAGATTAAGTCCTGCTCCGTATGCAAATGCAGGAATTCCCAATTTCATATCTACCGTATACCCTATTAAAGCAGAATCAAGATTAGAATAATGTGTGGGTACAATAACGACTGTACCTTTATTAAATAACTCTCGTACTTCTTCCACATGACCATCTACCTTGATTTTCTGTCTGACCTCATCTCTGTTACCCCAGATCCCTTTATGTCCTTTACCCCATCCATTATTAAATAATCTTTTAAATAATGAGGTCAAAAATTTTCTTGCGAATAAAAATGTTTTTGGATTAAAGTCGCCCAATATTTCTTCAGAATATCTGTGTACTACCCTCTTTAAAATCTTAAGTTGCTCTACAGATGGATTATCAGAAGTTTTAGATTTTTCAAGTTCTTTGGACAATGAATTCCAGTACGCATTCTCATCTGACGGATCTACTTTCCACGGATTGTTTCGAGATCTTTTTTGCTCGAGGTATATCGTCTTAGTAAGTAATTCTAAAGCAGAATTAGTAGATTGATCTAATCTATCTAGAGTAAATTCTATAAGCCTTGATATGAAGCCATCTCTGTCTTTTGCAAATTGGTCTATAGGCCAATCTTCTAAGGAAGGAATTATGTGAGGAAGATTCTCCGCTCTATCAACCACTGTCATATCGTAAAAATGCCTATTTATTATTTATTTCTTCAATAAATTTTAAAATGTCTTCACCTCCTGTCCGCTTTACAGTACTGGTCCTGAATCTTTGAGGTAAAAACTCCCAATGTTCTAAGAGTTGGTCTTCTAAAAGAGCTATGTGTGAGTCTATTTCGGTGTCTTTTACCTTATCAATCTTGGTATAGACGATACAATAAGGTATTTCTTTCTCTCCCAACCAATTAAGGAAATTCAAATCTACATTTTGGAGGGAATGCCGACTATCAATGAGTGAGAATACGCAGTAAACTTGTCGTCTATTCATCAAAAAATAGTTCATACTACGTTGCCATTTTTCTCTGACTTTCTTAGATATCTTAGCATAGCCGTAGCCTGGTAAGTCTACTAAATACCAACTCTTATTAATAAGGAAGTAGTTAAACGTTTGTGTTTTACCAGGTGTAGATGAGATACGGGCCAGATCGTTTCTTCCCGTGATGAGGTTAATCAATGAAGACTTACCTACATTGGATCTTCCGATAAATGCATATTCGGGTAGACCTGTCTTAGGGCACTGCTCTTCACGCTCAAAACTGCCAATAAATTCTATATCCTTAATTACCATGTGAAAAATAGTTGCTTTAAAATGTAACACTTCATATACTAAAATGCGTTATATGTCTTAGTCGACCCAATGATTAAATTTAATTTAATAAAACAATCAACCTATGAAAAATCTAATTATTGTAGTTTCCGCATTAATTTTATTCTCAATACAAGCTAATGCCCAGGTCCAATTCGGTACTAAGTTTGGGATTCACTCTTTTGATCTGAACTCACCTGATGACATCGTTACTTCTGATAATGAAAACATCATGTTTTCTGACGCTAAGATAGGCTTTCAAGGCGGTATATACACAAAAATCCAATTAGGTGGTATCTTCTTAGAACCGCGATTAATGTTACATTCTACTTCAGTGGAGTATACATTTAATGGTGATAATGGCGGAATCATAGATAATGTCGTTAGTGAGCGATTTACCAATCTTGATATTCCAGTTCTCGTAGGTATAGACTTAGCTCTCATAGATATCTATGCAGGGCCAGTAGCCCACCTGCATCTAAATACAAGTTCTGATTTATTTGATTGGGAAGGCTATGAAGACCGCTTCGATACTGCTCAGTATGGCTTTAGAGTAGGATTAGGTGGTAATTTGGGCAAAATTAATGTTGGATTAGAATACGAGGGTAATTTCTCAAAATTCGGGGATCATATAAGTATAGCAGGACAAGAATTCAGCTTTGATAGTAGACCCAGTCGCTTAATTTTAAACCTTGGAATCAGGATATTCTAAGGCTTGGCATCATTATTGAATAATATATATTGCTTAATTATAAGTTAGATAAGCAACTGTTAAAACCAAACAAAGAACTTAAGTGCAGACTTAGGTTCTTTTTTTATGCCTGCCATTCTAATTGTCTTTAATAGGGAATATAAGACGGCTAAGCTTACCCACAAAAATAAGAAGCATAACAAGAATTGTAGTTTACGGGATAGAGAGGATTCTTATAAATCCACAATCAGATCTGACAAATTCCGTAAACTTGTCAAATCTTACTTGCTCCATACAAATTCTACACTCCTCTTCTTAACTAACTCCTTACAATTATTTTAAAATGAAAGATCTAACGAATACCGGCTTTCATACCAAACATTTTAGCTTACAGCTTAATAAATTTTCCAATTCTTGGAGACTTATTTTCATTTTGTAACACGATGTAATACATCCCAGGCATCAATGCAGAAACGTTAATTCTATCGATCGTAGATGCAACATTATATGAAGAATATAACTTGCCTTCTGCACTCAGAATGCTCACTCGATCATCTTTATCCAGACTAAAGGTAATATGATCTGTAACCGGGTTAGGATATATTTTGAAGGGTTCTAATTCTATAGATTCTATACTGGATATAAGCAGATTCGGCATTAAGACTTGCGAACCATTCTCAAGGAACTTATAATTTGCACCAGTTAATTCTACTCTTATATTTTCTAATTCTTCTAGTGTTGTTGGATTTATAAAGAATCGATCCGCATTCCTTGACTCTAACGGAGCAAGGACAGAATCAATTCCAGATCTAATAAATTCTTCAGGTCTAAATACTGTTATATATTCTCTGTACAGATTAGAGAAAACATCTAAAGCATAGATAGAGTCAGAAGTTAAATTATTAATAGTAAGTTCAGAATTGGATTGTTGGATATCAACCGAGTCACCAGTAATGTAGTCGAATCTAATACCTGCATCAAAATATTCTATATTAAAATCTGATATTTGTAAATCAACTGTTGGGTAATCTAACTGCTCGTTGATATTATAATTTCTATAGAATGTCTGACTACTCAAGACAAACTGATGTTCTCCAAAAACCATATGTGTACTATCAGTCGTCGCTGCTACCCCACCAATCACTTCATCATCATCTACGGTTCCGAAGTATTCAGACGTAATCTGAGAAGTCGAATCTATGCTGTAAAGAAAATAGGATGGAGAATTGATTTGATGTATGTGGATCATATCATCTATCCCGATATCGATTTGATTAAATGAACCTACCGAAATAGGCAGTGTCCATTCTTTTAGTTGGGTATTCATCTCGCAATCATACTTATAGAGCCTGTCTGAATCCAACAGATAGTTATAACCATTGTACTGATATGCATGGTCAAATCGTGGCAGATCAAATATATACACCAACTCTTGCCCATCAAAATACTGCAACTCGCCTGACTTTATTAGATAGATATCCCCGCTGCAACTTGTATATAGTTTATTCAAAAATTGATTAATAGCAACGGCATCACGTACCTCACCATCTTTAAGATACAAGAGGTCTCTACCGAAACCACTTATACACCAATAGCCGCCAGTTGTATCATGTGTAATATCAAATCCACTTACATCATTATTAAAAATAAAGTCGTAAGTATGTTGTACCGACTCGTCATTAACTGTTGTACTTGTTATGAGTGATTGAGCTATAGCATCTCCATAGGTATGCACCCAAGAAGTATAATGATAAGTACTATCATTTTCACAAATAAACTTATACCCCTCCGCTAATGGCTGTTCTTCTCTACTAATGCGATAGTCATAACTTACTAAGTCAAGACCACTATTATGCACAGCTATTAACTTGTTATTGACTAACTTAATTTGGGTGACTGCACTATTCTCAAAATTACGAATAGAGTGGTTTAAAAAATTAAAGTTATCTGGGATTTGAGCGGCAGCATTAGAAAATAATAAAAATGTAATCAGGCAAAAAGCTAAGTGTCTATACATAATTAGTATCGTTTGTTACTAAACATACGATAATTAATACGACTACGCTTCCATACAAGCACGATATTATCTATAACAATATTTTGCCGTTATGTAATTTAATCAGCTATAGCTACTATCAAACCCATCTATAGCTTACACATTAACCGTCTGATATGACTCCTGGTGCTCATATTCTCTGAAATCTACTTGTGAGATTCCGGACACACCTTGTTCTTGCATGTATACGCCATAGAGGGTATCCATACCTGCCATTGTAGACTTGTTATGTGTGACAACGATGAACTGAGACTTATTGGAGAATCTCTTAATCAACTTGGCAAATTTGACAATATTGACATCATCTAATGGTGCATCGACCTCATCAAAAATACAGAACGGCGCCGGCTTAAGTAGGTATAATGAGAATAACAATGCTATCGCTGTCAATGTCTTCTCCCCTCCTGATAATTGAGATAGTACTTTCGGTTTTTTGCCTTTAGGCTTGGCAACAATTTCTATCTGTGATTCCAGAGGTGTATCTGCATTGAGTAATATAAGATCACAATCATCCTCATCTGAGAAGAGACTTCTGAATACATCTTTGAAGTTATCCTTAACGAGATAGAAAGCTTCTAAGAACTTCTCAGTAGCGTCATTATCTATTTCTTTTATTGTCAGCTTAAGTGACTGCTCTGCTTCAAGGATATCGTCTCTCTGCGTCTTCATAGACATGTAGCGTTCATTGATCTCGTCGTAGGCCTCTACAGCCATAGGATTGATCTCACCGTAGTTGTCTAATCTCTTTTTGACTTTATCATAGCGTTCCGTTAGTGCTGTAACAGCGGCTTCATCTTCTGTATCAAAATCAACTTTGAGTTCGACGATGTCTATGTTGAATTCTATCTTCAGTCTTTCTTTAACAGAATGTAGTTCAAACTCTACACTTGTAAGTTTGTCTTTGTGTTGATTGATTTGTATCTGCTGATTCTGTAGCTCTTTGTTGTGCTTTTTGAGAAGATCCTCTTTCTCCGTTATTGTGCTTCGATTAGCAAAGAAACTCTGTTCTGTAGTGGTCAGTTCTGACTGCTTAGCTTCTTTGAGTTGATATTGTTCATAGAGTGACTTATCGATTTCCTCTATGAGTTTTTTAGTTTCTACTTCACTTTCTTTGGTCTTGATGATCTCCTTGTCTACTTCCTCTATCTTAGTAGCATACTCAGTAATTTGTTGTTCTCTAAACTGAATATCCTTCTGAATATTTTCTATCTCATTATGGAACTTAACCCAATTAAGCTGTGCTTCATTATATCGAGAACTTATATCTCCATAGTTCTTAGTGATAGAGTCGAGTACGCCTGTCTGATCATTGACTAAGGCGCTTTGTTTTTCTATCTCTAAATCTAATTCACTTAGTTGAGATGACAACTTAGATATCTCATTAGCCGCCTCCGATTTTCCAGAATCTATTATCTGTAGTCGTGCAGTAAGATCTTTGATAGAAGAGATAATAGATCCATACTTAGATCCTATCTCTGCTTTTTTGATTTCAAGATTATTCTTGATATCTCGTTTTTGGATGATATCATTTTGGATATCCTCTTGATTAAGTCGAGAGAGTTTATCAGATATATCTGCTGTAATCGACTTTTGTGTTCCTATCTCTTCTGCAAGCTCTTCTATTTTTCTTTTGAGTTTTTCTAACTCATGCTTACGTCCTATTCTCTTACCGTCGAATAGTCCCACTGATCCACCGCTGACCGTATACTTAGATCGATTAGCATGACCACTTTTAGAGAGGTAGATCAACTTATCATCAGGCATTACTTCTTTGAGCAAAGAATCATCTTCGACCAATACGACATTGTATAATAAATGATGAAGTAGAGCCTCATACTTATGCTTTGTTCTTACGACATTGATAGCTGCGCTGCCGTGTTGACTTAAGTTGACTTCGTGTGTTTTAGTATCTTGAAAGCTTGAAAGAATGAAAAATTGTGACTTTCCTTTCTGAGCTTCTCTTAGTAGTTTTATTGACTCCTTAGCCTCTTCTATATTATCTAATATAAAATATCCGAGATATGGCTCAAGGTACAATTCTATAGCTTCTCTATACTCCGCATCACAATCAAGAACATCAGAAAGTATTGGCCTTTGCTCGTCCCATTCTTTAGCTAAAAACTTAGCAGATTCTGGAAATCCTTCAAAGTTATCAACCATATCTTTGAGTAAGTTATACTCACTCGAGAAGGCATCATATCTTCTTTCTAATTTGGCTAATTTATCTGTTTCGACAGTTTGAGTATTCGTAAGCTCCGATCTCTCAATTTCAATATTGTTAGATTTCTCTACCAAGTTATTGTACTCTGTCGTCGCTTCTTGTAGGTCTTCTTCTATACTTTCTCTCTGTGTTGTCAGATTATTCTGGAGAGATTGGAAGTTGAGAATATCATCATTGATTGCAATAGAGTTTTGCTCTGAGTTGGCAGACTTACTCTTAAGCTCTATGATATCTTTTTCTAATTCAAACTTATTTTTTTCTAATGCTTTTAATCGATCGACATCTGTATTATTCTCTCCTTGTACTTTTTGCCTTTCTACCTCTACCCTTTCAAATTCTTGCTTAGAATCTTGCAACTCTTTTTCAAGCGTCGGCTTCTCAGATTCTATATTTTTTAATTCGTCTTTCTTAGTGATTAGGACTTGTGATATCTCCTCTGTGGCGTCTGAGAACTGCTTTTTGTTAGATTCGAATCTCTGTATATTCTGATAAATAAAATCAAGATTCTGCTTTTTAATTTCTAACTCATTTTCTTTTGTCCTGAGGGCATCTACAACCTCATTATACTCCTTCTGCTTAGCTGTAAGAGCTTGCTCAGAATCAAGATTGGCTTTCTTGTTCTGTTCTACTTCCGCTTCTAATTCGTGTATAATTTTAGTTGTCTCATTATACTTCTCATTAAATATAAGCAACTGTGATTTCAGTTCTGCTTCTTGTGCCAAAGCTTCTTTCTGACCTATGTATGCTTTATTCATACTTAAGTCCTTATACTCGGTTTTGAGGTCGTAGTATTTTTGAGTTCGCTTCGCTTGTCGCTCTAATGTTTTTAGGTTAGCCTCTAATTCGAATAATATATCTTCTATTCGATCCAAATCTGCCTGAGTGCTTTTGAGTTTATTAAGCGTCTCGTGCTTTCTCTTTTTATACTTAGATATTCCTGCCGCTTGTTCAAACATCTTACGACGAGCGTGCTCCTTATCTAATAGAATATCATCTACCATTCCTAATTCTATGATGGCATAACTATTAGACCCGATACCTGTATTTAAGAACAGATTAGTGATGTCCTTAAGTCGACATGCGACATCATTGATCCTATATTCACTTTCATTGGTATCATAGAGAATTCTGGTCACCTTAACTTCTTCAAACTCTAATGGTATTAACTTATTAGAATTTTCAAATGTCAAAGAGACTTGAGCCATATTGGCTTTTTTCTTATTCTTTGTTCCATTGAAAATGACATCAATCATTTTATCAAGTCGGAGACCTTTACTTTTTTGTTCTCCTAAGACCCATCTTATGGCATCAATTATATTGGACTTGCCCGAACCATTAGGTCCGACAACGCCCGTTATTTCTTCTCGGAAATGGACAGTCGTTTCGTTAGCGAAACTCTTAAATCCCTTTATATGTAGGCTTTTTAACTTCACAGGAGGACAAATATAATTTTTCTATTTATATGACTAAATTTAATGAATACTATAGTTATTAATTAATTTTCAACATCTGAGACATGAAACAGTTAGTACTTAATCTGAGCTTAATATTGTGTACAATACTATTTTTACAATGTGGAAATAATCGTACTGAAAATCAAGATAATACACATACGTCAATGAAAAATATAGAAATCATCACTCCTCCAAGCCCGAGGAAAGAAGAGAAAATTTTATCAAAACACGGAGATGACAGAATAGACAATTATTACTGGATGAAGCTCACAGATGAGCAAAAAAATGCTAAAAAGCCCGATCAGCAGACTTCAGAGGTTATCGAGTACCTTAATGCGGAGAATGACTATACCAATAAGATGACGGATCACTTAAAGGATCTGCAAGATGACTTATATGAAGAAATCACAGCTCGAATCAAGCAAAATGACGAATCTGTTCCATACAAGAAAAATGGCTACTTCTACCTGACCAAGTTTACAGAAGGTAAAGAATATCCTATCTACTCAAGAAGAAAAGGCACTCTGAATGCAAGCGATGAGATCATGATAGACGCTAATGAACTCGCAGAAGCCTATGATTATTATCAGGCTGCTGGATTAAGTGTATCACCTGACAACACAATATTAGCTTATGGAGAAGATACTCTATCAAGAAGAAAATACAATATAAAATTCAAGAATCTTGAGACAGGAAAATATCTTGATGATGTCATAGAAAACACTACGGGAAGTTGCACATGGGCTAATGATAATAAAACAGTCTTCTACACAAGAAAAGACAATGCTCTGAGAGCATATAAGATATTCAAACACACAATAGGAACTTCTTCTGACCAAGATGTAGAAATCTATCATGAAGAGGATGAGACCTTTAGATGTTTTGCATATAAATCAAAATCTCAGAAATATATAATCATAGGTTCATTTGCCACTGTATCTAATGAGTATAGAATATTAGATGCTAATGATCCCAATGGTAGGTTTAAATTATTTACACCGAGAGAAAGAGGCCTCGAACATAGCATCTCTCACTATAATGACAAGTGGTACATCGTCACTAATAAAGACGGTGCAACGAATTTTAAAATAATGACTACTCCTGAGTCTAATACCTCAAAGGATAATTGGAAGGACTTCATACCTTACAAAGAAGAAAATTTCATTACTGGCATAGAAGTATTCTCCGACTATCTTGTCATTAATGAGAGAAATAAAGGGATGACCAAAGTCAAAGTGATGCCTTGGGCAAACCCATCTGATGCCAGCTATATAGATTTTGGAGAAGAAGCTTACACAGCTGAGACTTCTACGAATCCTGAGATTGATACCGATGAAGTGAGGATTAGCTTTTCATCTATGACCACGCCAGGTTCAGTGTATGATTATAATATGAAAACTAAACAATTAGACCTCAAAAAAAGAAACGAGGTTGTTGGCGATTTTAATCCAGACGATTACACTTCCGAGAGAATAATGGTCACAGCAAGGGATGGAGTCGAAGTGCCTGTCAGTATCGTATACAAGAACGGATTTAAAAAAGATGGTACGCAGCCTCTTCTTCTATACGCATATGGCTCTTATGGCTACAGTATGGATCCTTACTTTAGTTCGGTAAGATTAAGCTTACTTGACAGAGGATTCGCATATGCAATTGCTCATATCAGAGGCGGACAAGAGATGGGAAGACCATGGTATGATGACGGCAAGTTATTTAATAAGAAAAATACTTTTACGGACTTTATAGACTGCGGTCAGTACCTCATAGATAATAAATATACAAGTGCCGAGAATCAATTCTGCATGGGTGGTAGTGCTGGCGGTCTGCTTATAGGTGCCGTTATTAATATGAAGCCTGAAATATGGAAAGGTGGTATCGCTGCTGTACCATTTGTAGATGTGGTCACCACTATGTTGGACGAGACCATACCACTAACGACTGGCGAGTATGACGAATGGGGCAACCCCAATGACAAAGCATACTACGATTATATCAAAACCTATTCTCCATACGACAACATAGAGAAAAAAGACTACCCTGCCCTACTTGTCACTACAGGGTATCACGATAGCCAAGTACAATATTGGGAACCTGCTAAGTGGGTCGCTAAGTTAAGAGAATACAAAACAGATAATAATCCTCTACTACTCCATACAGAAATGAGCACCGGTCATGGTGGTAAGTCTGGAAGATTTGAAAGATATAGAGAGACAGCCCTGGAGTATGCTTTCTTTTTGGACTTAGCTGGTAAGACGGAGTTGTTGCAGTAGATAAGTAATTTGGATAAGCAGAAGGGTCAAAGTGACTCTATGCCTTATCGAGGAGGGATTGATATACTGATAATATCATCTACGAGTAGATCACAATTATTTTAATGATAAAGACTGATCAAAATCTTGCTTTCTCTATCCCAGGTATAGAGATTTTTATAGGCATTACAATTCATTGATAGCTTCTGATAGAGATCATTATTCTCTAATTTTTCTATTGCCCTAATAAAATCCACAACTTGATAATTCTCTATCATCAGACCTACCTGATGCTCAGAGAGTATACTTTCATACTCAGGGTAACGCATGTTAACAGACGGCAATCCTGCATGCATATAATCGAAAAACTTATTTGCTAATGAAAGCCTATAATTTTCACTTTCTGCAACGAGCATATTGAGACCAATACTGCACTTATCAAGTATATCAAAAATCTCATCAGGATTGGTATAGCCTCTAAAGTCTACCCTATCAGATACATCTAATGACTGCGCTAAGGTTCTTACTTCCTCGTACTCATCTCCTTCCCCTATAACAACTAAGTTATGATCAGTTAATGAGCTTAGAGAACGAATTGCAATCTCTACGCCTCTACCTTTATTAACAACGCCGAGGTAGACCATGACTTTATTATTGGTCCTCGTTTTATCATGAGTACCGACATCATTAGGCACATTTCTAATGATTTGAAATTCTCTATTGTAGTGCTCTTGGTGATGTATTTTCAGAGAGTTATTGACTGTATATCGTCTGTCAGTGTGAGGGATACACCATCGAGCTACTTGCTTCCATATCCATTTTTTTAATGGCTTGCCTGTTAGTTCTGGTACTTCGTAGAATATCTCGTGAGCATCAAAGATGAGTTTCTTATTTCTAAATTTAGCTGCTAATGTTGCTGCTAATAATGTATCTAAATCTACTCCAGAAATACAATCCTCTGATGAGCTAAGAAGTTTTATCAGCAGCCTGCAATTAAATTCTAAATAGAAGAGAATTCCTGATTTGAATAAACAACTTATAGACTCAGAATCGACTGCGTTATCGCCTCTGACTGACGACTTATGATAACGAGAGATCCATCTCACTTCGTGACCAGCATCACTTAGAGCTTTCGTGATTCGTTGCATTCTACGATCATATGCAGCTATTGAGGTGCTACAGAAAACAATGCTTAATAAAGGCTCATTCATGATGCAGGATATATTTTATTGGCCTTTATACTGTACGGTCCTTCTGACTCCATCAATGTCAGAACTCTAAGAACCTCTTTTCGGTCTTGATTTTTAAAGCAGGATACTATATCGTCTATATCATTGATATTTAATTTTATATAATTCGCAACTTGTTCTTTTACATGACCAGTATCATGATTTATTTTCATAGTACAATTATCACAAATCCCACAATCTGACAGATGTTCTGCGTCAAAATATTCCGCGATAATTTTTTGTCTACAATGTCGAGTCTCAACATATTTCAAGATAGAATCTATAGAGTTTCTATATCTCTGATTCATCCCTCTATAAATACTTTCATTGATTTTGATTTCACTTTCTTTATACCTATAATTTATAAATCCTATCAGAGATCCTTCATGCGATGGTATATACTTTCCGTAATCATTTCTATGTAGCCAAGTTAGACCCTTGACGACTTTCTCTTTGCTTATATCCGCCCGTTTAGCGATTAGCTCTTCTTCTATTGTTGTACTTGCAAACAAGATACCCTCATACGTCCTCAGAATTATTCTTATAAAATTCTTAGTTGACAATGACGTTCTCTCTTCTCTGATAAGCCTCTTAATATTGAATTCATCAAGATAGAGTGTTGAGGGATTCTTAAGACTCTCTGATAACTTTATTAATCCAGATCCATGCAGAAGTTTAAGTACATTGATAGTTTTGAATTTTGGTATTTTGTATTTCTCACAGAAGTCTTGATGCTGGTATACAATATCTTCATGGTTCGTCTCACCAGCAGCAACTTTATAATAAACACCTAAGTAGGTATACACCTTCTTAATGAAATCTACGCTTGGAAATACATCATCTAAGCGTTTAGATATTTTCAATGTATCTGATTCATTAGCAATCATTACGGCTTCTGACATAGCACCATCTCTACCGGCCCTACCAGCCTCTTGCACATAGGCTTCTAATGATTCTGGGATATTATAATGGATCACGATTCTGACATCCGATTTGTCTATTCCCATCCCAAAGGCTTTGGTGGATATCATAACCTTAACCTCGCCACTTTCCCATTCTTTTATAATTCTATTTCTATCCTTAATCATCATACCTCCATGAAATGCACTTGCCTCAATATTGTGCTTACTGAGATATCTTTGAAGTTGTGTAGTTAGCTTTCGCGAATTGACATATATAATGGCACAACCACTGCTATTGCTTTTTAATAATTGTCTTATAAGCAGTGGTTTGTTCTCGCTCTCGTGTACTTGATATGATATGTTATGACGTATTGGAGAATGTAGGAATGTTAGCGGGTCTTTCATCCCCAGACTCTGCTTGATATCATCCTGTACCTTAGCGGTAGCTGTCGCAGTGAGAGCCAAGTATGGTACTTTATCTACTTGTCCCATAACTTCATGTATCATTCTATATTCTGGCCTAAAGTCATGTCCCCACTCACTTATACAATGGGCCTCATCTACCACAAGCATTGACACTTTATATTTCATTAAGCGATGTCTGAATAATCTCGATTGCAATCTCTCCGGTGATATAAAAAGAAACTTCAACTCTCCATAAGCTGCATTGTCCAAAATTATATCTTGCTGCTTCGTAGTCTGTCCAGTCATCACACCAGAAGCTTTAATCCCTCTTTTTGTAAGTCCTTGTATTTGGTCCTTCATGAGTGCAATAAGAGGACTGATAACGATGGCTATACCATCCATCATTAGTCCAGGCACTTGATAACAGATAGACTTCCCTGCTCCCGTAGGCAGCACTGCTAATGTATCACGACCACTGTGTATACTCTTAATAACATCTAATTGCCCATCTCTGAATTCTGAATAATTCCAGTACTGCTTTAGTATTTTATGATATGATGTGTCGGACAATCTTAATTAGTTTGCTGATGGACAGAGAATACGTTTTCTATTTTGTCCCACATAATCGTTAGGATTAATTCTTATGAGGAGATTGACCATAGCAGTGATGAAAAAATCCTTACTTGAAGGATTGCCTCTGATGTTACCTAAACCTGGTATATCTGTGGTACCCTCTGGAAGACCTAAAAATTCCTCTCGTCTATCTGATAGATATGCAGAAATAAATCCCTGCTGCTCTAATGTCAAATTATAGTCAGGATAATCACCGCTTACATCATCGAGATAATCATTAGAAGTAATACGACCTATGATCTCAAAGGTGATAGAAATAGCATCATTTAATTCGTACTCAACTCCTCCTCCCAATAGTATACTGGGATGATAGAGAGCATATGATTGTGACTGGTTCTCGGTATTTAATTCTCTTAGCGCATATCTGAGGCCGTTATAGTCTGTCGTTGGACTACTTCTATAGATCGACACGCCTCCCAAAGCAAAAAAGCTCAGCGGAGATCCGCCTATGACTTCGTTACTGAAATTATATTCTCCAGCTATACTCAGCTCTGAAAGATTGTTTCTAAATCTAAGATTACGTCGTTGTTGAGTCAGACTTTCTGAGGTCGCATCATTTCCAGATATCTGACCTATATAGAGTCCTATTCTTGCCCGTAGTGACTTGCGTAATTGCAACTTGTAATTGACATTGAAGGCCATACCCGCTTGTTCAAGATCAGAAAATATACTGGGATGGCTCAAGTCTCCTCTATATATAGAATAGCCAAATCCTACTCCAACACTACTCTGAGCATATGCACCACTAAATTGATGAAACATAAAGGATATAAAAATGATGCTCTTCAGCCAAAAAGTCTTGCTATACACAATTACTATAGTTTTAAAGTGTGAAATACTTAATGTTTACTTAAAAAAACAATTATCGGCTGCTATGCTGCTACAAATCGTTATATATTCGTGGCTTTTACAACAAAAAATACGAAGTTAAATGAAACTGTTATCATTCATAACCTTAATTATTATAGGAATATCAACTAATAGCTTTGGTCAAAACCCAGGTTGGCATATGTTAGAACCCGTTAAGGATGGTCCTGTGGGTATCTCAGCTACTAAGGTATATTCTAATTTGCTTAAAGGCAAATCTTCTACACCAGTAGTTGTTGCAGTTATTGATTCTGGAGTCGATGTAGAACATGAAGATCTCAAAGATGTCGTATGGGTCAATACAGACGAAATACCTGACAACAATATAGATGATGATAACAACGGATATATAGATGACGTCAATGGTTGGAATTTTATCGGTGGTCCTGACGGCAATGTTGACTATGATACATATGAAGTTACAAGATTATATGGAAAGTATAAATATAAGTTTGAAGATGCCAACGTCAATAAATTATCAAAAAGCGATAAAGAATTATATGATCAATGGCTCACATGGAAGGAGAAAGTAGAGACTGAAAGATCAAGAGGGGAAACAAGTCTTCAAAGAATTACTGAATTCGAAGAAAGAATTAAAACTGGCTTGGATGCAGTCGGAAAAGAATTAGACGGAAAAGCTCCCAGCTTAGAAAACCTTCAAGCTATCGAATCATCTGATGACAAAGTTGTAATGGGAAAAGACATCCTATTAGATCAAATAACGAGAGGCCAAGAAGTAACAAACTTAGATGACTTCAAGCAACTTGTAATTAACGATATGAAAGGTCAAAAAGACTATTACACTGGTGTAGCAAAATATGCTTACAACCCTGACTTTAATCCACGTACTGTAATAGGTGATAATTATGCAGATCAAACAGAAAGATATTACGGAAATAATGATGTAGAAGGACCAGATGCAAGACACGGTACACACGTAGCTGGTATCATAGGAGCAACAAGAAATAATGAAATCGGAATGGATGGTGTCGCTGATAATGTTAGAATCATGTCTGTAAGAACTGTGCCTAACGGTGATGAGAGAGATAAAGACGTCGCTAATGCTATCAGATATGCAGTAGATAATGGCGCAAGTATCATCAACATGAGTTTCGGTAAAGGCTACTCATGGAATGAGAAAGTTGTAGAAGACGCTATAAAGTATGCGGAAAAGAAGGATGTATTATTAGTCCATGCTGCTGGTAACTCTGGTCAGAATAATGATACTACTGACAACTTTCCTAACGATATGTACAAAGGAAAAGGCTTTTTATTTTTTAAAGGTAAAACGAAAAATTATAAGAACTGGTTAGAGATAGGCGCCTTAAACTATCAAAATGGAGAAAACTTATCTGCACCATTTTCAAATTATGGTGCAGAAAATGTGGATTTATTTGCACCTGGTATGGCGATCTACTCTACAATTCCAGATGATGGTTACGAGCCATTACAAGGCACAAGTATGGCGGCACCAGTAGTAGCCGGTGTAGCAGCTCTATTAAGATCATATTATCCATCACTAACAGCGGTGCAGGTTAAGAATATCCTGATGGGCTCATCTACTAAATTATCACAGAAAGTCATAATCCCAGGTACTGCTGACGAGAAAACATCCTTCTCTAATCTTTCAGTTTCTGGAGGTACGGTAAATGCAGAAAAGGCCATTAAACTTGCTGAAATAACTAAAGGCAAAAAGAAAGTCAAAACCTCTCTGAACAGAGCATAACTTATATATCAAACAGTTAAGAAAAATAGTCATCTAAGGATTTAGATGGCTATTTTTTTTTGTTTACAGCCATATAATTATCCCTGTTTATTAAGAACTTAATTAACTTGCTGAACGCTATAATAAAGAACAAAAGAAAATAACAGAAAAACCATCGTAATGAAGAAAGTATATATCGTATCAGCGCAAAGAACACCTTTGGGTAGTTTTGGAGGAGCACTCAGCAGCATATCAGCAACTCAACTGGGAACTATTGCTATTAAAGGTGCTATGAATAAAGCCAATATAAATCCAGATTCAGTAGATGAAGTATTTATGGGTAATGTTATATCTGCTAATCTCGGTCAGGCGCCAGCTCGGCAAGCAGCACTACACTCTGGCATTCCCAATACCGTACCATGTACGACTATAAATAAAGTATGTTCTTCTGGAGCTAAAGCAATTATGTTAGCTGCACAATCTATCGCATTAGGCCATCAAGAAGTGATTGTCGCAGGTGGTATGGAAAATATGTCACAGATACCCTATTATATTCCTAATGCCAGATATGGATATAAATATGGTGGTGGACAATTAGTGGATGGATTACAGAAAGATGGGCTGTTAGATGTATACAATGAATGTATGATGGGAGCCTGCGCTGATAAGACAGCTACAAAGTATGAGATTACAAGAGAGGAACAAGATGAATTTGCAATTCAATCTTACAAAAGATCTCAAGCCTCTATAGCTGATGGTATATTTAAAAATGAAATTACTCCCGTCGAAGTACCTCAGAGAAAAGGTGATCCTAAGATAATAACTGAAGATGAGGAACCACAAAAAGTATTCTTTGAAAAGATTCCAAAATTAAGAGCAGCTTTCTCAAAAGATGGAACAGTCACTGCAGCCAATGCTTCTACAATCAATGATGGAGCTGCTGCATTAGTAATAGCGAGTGAAGATGCTGTTAAGAAATACAAACTTAATCCTGTAGCTGAAATTATAAACTATTCTGATGCAGCACATGAGCCTGAATGGTTTACAACTGCTCCTACTAAGGCGACAGAAAAACTCCTTCAGATGACTGGAAAAAAAATAGAAGACATAGATCTATTTGAAGTCAATGAAGCCTTTAGTGTCGTTACCTTAGCTTATAACAAACTCATGCACACACACAATGATCAAGTTAATGTGCTGGGTGGTTCTGTATCACTTGGTCATCCACTCGGAGCTTCAGGAGCCAGAATTGTTACTACATTGGTTAACGCTCTACATCATAAGCAAAGTGACCTGGGCTTAGCAGCTATATGCAATGGAGGTGGCGGTGCAAGTGCTATTATGATAAGACGTGTATAAAAGACTGATATAATAATGAAGGTAGCTATTATACAAGACGGTCCAGTATTCAATAATCTTAAGCAGACAATAGAGAAGACTGGAGATTTGATATCTCAGGCGCATCAAGAGAAAGCCGACTTGATTGTATTTGGTGAATGTTGGTTTTCTGGATACCCTATATGGTTAGATGTCTGTCAGGATGTATCCATATGGGATCATAAGCCGATCAAGGACGTATGGTCTGCGATGTATAATAACAGCATCAACATAGAGAAGGGTGATCTTAAAGTTATACGGCAGCAGCTTTCAGAAACGAATATGTATGCAGTAATTGGCGCTAATGAGGTCACTACTGTAGGTAAAGGACACAGCACCATTTACAATTCTATCATCACAATAAGTAGCAGTGGTGACATTGTTAATCATCATAGAAAAGTGATGCCTACTTATACTGAGAAATTAGTCCATGGCCCTGGCGATGGTCATGGTCTCAATGCGATAGAAACTGAACATGGTAGACTTGGCAGTCTTATATGCTGGGAGCATTGGATGCCTATGACAAGACAAGTCATGCATGATGAAGCAGAAGACTTACATATTGCTCTATGGCCTTATGCTAAGGAATTACATCAGCTCGCCAGTCGTCACTATGCAGTAGAAGGTCGGTGTCATGTTATTGCTGTAGGTCAGATTATGGAGAAGTCAGAATTACCAGTAGGACTTGAATTATCACAAGTCATCAGTGATAAGTCTACCCTACTTATGAAAGGTGGATGTGCCGCTTATGCCCCAAGTGGAGATATCATATTAGAACCTCAATACGGTAATAGGGATATCTATTATGTTGATTTAGATCTAACTAAAAACATAGCAGAGAGAATGAATCTATCCACTTCTGGACATTATCAAAGACATGATTTGTATAAATACGAAGTGGACAAAGGAAGAACTTCTTAGTATCAACTTGTAATTACTGTAAATACTTATTGAACTATTTCTACTTTATTCTGTCACAATGGACAACTATTCTTACTATAAGTCATGCTGAAGTTACAAGATACTTTCAATAAGGAATTACCAAAAGACCCTAACGAAAATAATACAAGAAGACAAGTGACAGATGCATGTTACTCCGCAGCTATACCTCGTATTCCTTCTGTACCTAAACTGATACATGTCTCTGAAGAAATGCTTGCAGCCTTAGGCATCACACCAGACCAAGCACAGTCAGAAGAGTTTGTAAATATATTTTCTGGAGCTCAATTGCTCCCAGAATCAGAACCTTATGCAATGTGTTATGGAGGTCATCAGTTTGGACACTGGGCAGGACAACTGGGAGACGGAAGAGCAATTAATTTAGGAGAAGTTGTCAATGATAATTTGAGATGGGCATTACAGCTAAAAGGTGCCGGAGAGACACCATACTCAAGATCAGCTGATGGTCTTGCTGTCTTAAGATCATCAGTCAGAGAACATCTCTGTAGTGAGGCGATGCACCACCTGGGAGTACCTACAACAAGATCCTTATCACTTTGCCTTACAGGGGATGAAGTCCTTAGAGACATAATGTATGATGGTCATCCAGCAATGGAAAAAGGAGCAGTCGTCTGTAGAGTGGCACCAAGTTTTATCAGGTTTGGTAACTTCCAGATCTTTGCTGCCCGTAAGGATTTTGACACTCTTAAGACATTAACTGATTACACGATTAGACATTTTTATTCAGATACAAATACTCAAGGCAAAGAAAAGTACACTGCATTTTTTCAGTCAGTAGTTGACAGAACTTTAAAGATGGTGGTGGAATGGCAACGAGTGGGATTTGTACATGGAGTTATGAATACTGACAACATGTCTATACTTGGATTGACGATAGACTATGGACCTTACGGATGGTTAGAAGGATATGATAATAGTTGGACTCCTAATACAACTGATCGTCAAAACAAAAGATATCGGTATGGGCAACAGCCTGCGGTCGCTCATTGGAATTTATACCAACTGGCTAATGCCTTGTACCCTCTTATTGGAGAAGCTGAGCCATTAGAGAAAACGCTTGAGGCTTACAAGACAAATTTCTTAGAAGCTCATTCTCTAATGATGGCATCTAAGTTAGGTATAGAAAAACTTGATGAGAATGACTATGAGTTTCTTGCAAGCTTGGACGAGAACTTAGAGCTAATAGAAACGGATATGACTATATTCTTCCGCCAACTTTCTGAGCTTACCAAAGCCAATACTGCAAAAGAATGTTTCTCCCTTCTAAGAATAGCATTCTATGATGAAACTCAATTGACTCAAGAGATATTAAAAAAATGGTATAATTGGTTAGATAACTATCTAAAAATTCTACAGCGAGATCAGAGACCAGACGAAGTCAGACAGCAATCAATGAAGCAAGTCAACCCCAAATATGTGCTGCGTAATTATATGGCGCAGATGGCGATAGATAATGCAGATGATGGAGACTATAGTCTTATAGAAGAATTATATCAACTACTCAAACGACCATACGACGAACAACCAAAGCTTCAAAAATGGTATGCTAAGAGACCTGAGTGGGCACGTCACAAAGTAGGATGTTCTATGCTATCATGCAGTTCTTAAATGTAAAATTTGGTTTGCTATTTTTTCATATGATAGAACCACTTAGAGATATCATTGTATCTTATATCCTGACACACTCCTTAGCCAAAACAAAAAAAGCTCTACAAAAAATTGTAGAGCTTTATAATATTTAACTAATCTATTCTTTAGTAGGCTTTCTCTAAGATACCATTTCTGTCTATGACAAGTTGTGCATCTTTATAGCCTTTATTAATTGCTTTTTCTCGAGCTCGTTCTGCTTCACTTTGAGAAGCGTATCCACTCAATACAAATATAGTCCAATTGTCCTTAGTCCACTGTTCTATTACTCCTATACCTTTTACTTTGTTGACATCAAACCAGATAGGATCTTCATAAGAAGCTAATCTAACCTTATAGTTTGTCCCGGTAGTAGAGTAAGTTACATCATTAGATAGAGTTGATAATTCTACTAACTCCATGTTAGAAGTATTTAATGGTTCAAAGGTGATGAATGCGTCCTTATAACCCATTGACTTCACTTGTCTAAGAACATCCTTAGCTTGATATTCATCTAAGAAGTAACCTAATTTTACTTTAGTAGCATTAGATTGATTGAACTTGTACAAGCTACCGAATGTGTTTAATCCAGAAAACTGATTCATCTTAGCTTGTGATTTGAATAATGCTGCTACTTGAATGAAGTAGACATTACTATTAGATCTGATGACCTCGCCATAAGCGACTCTTTTAGCTCCTACAAGGGAGATGCTCTTAGAGTTCATTTTGTTAAGATCTACCGCTTTTGGAGGTAAGATCTTATTGAAGTCTATAGCACCATCCTCATTTTTAAATTCTTCAGATATCTCATTATCTTGGAGTGAATTAGGAGAAGTGTTCTTTTTGACACTTGTAGCGGGTGCATCACTTAATGTACTGACTGATGTGAGCTCATCGCTATCATCAAACTTAACACTCTTAGTCGTCGCTGTCATGCCTCTGTCTTCGATAAGGTCTTCTTCCAGGTTAACCTCAGCTGGCATTACATCTTCAAACTGTACGACTTCAGCAAGTACCTCTTCAGGCTTGTTATCTGTCGCTTTATTTACAATATATATATCATAGCTTCCTCTACCACCTAATCTGTTAGACGTGATGTAGTAAGTTTCTTTATTGGGTTGCTTAGTAAAATAAAAATCATCTTCTGGTGAATTAACCCCATTCCCCATATTAGATGGCGTCTTCCATGCACCGTTTTCTACAGATGTTATAAATACATCTAAGCCTCCTAAACCCATGATGTAGTCAGAAGAAAACGATAAGTTCGTTCCGTCAAAAAATGGTGTCACTTCATTACCAGGTGTGTTAATTTTAGGACCAAGATTCTCTGGGTAAGTCCAGTTTCCGTTTTTGTAATATGAAACGTATATATCGAAACCACCTCGACCTCCTGGTCTATTAGAACTAAAGTACATTATATTACCTGCTGGATTAAGTGTACCAAACCCCGTTGCATAACCTACTTCATTATATGGAAAAGGAACTAAGTTCTGAAATGATCCATTAGGCAATACACTTGCTGTATATAGGGCTAATTCAAGATCATTAGAAAATATCTGTTGCTCACCGTCTCTAAAATTATTTTTAGTCACAGCTACGATAGGTGCTTCCTGAGCATAGTGAACTGGACCAAAGTCAAATGTCTCTAAGTTCTCTGGCAGAAGGAAATCAATACTATTAATAGTACCTGTGATTCCTTGATTACCTCTAAAGAGTTGTGTTCTGTCATCTTGAATCTGACTCTTATTCAACTTGTCGAGTGATCTTTTGAAATCATCTCTAAATGAACTAAAGACGATCTCGTCCTTAAAACAAGTAGCTCCGAAATCAGTCACTTTTGAACTTGCGTTGTATAAGTTTAATTCAAAATTAATATCTGAAGAGAGTAAGTTCTTAGCAAGGTCGCAACTTTCAGAAAACAACTTAGACTTTTCTGGATCAACAGAAGCATAATCATTGAAGTACTTCTGAGCCTTATCATACTGCCCCATTCTTTTGAGAAGAAGTCCGTAATTAAAAGTGTAGTCTTCTGGAAGATTTGTCATCTTTTCCATCTTCCTATACCAAATTGCTGCATCAACATTCTGATTCATCATACGGAATGATTCTGCAATAAGACTGTGACAATCAACACAATCTGGTTGGTCAGCAATTGCCTTTTTAGCATTCTCTATAGCCAAGTCAAAGGCTTTGAGCTCAAATTGTTTTTGTGCTTTAATTAGAGACTTTTGAGCACTCATGCCATTAGCAAAAGAGACAAAAATGATTGCAAGTAGGAATAATTGTAGTTTTCCTCGCATCGTTTAAGTTTTGATTTTTAACATATAACTAAATACAAATATATGAAAACCTGTGAATTATAGTGATTAATATATATAAAATTTATTTAATTTGTAAATATGTTAATTTCTATTTTTTAGACCAAGAAAAGAGATCAGACCCCTATAGACACTTACTATTAGAGTTGAGGATGGAGAATCATTACAAGACTTCTGGGATTTTGGTAAAGCTTCAATATGTTAAAAGATTACATAGAAGCCCCATTTAATGGGTCTGAACTGCTGACTGACGATTTTATAGGACAGCTACAAGGCGGATGTATAGATAATTGAAAATAGCTTAAAAGCCAGAATTTTTATGACCTTATACGGCTCAGAATCTTATCTAACTGCATTGGATAATCAATTTAGAGATACGAAAAACAGCCTATTTATAAGAGTGTAATACTTAATGATTCTGATTCCTATGTTGAATCATACCAAGTCCTCCAACTATTGCAAGTCCCACGAAGAAGGCTATAATAACATATGTTGTCTGTGGATCAGAAAAATAGGTATCTGGAAAGACATTAGTCTCTTTAATTACTTTTATATCATCAGCCAGAATATTAATGGTCTGTATATTATCAGCATCTACAGGTATTAAACTTTGGTCGGTTTTATTCAGTAGTACCGTGGGATTTCGCCAAGGCCATATCTTATTGAGAGAACCAAACATAAAACCTGACATGATAGCGATAGTTATGTCATGATAATTCTTAAATGCAGCCGATACAACTCTAGAGAAAAGAGCCAAGCCTGTAAGACATCCTACTGCAAACACTCCTAACAAAATGAATTCTGAAAATTCAGGTGATTCAAAAAATGATTTGATTGTAGGTATAACTACAGTATACAAGCCCATAAGCAAAAGAATAAAGCTTCCTGAAATACCGGGTAATACAAAAGCACTTATCGCAATCATACCAGCAATAAATATGTACAGTAGATTAGTAGATCCTTCTGCTGGACTGATTGAGGTAATCAGAAAAGCTGCCAAAGCGCTTACTATAAATGGGATTAAATTAATAAAGCTCTTCTTTTCTATCTTACTTAACATCAAAGGAATAGATGCTACTATAAGTCCAAAAAATAATGCCCATAATATTTCTGGTTGACTATGAAGAAGTTTGGTGACTCCAACTATTCCAATCAAAAGACCGAGAATCATACCTATGATAAGATTCAGCAGAAATGGACCATTGATAGCTTTCCAGACATTGATGATCCTCAACTTAAATATGTCAGAAATAACGTGTTGATCTACAGAACTAATACTTCCAATAAGATCTTCGTATATACCAGTAATAAAAGCAATCGTACCTCCTGACACACCAGGTATAACTTCAGCTATACCCATAGCTGCACCCTTAAGCACTAAGCTTATTTTAGAATGGCCACCTTTATGCATCTTAGTGCTCTCTTCCATATATCTTCCCAGAATTTGTTGCCGCATCAAGAGATTCTTGTTCTTTTGTATCAGTTTCTAAAACGACGTTTTCGATTAACTCCAGATCAGGTTGTCCAGCATCTACCCAGGCTGAATACCAAATACTTCCTATAGCCAGAACAGATGCACGCATTCTCGACTCTACCATATCTCCCATAGAATCATGATAGGCCTTGCTGAATTCAGGGCACTGTATCCATATAGTTTTGCCTAATCTCTCATCGTAGCAGAATTGTTTATCCTCAGGAAACTCCGCTTTTATTAACCTCTCTTTTTCTAATACTTCAGGCAGAAGTTCATGACTTGACTTTATGATTTCCCATACATAATCTCTGATATTCTCTATATACTCTGCCCTACCTACAATGAAATCATAAGAAAAGTCAGCATATAATTCTGGCAATCGACTTTCCCAAAAAGCGTGTATACCTATCTGTCCTGTCAGCTGTCCATTATAGTTAAGTGTCGTATGTAGAGGTACGTGAGCATCAGAAATATAGTGACCTATATCGGCACTGATTTTCAATATTTGATCTATGTCTCTATTATCAAAAGCATAAACCAGTCTACTATAGAAATACTCAAGAAAATATGGTGAGATGCCATAATTTACAATATCATTATCAAAATAAAATTCAGAGTATTCTTTGACATCTATACCCGTAACGTTATACAGTGCTTCTTTCTCTATTTTTATAATAGGGTCAAATCTGTATTCATAGAGAAAATTTCGATACATATCAATGTGATAATTTTCTTCCACATCTACTATGACTGTATCTTTTTCTGAGATTGCTTTAAGCTGACCAAACTTGAGGATCGCATCTCGATATAATTTTGGAACATTATTAAATGGCAATGTATCCCAATGATCAATATCTATGTAATGACGAGCAAATTCGTTTTTAGAAGCATATCTTCTCTTGTCCGGATCTACTGCATGTTCTGTTATGTATTCTATATTTTTTTTATAGAGTGGCAATATACTTTGAGGCAAAGTGAATACGGCCATCCTATTGATTTTTCTATGACCGTAGAAACCCCATGCAGGCTCAGGGCTATCAGCTGCAGTACCTGCAATAAGACACGCTACTATTAGGATTACCTTATAGACCAAAATAGTTAATTGGTTTTATTATGTTCTTCACTAATCTTTGTTGTACGATATAACTTTGTCCATCTGTAGAGAACATATAGTATCTATCGATTTTATCTAAATCGATGACTGATTTTATTTCTGTACCAGGATCTACGATATCCATTACTGGATAAAAACTATATCCTAATTGTGAGCCATCCTTTAAGTCAATAGCTAATTCTATGAAGGGGATGTGATGACTAATCGAATCCATATCAGGTCTTCCAGTCATTATATTTTCAGCTCCTATCTTCTTGAAGCTTTTGACGTATGCATCGAGGAGATTCTGGTTTTGCTGGACATTCATTGTCCTGTCGGTGGGTACCATTGGCTCTATCTCAAGTTCGCCTCCATTGTCCTTATTAATTATAAACGAGTTAATTCTATTCTTCTTATAGTCCATTGTGATTTTGACGATATCATCACTGTTGACATCCATCACTGTCTTATCTCTTATATTCATATCACTCAGCGTAAAGTAATTTCTGATTCCACCACTTAC
Source organism: uncultured Saprospiraceae bacterium (assembly GCA_964495785.1). Taxonomy (GTDB): domain Bacteria; phylum Bacteroidota; class Bacteroidia; order Chitinophagales; family Saprospiraceae; genus RFSX01. The sequence goes on along the minus strand of CAZBXL010000001.1, from coordinate 52,361 downwards.
TGCAGGGACAATCATCACGTAAGGCTGCTTAGCCCCTTTCTTAATGACATAAGTACCACTTTCGACGTTGTTATTTTTTCCTACAATAAAATCAGACAATACATTACCCTCTTTATCGTAGGTCGTCACGCTTATACCTAAGTCCTTAATATCTTGCATGATTTTATTGTACTTAGTCCTTGGGGGAATATAATCTAACTCCATTCGCGTAAGCACACTTAAGAGATTCCTCATAACATGAGGACTCGCTTTTCTTCTTTGATTTAGTAACCAACCACCTTCAGATTTACTTAGGTGCAATTCAGGGTAACCCGGTCTATTAATAGTGATGATGTCAATCAACTCTCTGTCTTTCACAACAAAATCTCTATCCTCTAAGACTATGGAGGTATCATTATCATTATCCTTAGTGAGAAAATATATGCCACCCAGGGCGATAAGAAGGATTAATGGAATTATAGTTTTAGACATAGAATTAGAATATATATTTACTACTTACGAAGATAACATTATATAGTTATGGTACAGTTGTGAGACCAAGCTTATTTATTCAATATGTCTTACAAAATTCCATCGTATCTTTATGACGAGAATGAGAACAATAAGCTTATAAATACTTGAAATCCTCACAGAATTAGACTTCAGAGATTATATTTTAATTTACTTAACGCAGTTTTTCCAAGTTATATGAAATACGAATTGGTCATTTTTGATTGTGATGGGACACTTGTTGACACTGAGACACTCACCAATGGTCTTATAGCTCTCATGCTGAGAGAAATTGGACTTGACATCAGCGAGGATGAAGCCATAGAACTATTCAGAGGCAAAGGTTTTTCGACTATTACAGACTACATTGATCAGCACATAGAAGATAAATTAGAATTTAATTTTGAACAGTCTTTCAGACAAAGATCACAGGTTTTGTTTGAAGCAAAACTGAAAGCGATGGATTGTGTGGAGTCATTTATAAACAAACTAAATGTCCCTATCTGTATTGCTTCCAATGGTCCGCAGATCAAAATGAAGACAACACTCAAAGTGACAGGATTAGACAAGTACTTTAATACTGAAAATACATTCTCTGCTTATGATATCAATAAATTCAAACCTGAACCAGAGCTATTTCTATATGCATGCGAGAAGATGAATGGGACTGCATCAAAAACCTTAGTTATAGAAGATACAATGGTCGGTGCTATAGCTGCGAGAGCTGCAGGCATGGATGTCTTCATATATGCTCCTGACACAGAAGAGCACCCTCAATATAAAAATGAAAACTATCAAGTTTTCACTACTTATTGTAACTTTGACGTTAAGTAAGTAAAATTATAATGAAATGGATGAATCCTTTATATTATTTTTGCACTTTAATAGTAAATAACATTAAATAAAAATTATGGCAAAAAAGCGAGTAGCGATCAACGGTTTTGGAAGAATAGGAAGACTAACTTTCAGAAACTTATTAGAAAATAAAAATATCGAAGTCGTTGCAATCAATGACTTAACTGACAATGCAACATTAGCGCATCTATTAAAGTATGATAGTGCACATGGACCATTCGACCAGAAAGTCACATCAACTGATACACATATCAAGGTAGGTAGAAAAAATATCTTAGCTATGGCTGAGAGAGACCCGAGCAAGCTTCCTTGGAAAAAAAATAAAATTGACATCGTACTTGAGTGTACAGGTATATTCAGAAATGCTGAGAAAGCAGGATTACACCTTAAGGCTGGAGCTAAAAAAGTAATTCTTTCTGCTCCTGCAAAAGGTAGCGGTATCAAGACGATAGTCCTTGGTGTGAATGATGATCAGATAAAAAAATCTGATAAATTATTAAGTAACGCATCTTGCACAACGAACTGTCTTGCTCCACTTATGAAAGTCATCATGGAGAATTGGGGTTTAGTACAAGGGTCTATGACAACAATACATGGCTACACTGGAGACCAAAGATTACAGGATGCACCTCATAGTGACTTAAGAAGAGCTAGAGCTGCTGCTATTAATCTCATCCCTACTTCTACAGGAGCTGCTGATGCAGTTAATCATGTATTAGACGGCGTGGAAGGTAAGTTATTTGCTATGGCAATAAGAGTACCTGTCATTACTGGATCGCTAGTAGAACTTAACGTCATTGTTGAGAAAGATGTTACAGTAGATAAGATCAATAAAGTATTTAAAAAATACTCTAATGGAGCTCTTAAAGGTATCCTACAATATGTAGAAGATCCTATTGTATCATCTGATATAGTTAGAAATAAATACTCTTCGATTTTTGATTCTCAGTTAACTAAGGTTTCTGGCAAGATGGTAAAAATCGTCTCTTGGTATGATAACGAAGCTGGATACTCTGCAAGACTTGCAGAACTTACAGCTAAAGTATAATAAAGTTAATAAGCTGAAGCCGGTCACTACATAGTGATCGGCTTTCTTTTTTTTAGGTATAAATATTCTTTCTTTCCTTCAAAATAATTTTCATGAACACTTCTCATCTAACAGGTAAAAAAGTATTAATCAGAGCAGATTTTAATGTTCCACTCGACTCTTCTTACGACATTACAGATGACACAAGGATGGTCAGAACATTACCTACCATTACTGCTGTGTTAGAGGCAGGAGCCAGCGTTATATTGATGTCTCACCTTGGGAGACCTAAGATGGCAGCCGGAGAAGATAATACTGCTCAGGTGGAGAAATTTACATTGCAGCATCTTGTAAGTCATCTATCTAAGCTCCTCGGCAAAGATGTTCAATTCTCAAAAGATACTATAGGTACAGAAGCATTTGACAAAGCATTAGCATTGAAGCCAGGAGAGGTATTATTATTAGAAAATACAAGATTTGAATCTGGAGAGAAAAAAGGAGATGAAGATATGGGAGCTAAGTTGGCTCAACTCGCCGATTGCTATATCAATGATGCATTTGGCGCAGCTCATAGAAAACATGCCTCGACTTACACAGTGGCTAAACACTTTGATAAAGAGGATAGGCAACTCGGACTACTGATGCAATCCGAAATAGAGAGTGCTCATAAAGTACTTAACAGTCCCAAAAGACCACTGACATCTATACTGGGAGGGGCTAAGGTCTCGGACAAAATTCAATTGATTGAAAAATTATTAGATTTCACTGACAATCTACTTATAGGTGGAGGTATGAGTTATACTTTTACCAAAGCATTAGGAGGTCAGATCGGTGACTCTCTTGTAGAAGACGAACATATAGACTTAGCTAAAGAGATCCTACAAAAAGCTAAAGATCAAAACGTAGAACTCTTAATTCCTGTAGATAACTTATGTGCTGACAAATTTGACAGGGAAGCTAACACAAAAGTATGTTCAAGTTCTGAGATTCCAGATGGATGGATGGGCTTAGATATAGGACCCAGATCTATAGAAGAATTTACTAAAGTAATTAAAGGTTCAGCCACTATATTATGGAATGGACCCGTAGGCGTTTTCGAGTTTGAAAAATTTGCAACAGGTACCAACAGCATAGCTAAAGCGGTGGCCGAAGCGACTCAGACTGGAGCATATTCTCTTATAGGTGGAGGTGATTCTGTTGCTGCTATTAATAAAGCTGGCTTAGACGATCAAGTTAGTTTTATATCGACTGGAGGAGGTGCTATGTTAGAATTTCTTGAAGGTAAAGTACTACCTGGTATCGCCGCTATTAACGCTGATTAATATTAATCGTCTAATCTTGATATCAATAATATCAGTGTAAGAATACTCATAGCTTGGCTTACTGAGTCTCCTAATAGTTGTGTCCAATCTACATCTGTTTTCTTCTCTTGTTCCTCTTGTTCTTCAGTTTTATAACCTACAGTTATGGTTGATCCTTGTAGGACTTTAGGATACTTCTTTACGAAGAGACCGTTCTTAGGTCTTTTAATCTCACCATTGGCATATCTGACAAGAATTTTTTTCTTATCTGCTTTCTCATCTAAGCCACCTGCAAATTCATTAATGTAGAAAAGTGCATCTTTATTTTTATGAAATGGTACTCTGATCTCATTACCGACCTCTATGGCATCTTCACTCACGACCTCACGGACTCTCGTAGCACCTTTAATTGTTACAAATTCGGATATCTTAGGAATAAATATTTCATCTCCATTCTTGACAATAAAGTTAAATTCTGAATTAGGATTAGTCATAATTTCATCTAACTTGATGACTATAGGTCCTACCTCTTCTTCCATACGTATAAGTGTTGCACCCGCGGGAAATGCCTCTTCTGTCAGACCACCAGCACGTTCTATTACATCCGAGATTCTCAGGTTAGATTTCCATACAGCGTAGGGTCCAGGCACTTCTACTTCACCTTTGAGGAAGACTCTTTTCTGTAGTTCAAAATCTTTATTATATCTGACACTTATATTATCATAAGGTTCTAACTTATAACTTCCATCAATGGCACCTTTGGATAAGACATCGAAGTCTCTATTCATTTCTAAGTTAGCAACTACGCTTTTAGTGGGTTCATTATTGATCATAATAACCCTAGAGACTTCTATATTATTAGTAGAAGCAGCTAGTCTGAATCCTCCAGCTAATATCATAAGGTCTCTGATGGTAATTCCTTCTCCATATTGATAACTTCCTGGCCTATTGACTGCGCCCTCTATTCTTACAAATGATTCTTCTATAAATACATCCTTAGACTCTACTACAAGGCTATCAAATGGCTCCATAATATAGTTGTATTCATTATCTGGGGAGCTAAGAATCTCTTCGAGATTATCTACTGTTTTATACGACTTACTCTGGGGATTGAGAGGGTCATTTCTATGGATAATAGCTATATCTGAGGCATCTCTCCTCAACCCTCCTGCCAGTAGTATGGCATCTCTCAACCTTATAGACCTACTTGCATCAAATGGAAACTTACCCTCAGATCTTACAGATCCACTTACCGTTATTTCTGCATTATCTATAAATCTTTCTTTAGACCATATTTCTATTTTGTCTTTATTTTTAAGAAAGATATTCTGGCTTACAGACTTGTCACTCAAAATTTCATTAAGGTATAATTTTTCATAGCTGATTGTGCCATCATCGTTTGTTCTTGTGAGGTACACTAAGTTTGTACTTGAGTTCTCTGTTAAGCCAGCTTTGAGAACAGCATCTGAGACACGCATACCGGCAGATCGTTCTATGATCCCCTCTTTTTTCACCTCTCCTATGACTTCGACAAAATTAGTGGGTTCGCTATCTATCGCCTCTACAATGACAAAGTCTCCATTGAGAAGTGGAAAGTTCTTAGAGTTACCAGAATAATCCCTCCAGTCTATATCTATTATCTTCTGGTCGTCATCTATAAACCTTCTGACTTGAATTTTCTTCTTGTAGGCATTCTCAGCGAATCCCCCAGCGTATTCTAATAATTCTTTTATGCCTTCACCGTCAATAAGTTCGTACTTAAGGGGCCTCTTAACAGCTCCCTCCAAGGTTATAATATTCTGAGATGCAGGCACTATGATAAGATCATTATCTTCAAGATAGTATCTGTTTCTTGAAGAAGGATCTTTTAGTAATTCATAGACATCTAATACAACAAGATCTCCTGAGTTTTTTTGTAATAGAATCTTTCTTAATGAACCTATATCAGTCGTACCGCCGGCAGCAGCAAGAGCGTTAAACGGTGAATTAAATGCAGGAAGCACTTTGACACCTAAATTAATGACTTCTCCTAGTACACTGACTTTGACTGTTCTCGAAAAATTTAAAGCCAAATTAAATTGTCCTTCATTAAAAGAATATTGTCTCTGAAGTGTCTTTTTGATTTTATCTCGAGCATCTCCCAGCGTCAGCCCTTTTAAGAATATTCTTGTGTTACCATTATTGTTATCTACATTGATGTAACCATCTGGTCTTATGACATATTCTCGTTCTACGCTCACCCTACCCCATATAGAAAGAACTAACTTATCTCCTGGACCAAGCACATAAGAATCAGGTGCATTAATCTCATCATTTTTGTCAAGTACTTTTATGATATTTCTTCTGAATAATTCCTGACCATAGATTGTAACTTCAGGTATCTCCTCTTCTTGTTCTTCTAATAACAAGATAGCCTCTAAGGAATCAACTTCTTCATTAATGATGGCTTCTGTATCATCGAGGTCATCATCTGATTCTTCTTCAGATGCTTCATCTTCTTTTTGTTTTTCATCCTCCTTAGCCTTCGCCGTCATTTCTAATATGACACGCTGTATCGTAAGCCGGTCTTCACTGGTTATATTCTCTACGTCTAAGGTATTAATGTCGATACCTTCCTCTAACAAAGCTTGCTCTACTTCATCTACATCAAGATTCCGTTTTTCCAGTTCTTTGACGACGTCCTCTTTAGTTATCTGAGGGAATATCTGTGCATGTGTGACTAATGATAGGAAAGACAGAACTACTATACATATTACTCTGATGGAAATCCTTGTAAGTATCATGGTCTATCTTAGTTGTTATTGTCTAAATCTTAGATATTATACATTAAATATAATCTCTATATATCATTAAGAGGCGAAATTACATAATATCACTCTTATAGACGCAACTATCATATGTAAATAACTCATTATAACATCTTTATACATATGATATCAATATCTGATCGCTTAATAAGTGATCAGGACATTAAGACTTAGGGGTTTTACTTAACTTTATCACATGATATGCAGAATCCTCATAACAATGAGCTTAGTATTAGGCTTGATGCAAGCTTATAGTCAAGAAAACTATAGAGAAGAAAACTTCATAGGATTGGGATTTGGCTATGGGATAGACATCCCTATGGCTGATATGGCTGATAGATTTGGAGTTAACTTTAGAGCTACATTTTCCTTAGAGTTCTACAATGCTAAGTTTAATGGCACCTATGGATTGGAGGGAGGTTTATTGTTTGGAGATAATGTAAGAGAGGATGTCCTCGCTCCTCTAAGATTAGACAACGGAAGAATATTAGGCAGTAATGGATCATTGGCTGACGTATTCCTTAGACAAAGAGGCGTTGCATTAGGAGTGTATGCAAATAAAATAATCCTTCCTATCAAGAAAAACCCTAAAGCTGGATTCGCTATTGGCTTAGGATTCGGGATGATACAGCATAATATTAGAATCCAAGACGACTCTAACAATGCCACTCAGTTCTCTGGCAACTATTCTAAAGGCTATGACCGCAATACAATGGGTCCCTATATAAAGCAAGCTATTAAATACCTGCATATTGGTAAAAGCAAAAGTGTCAATTATGAAATTGCACTAACTTTTAATCAGGCTTTTACAAAAAATACAAGAGCTGTCAATTTTGACACTCAGTTACCTGATGATACCAGGCGATTAGATGTGTTGATAGGTCTATCAGCTAAGTGGTATCTTCCTATATTTGATTTAAGAGAATCAGAAGAGATTTACTATTAGATCACAATGATGTTTTTGTACAGCATAGGCATTAGGATATATGGTATTCTCATTTTCATAAGTTCTATATTTAATAAAAAAGCTGCACTCTGGATTAGGGGTCGTAGAGGACAATTTTCTGCAATAAAGTCAGATATAAAAAATTGGGGTAATGCTCCCATCGTGATAGTACACGCGGCATCATATGGGGAATATGAAATGTCAAAACCCATCATCGAAGATCTTAGAAGTCATATTCAAAATTTAAAAATTATAGTGAGTTTCTTCTCCCCTTCTGGGTATACTAATGTAAGTTTTGAAGACTCTAACTTTATGAAAATATACTTACCATTAGACACACAACAAAATCAAAAAAAGCTTATCGATATTATAAAACCTAAAGCTGTTATTTTTATAAAATATGATTTTTGGTTCAATCTACTAACTGTATTGAAAGAAAAGAAAGTCCCTTATTATTTTACAAGTTTACATCTTAATCAAGATTCATATTTATTTAGAAAAATAGCTTCTCCTTTTTTGAAACATATACGCGATTCTAAAATTATTTTTGCTCACAACAACGATTCAAAAGAAATATTAGAATTACATAATTTTAATAACGTAAAGGTAATAGGTGACACACGGATAGATAAAGCCATAGAGAATAAACTGGAAAATTATCCAAGTATCAAAATATCAAATCCAGAAAAGAAATTGATTATCATTGGGAGCTTAACCGATGAAGACATAGAGATGGTAAGCTCATACATTAATAGTCATCCTGAGTACAATTATATAATAGCACCCCATGACATTTATAGCTCATTCATACAAAAAATCACAGATCAATTAAATTTGCCTTACGCAAAATACACTGAAAATAAAGAATCTAATATCTTAATTATCAATACATTAGGTGACCTTAAGTACTTATATAGATTTGCAGACATAGCGTATGTAGGCGGAGGATTTTCTAAGGGACCTCATAATATCATAGAACCATTAGTCTATGGCGTAAAAGTATTTTGTGGTCCAAATATTAAGAAATTTCCGATGGCCGTCTCTCTCTCAAAAGATAAATTGCTACATGTAATGGAATCAAAACACTCTTTTGGTGAAACTATAAATATCTTAGAAGCGATTGACTCAAAGTCTTATAAATCACGAAGTGACAGATTCATATCAAACAACCAAAGCCAACTCCATCTATTAACAAAAGATATCCAAGCAGTACTTAAATGAAAAATAAAATTTCCAAGATACTAGTCGTAGGGGATGTCATGTTAGACAAGTATGTAATAGGTCAACACAATAGACAATCACCTGAAGCTGACTGCGCCATTATAGATTACGAAAGGACCGAATTAAGATTAGGAGGTGCCGCTAATGTCGCTTACAATCTTAAGAAACTAAATCAGGATGTGTCACTTATATCTATAATAGGAAATGACAAAGAAGGAGATCAATTAATACAACTATGCAATCAGAATAATATTCCTGTCTATCTTACAAAAGATGAATCAAGACCTACCACGGTAAAGACGCGTTATGTAGATTCAAAATTCAAACAATATCTGAGAGTAGATAATGAAAGTAGAGAACCCGTAAGTTCGGATATCGAAGATTGTATTTTAAGTCAAATCAAACAAAGTACACATAATGAAGTTGATCTTATTCTGATACAGGATTACAACAAAGGACTACTGAGTAAAGCGATAATATCTGAAATACAAAAAATCTGTAAACAAAAAAACATCAAGCTATCGGTAGATCCTAAAAGTGATAATTTCCTACAACTTTCTGAATGCGATTTATTTAAACCTAATCTCAAAGAACTATCCCAGCAATATGGAAAGCCAATATCTGCGAATAGTAAGGAGATAAATAGAGCAATTAAAGAACTTAAGTTGCAGCATGCTCAACAAATATTCGTCACGCTTGCTGAGAAAGGTATATACTATCAGAAGGGAGATGACTATGGAATCATAGAGGGTATATCTGTTGAATCTGCTGATGTATCTGGGGCTGGAGATACTGTGATAAGCGTGTTGTCGACACTACTGATTTATGATATAAAAACCGATATAATGGCTACTATCGCTAATAAATGTGGGGTATTTGTCTGCAAAAAGCAAGGGGTTTCATATATAAACATGGCTGATTTTCAGACATTTATATCGGAAAGCGAATAGTCTACCTTAATTATAGGGTAAATCACTATAAATGGCTTCAGTTTTATTATTACTTTAGTCAGCGTTATTAAGCGAATTTTTAAATTGAGACATACCAAAAAAAATTAAACACTTATGAAATTAAACTTTACAAAAATTGTTTTTGCATTATTTTCTGTCCTTTCTGTAGGGATATTAAGTGCACAGAACATTAATCAAATGGTGGTTACCAACAATGGTAATTCCACTCAGTATGATTTCGTCCTCGGAGCTTTCGGAGACAACACATTAGCTGTAAATGCTGAAGCAACTTTAGTTGATGATGGCGTAGATCCGGGTAGTGACGCATGTGAGCCTATCACTATGGACTTTATGGATGATATTGCTGTTATCGATAGAGGGACTTGTTCTTTTATAGATAAAGTAAGAAATGCACAAGCTGCAGGAGCAGTAGCTGTAGTTATCTGTAACTCTCAGTTAGATCCAACAACTGGTGATGATATATCTGATGCTGCAATTATTCCTGGTGTTGCTGCAGGAACAGTAACAGATGATGTAACTGCATTAGTAGTAGGAATATCTTTCAATGATTGCCAAACTTTAAAATTAGATTTAGAGTCTGGTACTACAACAATAGCATTCACATTTGAATGTGCTATGCCTGATTACGGTCCTGAAGTAGTATGGGGAGCTAATGGTGAAGGTGCATTCAACGGAGGTCTTAATGGCTGGTCTGTAGATAAAGGAGACGGTTCAAGCCTTGAAGATGGAGGATGGTTCTATGACATCGATGCGATACTTGATAGAGGAGCATTCGGTACTAACGCAGGTTTTGCACAGACACCTACAGCTTGTAATGGTGTTATGTTGTTTGATTCTGACTTCTATGACACAGCTGGAGAAGCTGATGGAGCTGCAGGAACAGGATTCAATGACGGTGTATGTATTAGTGATGCTGGAGCTGGATTATTTTGCGAGGGTTTATTAATATCACCAGATATTGATTTAGCTGCTCTTAATAGCACTCAAGGTTTTGAGGTGTCTTGGACACAAAGCGTTAGACAATTCCAAAGTGAGTATTTCTTACTATTAAGTAGAGATGGAGGTGCAACTTTTGCTGATACAATTGCTATTAACTCAGATATTGCTGTTAACACAAGAGTTGATGATACAAGATCAGTTCCATTATGTGGGTATAACGATGTATCTCAGTTTAGATTTGCATTTTTATACAGAGGAGCTTTTTACTTCTGGGCTATAGATGACGTTATTATCAATGAGGTACCTACAACAGTAGACCTTAGCGCTAACCCTTTCTTTGCTAATTACCCTAACTTAGTAACACCTGCATCTCAAGTAGATGAGGCTGCATTTATTATTGATGTAGAGAATCTTGAAGCTGGAACGGCAACTAACACATCTGTAGATGTAGAAATCTTTAATCTAACGACTGGAACATCAGTGTATACAGATAGTCAAAATTATCCAGATATCGGATGTGGCGTCTTAGATGAGAACAGAGTATTCCCTGACAGATTTACAGGAGAACTTGATGAAGGTAGCTATGAGATCAGATATACAGTCAATACTGATGACGATGTAAATACAGCTAATAATACTCAGAGTGTTGGATTCGAAATAGGAGGAGATACTTTTAGAAAAATAGATAGAGATGCAGTAATTGCTGCTGGTAATGATGCATATATCGCTGTACCAGACGAAGCATTTTACTCAATAGGACAATACTACAAAATCCCTAATGGTTCTGGATTTAAGGCTACATCATGTAGATTTGGTTTCGAACCAGAAAATGATGATAACGGTAATCCTCTTGAATTTAACGCTATCATAAATTTCCAATTATTCAGATGGTTAGATGATGGTGACTTCCAATGTCAGCCAGGAGAAAGAGTTCTTGTAGGTAGTTCTAGAAGAATCGTATCTAGCTCAATGCCAGAGGACTTTACTAATCTATTCGTAGAATTAACTAATCCTAATGATGTAGATGCTGAGATCGAATTAGCTGATGATGGTGATTATATCATGATGGCTAGTTTCTCTCCATTATCTTCTACTGCAGCTCCATTGAGAACATTAGCCACGCCACAAGCAGACTTACCACACTACTATGGTGGTACGAACTTAGCCTTCACTCAACAATTCAATGAGTACAGAGGAGGTGGATTCATGTTAGCAGTAGGTATAGATGGTGACGAAGAAGACAGAACTTATGGTACTGGCAATAACTTCACTGTATATATGCCATTAACGATTAAGCCATTAGGTGCAACTGATACTGAAGATCTTCTTGATGATCAGTCTATATCTGTATTCCCTAATCCAGTTTCTGAGATGTTATATGTAGATATGAACTTAGATGCGGCTACTGACATTAACTTAGAATTGGTTGATGTACAAGGTAGAGTAATCGCTACTCAAAACTATAACTCTACATCTGGAGTATTAGAAATGAATGTAGCTACTGTACCGGCTGGTATCTATAGCTTAAATGTTAGAACAGAAGACGGTCTTACAAGTAAGAAGGTTATCATACAATAAGAGATATAAATTCTGAATCATTTTCAGAATATCAAAATTACAGGCTGCTCATTTTTATGAGCAGCCTTTTTTTATAAGTAGAATTCAAAGGCACCTTTCATTTAATCATTAGGGACTTTAAGACCGTCTTATGGGATAGTACTTATAGCTGATTGAAATGCCCCATTATAAATCATACAGCTATAAACATGTATGGAACATTATACTTAAATCAAATGGGACATTATGTGCTTAAGTTGGAATAAGACCTCATCTCTATGCTAAGTTTCGAAAACCCTAATGAGTATTAATCTGCGTACAAGAGTATTAGTAGATTAATGTTTTAGATCGAGATAGCTTGGTAAGTAATGCCTATCTCTTACTCATAAGCACTAAGGCCTTTTAAAGAATATGATTTACTCTCCTCCTTCAAATACGATGCTTCTTTGAGGGTTCTTTTTGTACATCGTTTTAGCAACGATCTTGGTATTAGAAGTAGGTCGGTAATGCTTATTGTCAGGATTAAGAATTGCCTCAATTTGAAACTCGAGCATTTTCTCAAAAGGCAGTAGAAATTGTTTTGTATCACATGCTTCTAAGGTGCTTTGATTAAGTAAGTTCAGTACTGTATATACAGATTCTATTGTACTAAGACAGAGTGCATCTGGCTGCTGTTTGATAATAAATTTTGATTTTATCTTATTGTCAAAACTTACTCTTCTAAGCCGCTGTAAATTAGGGCTAAGTTTAAGCATTTTGCGAGCGCAAGGCCATGTACCATCTAATATAAATATGCACGGATGACTACCCAGAGTTGCATTTATTTCTGAACTGGCTCTTGTCGATAAGTTGATACTGTCCTTACCTGGATAAAGCAAGAAGGTGTTTTTTTCTGTAGCCAGAATTTCATTCACTCGATTATTACTATTGAAATCGACACCAACAATAATTTCAGAATTATGAAGCTGGAGATTGGTCATATGGCCTGTTCCATTTCTTTCCTTCTTGTATTCCTTCGGATGCATTAATATTACAAAACGAGATTTTGTCATTATAGGATTGACATGCTGACAAATACAAGTGCAGGAAGGCCTCATACATTTGTAACATTTTATCCGTGGTTCCTTATTTGTTAACTGCAAAGTGTCTATCTATTTCTTGAATATTGTAGCTCAACGTAGAAGCATTTATAAATCATAATCCTATAAGCTAAGTCGCATCGAAATTATGGAATCTAATGAAGTATTTTGTTAAAATATATTAGCTGTTTATAAATCATTGTAAAAGCATCATTCGTATTATTTACTAATGAGAATATTCATTTCATTGAATATATGATCTAAAGGTAAAACCGAAATGATCACTACAAAAAAAAGGATAGACAATTTCTTGCCTACCCTACTGAATATATTTCTGATTTTAATCTATGTCTAAAATGACAACTCCAGACCCAACAAGAAGTTAATACCTGCCTGTGGATATAAGTAAGTTTCTGTCACGACACCTAAGAAGTCATAGCTATAAGTATAACCATTAGATTCATACTTAGTATCTAATATATTATTGACAAGAAATTTAGCTTCAAGATTATTTAAATAATCAGTTTTGATCTGGTAATTAATCAATAGATCATTGACCCAAAATGGATTTATTGATTTGGCTTCTGTTGATGTATTATCTAAAAATTGTCTCCCTACATATTTACTCAACCAAGATACAGTTAGCTTATCGGTCGCTTTATAATCGATCTGACTTCCCCCTACAATATTAGGCGAGAACGCGATATCTGAATCATTAAACTGAGTCACTACAGGTACACCATTTGCAAAATCAAAAATAACTTGATCAAACTGATCTATTTTATTGCGACTGAGAGTCAAATTAGCTCTCGCATCTAATTTAGTATTGACCTGATAAGTACCAGATAATTCTATACCTGCTCTGTAACTATTATCTACATTAGTTCTTATAGGACCACCTACATTATTAACTGCTCCCGTTAATACAAGCTGGTCTGTATAATTCATAAAATAGATATTAGACTCTAATCCTACATTACCGACCTGACCTCTATACCCTACTTCCAGGTCATGGAGACGCTCTGATCGTGGTATGCCTGTCCCGATAGCATCAACAAAATCTGATCTTGTCGGCTCTCTCTGAGCGACAGCAAAAGATGCATAGACTAAGCCTTGATCGTTAAGCTGATATGATAAACCTACTTTCGGATTGAAAAAGTTATATGTCTCATCTATATCCACAGGACCGCTATCATCTAATCCTTCTGCATCGTAATCTATAACTCGATATTGAAGATCCACGAATGTATTCAGCCCAGAAGAGATTTCATATTCTGCCTTGCCATAGACGTTATAATCATCCTTAACGGATTGATTAAAATAGTAATTCTGTAGAGGATTAAGATTAACGGCTCCTTCTACGAATATGACTTTGCCAAAATGGTCTCCTAAATATCTATTAGCAGCTCCACCAACTTTAAATTGCAATGCATCACTTGCTTCATATTCAGAATCCAGAATGACGCCAAAGAAGTCATTCTTAAGCCACTTTCGTCTGATGAGGTTGGCATCTGTGATCATCTCTCCATCTATATCCATAACCTCAATACCTGGATAATCATTAATGATATCCTCATCAAATCTGAAAGTCTCAAAGAACCCCTGGCCAGCAGTATAGTGGGCGGTGGCATTGAGATTAAGCTTATCTGATGGCCTTAGAGCATAGACAAGTTGATAATGATTTTGCCTATAATCGTCCACCTGGTTTTCATAGGTATAAGCATTATATGTTCTACCAGATTCAAATAAGTTGATGCTATCTTGTACTGTATTGTAATCACCGTTAGAATTTAGATTATAATGCTCTAAAAGTTCTTCTTCTGTCCCAAAAAGCTTCACCTGAGGAACACCATTCCATGCTTGATAGGTCACCTCTTGTCCTGCTATTAGATTAAATCTTAGTGAGTGGTTCTCTCCTATCTCGGCAGCAGAAAAGAAGTAGGATTGCAGATCAGATGTAGCTCTGTCTATGTACCCATCAGATTGAATAAGAGAATATCGTCCGTCTAATGTAAATCTGTTGTTAATGAGTCCAGTACTTAACTCTGCACTGATTTTCTTGGTATTAAATGAGCCATAAGTACCATTGAAAGTGATACTTGGATTTTGATTGATCTTATTGGTATTCAAGCCTATAGAACCTCCAAATGCTCCAGCACCATTAGTCGATGGACCTGCACCACGCTGCACCTGAATCTCGTCTACTGAGTTAGCAAAGTCTGGCAAATTCACCCAAAAGACTCCATGACTTTCGCTATCATTAAGTGGGACGCCGTTGATTGTGACATTGATTCCTGTAGGATCAGTACCTCTGATACGCATATACGTGTATCCTATACCTGCACCTGCATCAGATGTCACGACCATAGAAGGTGTATGCTCCAGAAGGTATGGCAGGTCTTGCGCAATATTTTTAAAATCTATCTGTTCCTTATCGAGATCTGAGTAAGCATAAGGCGACTCTTCTCCTAATGCGGCTGCAGTTATTTCTATTTCTGCTACCTGAAAAGGAGACCCTTCAAGAATTATTTCTATTTCAAAACTTTCGTCTATATCGATGTATTCTTTGTGGGATTTGTAACCTATGTAAGTACACCTTAATTGATATTCGTTGCTATCAATGCCATCTAATACAAACTCTCCATCTTCGTCTGTCACAGCAGCATAATCTGTCCCGTGTAGGAATACAGAAGCACTTATCAAGGGCTCCCCTGTCTCATTGACAACTCTTCCAGAAAGTCTATTCTGACTCATCAGCAGAGAAGTATTAAATATTGCAATCAGAAAAATAAAATGCTTTAAAGACATACAATTAGTATTGTTGTTATGTTATCAAAAATATAGACGTAGGAAAATACTTACATAGATGTGCATCTTTCCCTTCTCAGCATTACCTGAGCAGGTTCTATGGGTATAATCTCAGCCAACCTATTCATATATCTGAAGCTGTCGGCACCCCTACGGCGCAAATGTAGCTAATTTTAACATAGTTATAGAACGGAAATTCTATTCTATTTAAGTGAGATTATAAAAGATAAATGGAACAAAAACTATTCTTCCAATGCTTTTAGAGCATGGCTTAATCTATCTTGACCATGTCCATCTATGACATTATAATTCCAAGCTAATTTGTCTAATTCTGATACATACAGCTCAAAGAGTTCCTCTCGATCATAAGGATTTTCTCTAAGAGGATCTGGCTCCCAAGCAATATCAGGTTTGAGTAAGAATACATGTTCAAATTCGTACTCAGTGAGCATGGTTATAATTACTTGGCTGACTCTACCATATTTATACTCTGACCATATTTTGTAATTCAAAAGAAATGTATCGAGGATCAAAGAATTGTCCTTAGAGTTTTCAATGAGAGTATGATGGGCTATCGCCATTTTTTCTATATCATCGTAATTATAATCACGTCCCAGTGCATCTAAATACATTCGACTATAATCAGGAATAACAGTCGAACTTGTGGCTTGTGATAAGAGCTTAGCCAATGTGGTTTTACCTGTAGATTCTGGACCAGTAATTAGTATCATAACCTACAATTGTTGTCTAAGATTTAAATGGTACTTACTACGCCAAGAATAGAAACCCGCGATGGATAATACGAGGTATACCATCATCAGAATCGAAGAGACATTAAGCTCTCTGCTCATATATAACCAAATAGAAAATGCATTAATCACTATCCAAAACAGCCATGCACTCACCCACTTCTGTGCTTCCATGTAGCTGGCTATCAATCCAAATACAGAAGAGAATGCATCACAATATGGACTGAAGGAATCTGGCATAAGTTCTTTCATTAATGTACCTAATGCCGCTGTCAGAATGATCCCTGTGACTATGATCTTGATTAAGGTATCTTTACTTGCAGTTCTAATCTTAGAGTTAGATTCTGCTTTATCACTCCACTTGTACCATCCATATATACCGATTATCACATAGATTACGTATAGAAATGATTCTGAGTATAATTGATTTTGATACATAATATATACGAATATGGCAGAGGATATTATACCACATATCCATGTCCATATATTTTCAATTATCATAAGGACTATGAATAGTAGACCTGTGACTACTGCAATCCACTCAAGAACAGCCATATATTCAGTTATATTCATAGTTTATTCTATTGACATTGATAGGTATTTTACTGACGGAAAAATACTCGAATTTACTGGACAAATATCAATATCTTTGCGACCTTATGCATGATATCGAACCATATTTTAAATGGAAGGCCTACTACGACTCTGCTCAGGATAAGAAATCACCTTTCTATGCTAGAGAGTATAGTGAGTTTACATTTACTAATAAAGTCTACAATTACTTTATCCATCCTCAATGGGATTATTTTGGATCTTCTACCTTATATGCAAAATCATTGTTTGTAGACTATGATGACAACTATGCTATAATAGAACTCATAGGAGAATGGAACGATTGCCTCAATAATGACATCATGTTCTTAAAAAGAGACTTTGCTGATAGCCTCATCAGGGAAGGGATAAATAAGTTTATCCTGGCTTGTGACAATGTTCTCAATTTTCATGCGTCTGATAACTTGTATTATGAGGAATGGTGGGATGATATCAAAGATGATGGAGGATGGATATGTATCCTTAATACATTAGACCATGTACTCGATGAGATGGAGAAAGCAAAAATCCAATACTATTGCAATATTGGAGATCAATTTACTGATATCAATTGGAGAAAGAAAAATCCGACTGATGCATTAGATATAGTAGAGCATATATTATCCTCTAAAACCAAACAAATACAATATTAAGTGGGTGTACATTATTCTGGATACGTCAATATTATAGGTAAGCCAAATGTGGGTAAGTCCACTTTGATAAATGCATTTCTCGGTGAGAAAATGGCAATAATCACCCATAAGCCACAAACGACAAGGCATAGAATATTAGGCATATTAAATGAAACAGATTATCAGATAGTATTCTCAGATACTCCAGGACTTATCGAAGACCCTAATTATAAAATGCAGACGGCAATGAACAAGGCGGCCTTCTCCATATTCGATGATGCGGATCTTGTACTATTTGTCACAGAACCTACCATGACATACGAGGGAGATGAAAAAGTCCTTAGCAAACTCAAATCCGCTAAAGTGCCTAAGTTCTTACTTATCAATAAGGTAGATACATCAGATCCTGAATCTATTAAGTCACTCATAGAGCAATGGAAAGAGGCCATAGATTTTGATGAAGTCCATGTGATATCTGCTCTTAATAAATTAGGGACTGACAATGTTATAGAATGTATTAAAAAAAGACTTCCAGAAGGCCCCGTCTACTTCCCCAAGGACCAATTATCTGATAAGTCAGAGCGATTTTTTATAACAGAAATTATAAGAGAAAAAATCCTCTTACACTACAAACAAGAGATACCATACTCATGTGAAGTTGTCATAGAAGATTATAAAGAAACTACGAAACGTGGAGCTCCATTTAGTTATATCAGAGCTAATATAATCGCCATGAGGCAATCACAGAAACATATTCTCATAGGCAAGAATGGATCATCTATTAAGAGAGTGGGTGTAGAAGCTCGTAAGGATATAGAAAAGTTTCTTGATCAGAGAGTCCATCTGGAACTCTACGTCAAGATAAAAGAACAGTGGAGAGATGACGATCAGTCTCTTAAGCGGTTTGGTTATTTACAATAATAGATTATAAAGTATATAAATGGCACAAGTAATAGCAATAGTAGGAAGACCTAACGTAGGTAAGTCTACACTTTTTAATAGAATGATAGGTGCCAAGAAAGCCATCATAGATAACATCTCTGGTGTCACCAGAGACCGTATATACGGAACAAGTGAGTGGAATGGACGTCAATTTACTGTGATAGATACAGGAGGGTTCATTAGGAATAGTGATGACGTATTTGAAGCAGCCATACGAGAGCAAGTTGTCATAGCAATAGAAGAAGCTGATATCATCATATTTATGGTAGATGTGACGACAGGCATCACTGACTTAGATGAACAGATGGCAAAAATCTTACGTAAAGAAAAAAATAAAAATGTCTTCGTCGTTGTCAATAAAGTAGACAACAACAATAGGATGTTGATGGCTAATGAATTCTGGAGTCTGGGCTTTGAGCATACTATTTTTATATCCTCGATAAGCGGATCAGGTACAGGAGACCTTCTCGACGAAATCACTGAAGTATTACCTGAAGGAGATTCTTCGTTTGAGAAAGAAGGCGTCCCTAAGATTGCCATCGTAGGACAACCTAATGTCGGTAAGTCATCATTAACTAATGCTCTACTGGGTGAGGATAGAAATATCGTAACTAACATAGCCGGTACCACCAGAGATAGCGTGCATAGTTACTACAACAAATATGAAAAAGAATTCTATCTCATAGATACTGCGGGGATAAGGAAGAAAAATAAAGTACACGAGAACTTAGAATTCTACTCTGTTCTCAGAGCGATAAGATCTATAGAAGAATCTGATGTCGCTATGGTGATGGTGGATGCAGTAGCAGGTATAGAAGCACAAGATTTAGCTATTTTTAGTCTTGCGATGAAACGTAATAAAGGTGTTGTTATCTTAGTTAACAAGTGGGATCTCGTAGAGGATAAGGAGACTAATTCTGCCAGAGATTTTGAGAAGCGTATTAAAGAAAAACTATCTCCATTTAATGATGTTCCAGTTATCTTCATAAGTGCATTAGAGAAACTACGTATCGGAAGAGGTGTCGAGGCAGCATTGCAAGTCTATAAGAATAGAACTCAAAAAATCAAAACTTCTGAGCTTAATGAGATTATGCTCAAGGAGATCGAGCGTACACCACCTCCGTCATCAAGAGGGAGATTTATCAAAATAAAATATATAACCCAATTACCTCTTCACTATCCTGCATTTGCCTTTTTCTGTAATTATCCTGATCATGTCAAAGAGAATTATAAATTATTTCTTGAAAATAAAATGAGGCAGCATTTCAATTTTACTGGAGTTCCACTCAACTTATTTTTTAGATCAAAATAATTTTTTCCGATGTATAAAATTGATAAGACAGGATTCACGGGTCTATATGTTTTTCATCCGCAAGTATTTGAAGATGAACGAGGATATTTTTTTGAATCTTACAATGCCAATGTATGGAAAGAGGTCGGCGTAGAAACCCAATTTGTTCAGGATAATGAATCGAAATCTAAGTATGGAACCATCAGAGGATTACATTATCAGATACCACCACATGGACAATCAAAACTTGTAAGAGTCACTAAAGGAGAAGTGCTTGATGTTGTAGTTGATCTAAGAAAAGAGGAAGAAACATATGGTAAATACTATAGCATTGTGTTGAGTCAAAAAAATAAAAAACAACTTCTTATTCCGAGTGGCTTTGCGCATGGATTCTCTACGCTGAGTGAGACAGCAGTCTTCAATTATAAGTGTGATAACCTTTATAATAAATTAAGCGAACACGGAGTCAATCCTCTTGATCCTTCATTAGATATAGATTGGAGAATTCCTAAGCAGGATATTCTTTTATCTGAGAAAGATCAACAACAAGCTTTATTCGGTAAGCACGAGTCATATAGATAATCTTTCTATGTAGTCTATGATTGATCCTTTAATATCTTCTTCATAATAGCTTCAGCTACAATCCAATCATGTGGTTCATCTAATTCGATGCTTGTATAGCTGGGCATTATTACTGGCTTTATATTACCTGATAATCGATTCTTTGATTCTACGATAGACTGGACTTTACTTATGTAAAATGCTCCATTTTCAATTAATTGCCCACTAAAGTCTTGTCTCCGAGGCCTGTTTTTATAATCATAATTTAAAGACTTACCTTCTAACGACCAGAAAAATTGCTTAGATTCTATACAACTAAGTACGCTGTCAGTAGCCTCATCATTAAATAATTCCAGGCCATTAAAGATATCTTGTGATTGTGTAAATACAGAAGTCGCTTGGACAAGAATAAAAACATCCTCTTCCTTAATCATCTTATCAGCCTCTATGTATTCTAACATCACTGATTCTGTCGAAGAATGGTCTTGAGCATTATCATCAGATCGACGAAAGACTTCTACCCTATCTATCTCTAAATCATTGACACATTTTTCAATCTCATAACAATCCGTCGCAACAATGATTCTATCTATTTCTCGTACAGCAGAAAGCATCTCTAATGACCATGCTATAAGAGGCTTAGCACAGAAGTCCTTTACGTTTTTGAGTGGAATAGATTTAGATCCACATCGTGCTGGTATAAATGCGATTGTACTGATGGTATTGATTTATTTTCTAAATTTTAATTTATCTCTTTGCTCAGCTTCTATGCTTAAGACCTCCGTAGATTTATACTGTAAGGCTGCATTAGTCGCTTGTAGATCTCTGACCAACTTCGACATTCCGGCAGCTTCTAAGGATGCAGCATGATCTGTCCCTTTCCATGTACGATCTTTAGTAAAGTGTCTTTCAATCCATGCAGCTCCAAGCGTATAAGCTGCTATATCTACTGCGATACCTAAGTGGTGACCTGAAAACCCAACAGCAGCTATACGCTTACCGTAAGACTCTTTTAATCTGTTAATCTCAAGCAGGCAAACATCACCGAATGGTACGGGATATCCAGATGTACAACTATATAAAACTACACGATTCTCATAGCCCTTGTATAAATCTAATATGACAGCTTCTTCTTCATGATTTGTCATTCCTAAAGAAATGTGTATCTCACCATCGTACTTATCTCTGAGGTAAGTGAGCATCTCTATGTGGTTATTGCAAGCAGATGGTACCTTAATAAAATCAGGACTCAAGCTAACTATTTCTTGTGCAGATGTCATATCCCACACTGAGCAGGCATAGCCTATACCTATCGATTCTGCATATGACTTTAACTTATGATGTTGGTCTATATCTAACTCGAGAAACTCTCTATGAGCACCATAGCTATGACCGTATGAGTTATAAGGAACTTGATGTGGTGCAGCATACTGTTCTTCAGTTAATAACTCCTTAGGATTTCTCTTTTGAAACTTAGCATAATCTACCTTACACTCCTGAGCTAGCTTAATTAACTCTTTTGCAATCGTAAAATCACCCTTATGATTACAGCCTATTTCTGCTATTACTTTAGGGATAGTATAGGGATTCATTTTAATGGTTTTGATATCTGAAATCACTATAAAGATAGTGGAATTAACTAAACGCTTGGAATCAAAATAATTTTATTCAGATAAGCCTAAACTCAATAATATTTAACATCTTTATATTATAAAAATTCTTAATACTTAATAATCCAATCAACTAAGGTGGACATATTTGAAAAACTCAAGAAAGCAACTTCTTTTATCCCATTTAAAGATCAAATAAGACCACTGTATGGCCCTCTTCTTAACAAGCTTAAGTATAATCAAACTAACAAAAACTTCAACGAAAGCGGCAAGGAAGTACTGATAAAGGCGTCAAAGGTTCTGAACTCTATAGGGGTGATGCATTGGTTGGAGTTCGGTACTTTATTAGGAATAATCAGAGATGGACAGCTTATAAAACATGATTTAGATCTTGACTTAGGCGTGTTTATAGAAGATTACGATGAGAAAATTAAAAAAGCATTTATTGCTGACGGATTCGAATATAAACATGGATTTACTACCTCAGATGGAAGTACAAGAGAAGATACTTTTTTCTATAAAAAGGTAGCGATAGATATATTTTACTTTTCTAAGAAAGCTGATAAAATGTGCTGCCATATATTTGACTTACAAGAAGATAACACTCGAGTCATCAGACAAATAAATACTCATAACAGTGGCTTCAAGAAAATCAAATTTGAAAATCATATGTTTGATGTACCAAAAGACGAAATTCAAAGACTTAAAGATACTTATGGAGAAGAGTATAACATTCCGCTAAAAGGATGGTATACACCTCGGGATGCTTACAATTCAGAAATTATTGAAAAAGAAATTATCTATTTATAAATAGAAAAAATATAATGAAAATAGACGAAAAGAATTACTGGGAATCATTCTATGCAAAAAATAGATTTTTTGATAAACCAAGTCCATTTGGAGAATTTATCCTACCATTTTTACAAGATGGTAAAAAGCTACTTGAGCTAGGTTGTGGCAATGCGAGAGACGCATTTTTCTTTATAGAAAATCGAAATATCAGTATTACCGCATTAGATCAATGCGAAGAAGAAATAGCCTATCTCAACAAGAAAAAGGAGGATCTGAATATTGATTTTATCGCTCATGATTTTACAAATTTTTCTCAAGAGAAATCATTTGATTACATCTATTCGAGATTCACCTTACACTCTGTAGATCATGAAGCTGAAAAGAGAACACTAAACAACGCCTATAATTCTCTTGATACAAATGGACTATTCTTTATCGAAGTTAGATCTACAAAGGATGATCTGTATGGAGAAGGGACAGCTCTGGGTAATCATCAGTTTAGAACAGATCACTATAGAAGATTTGTTGTCATGGATGAGATGATACAAAACGGTAGCGACAGTGGATTTTCATTAGTATATAAATTACAATCAAAAGGCTTAGCACCTTATAAGACAAGAGATCCAGAAGTCATTAGGCTTATATTTCAGAAAAGGACTTAAAACAGTAGGCTGAGACTCATGACGTTTTGCTACTTTATCGCAGTGTCTGAGTTATATTAGGACTCACGAAAAGTATTAAATGAAACGTCTTTATAGAGGCAGAAAATAATTTAGCAAGCCACACAATGTCATCCTAAGAAAAATGAAAAAAGTACTTATCATCTCTTACTACTGGCCACCATGTGGAGGGATAGGTGTATTAAGATGCTTAAAGATAGCCAAGTACATAAGACAGTTTGGATGGGAGCCTATTATATTTACTGCTGAGGGTGCAGATTACCCTTCCATAGATCATACTAACGCAAAGGACATACATCCTGATACAGTTGTTCTTAGGCAAAAGATATGGGAACCTTACAATATCTACAGATTTATATCAGGAAAAAAGAAAGACGCCAACGTCAATAATGTCTTCTACACCAAAGAAGAGAAAGCAGGTATAGCTCATAATATCTCAGTCTGGATAAGAAGTAACTTCTTTATTCCAGATGCGAGATGCTTATGGATTAAGCCATCAGTAAAGTATCTTCTAAAGTACTTAAGAGAGAATCCAGTAGACGCTATTTTCAGTGATGGGCCACCTCATTCTAATACGAGAATTGCCACTATAATCAAACAAAAAACTGGAATACCTTGGCTTGCTGACTTTCAAGATCCATGGACGCAGATCGATTATTTCAGCCTATTAAAGCTGACTTCCGCAGGACTACAAAAACATCAAAAGTTAGAACAAGAGGCCTTTCAAGCAGCTGATAAGATAACAATCGTCAGCCCGACGTGGAAGAAAGAATTAGAGGATATTGGTGCACGTAATGTAAGCGTCATCCCCTGGGGATACGATCCTGAGGACTATACCCATCTGGAACATCACGATGATGGCAAGTTTGTTATCTCTCACTTAGGCATATTAGGTTACGACAGAAATCCAGAAACTCTCTTTCAAGTTATAGAAGAAATTATAAGAGAACATCCAGATTTTGAATCAAAACTAAAACTTATATTTCCTGGACAAATAGACTATTCTGTAAAGGAGCTTATTACTAAATGCAACTTAGATAAATACGTCGACCTACCTGGTAATCTTAACAGAATGGCGGCATTAGAGTGTATGAAAAATAGTAATATCCTACTCTTATTGCTCAACAAACAAGCTAATGCTAAGGGACGAATACCAGGAAAACTATTTGAATACTTAGCTGTCAAGAGGCCAATACTCTGCTTGGGAGATCCGCAAGGTGACAGCGCTACTATTATAAAAAAAGCTAATGCAGGAGATAGCTGGGAATATGATAATTCCAATGAATTAAAAAGGTATATTCTTATGGAATTCGAAAAGTATAAGAGAGGTGAGAATCAAAAAAACATTAATTCTAAAATTGAAGAGTATTCAATCATTAAGTTAAGTGGGGAAATCGGAAAAATGCTGGATGCTATCACAAATCATAACAAGCCATAAGCTAAACCAAAGGTTTTAAATCCTTACCTTCAATTTATAAAAAGATAAAATGGGCATCAGTCTATTTCGATTTATTAAGAATCCTAAGGCTTCAATTGAGAAATCTCTTTCCATAGTAAAGAGATACCACTTCTCAAAAGATATAAATGATCAGCTAAATAAAAGAGATTTCAATCTTAAAAGCGATATGCCTTTAGACTTATTATTTAGAGACAATAGGGACAAGCATAATACCGTCATAGAAAAGATCAGATGCATATCAACTAACATATTATCTATGATCGATCACCTATCTAAACAATATAATTTCAATTACTTCCTCGCATACGGTACACTCATAGGCGCAGTTAGACATAGAGACTTTATCCCATGGGATGATGATATAGATATTATGATGACTCAGGAGGATCTGTATAAACTTATTGCAGTCTCTGCCCTATTACCATCGTACATTGAGATTAAGGTTATGGACAACAATTTTGTAAAAGTCATGGATAAGAATTCTAAAATATCTCTTGATGGTAAAAGAGGTGTGGCTGTAGATATATTTGTCTTAGATACTAAAGAAGATGAATACTCATTTAGAAATGTCCACAATCAAAAATGGGTTAAAACTCTTAAAGCAGATTGGTATCCTACAACTATGCATCCCTTTGGAGAAAAGACATTTAGCATCCCTAAGAACTATGATGAGATCTTAACTGAAATCTATGGAGATTATATGAAGTTGCCACCAGAAGAAGACAGAGTCTATTCTCATATAGATGAAAGTAAAACAACCTTCATATCTCCCAATGAGAAATAGGAATAATTTGGTCGAGGAGCTTGTCCTTTTTTATTAAAAAAAGCTCTATCACTTTTACATTAAAACCAAGCACTTTTAAATACGCCTATCCATTTAAGAGGCTTTTTAAGGACATCGATAACAAAATTTTCCTTGTAATAATTTTTACCTAATAATTTAAATGCACTAAGAATACTGTAGATGAGACATTGAGCAATGCCGATCCCAAGGGCTAATAACCCGGTTAATTTATTATGAGGATATCCGCTCGCTTGTGCATATGTCAAGCCTAGCTTATAAGAAGATTTTAAAAACCATCGGACATTTAATTTGTACTTAGGTACAAGATGATGAATTATTAAAAACGGATCATAAGCAATTTCAATTCCGGATTCTCTCAGTCTTCCTTGAAGATCATCTTCTTCACCATAAGCGACTTGATTGCCATTCATACCAAAGTCAGTGCTGAAGCCATTCTGACTGACCAGAAGTTCTTTTTGAATTAGAAAAATACCACCACACGCATATTCATTACCTCTAAGCACTGTGATGTCTTCGTAACTATTTTTATTTGAGGCATAGCTATCTTTATACCATTGCGGTTTACCATACTTATACCATGGCAAGTATAATCCTCCTATAACTCTGTAGCCTGTATTTGTAACCAGGTATTCAATTCTATCAAAAAAGCTTACATCAATTTTTGCATCATCATCCAGATATAAAACCCAATCATACGATGCTGCTTTATATCCAGTATTACGAGCAATGCTTAAGCCTTGATTTTTCTCAAAAACATATTTTATCCAATCATTATCTCCTTTTATCTCATTGACAATACTTGGTGTTTCGTCAGAAGAATTATTATCAACTACGACGAGTTCTACAGGGTATGTCTCCTTATAATTCTGGAGACAAGACTCTAAACATTCTTTAAGAATTTGATCTCTATTATAAGTACAAACTACTATAGAGAGCATTGATTATATTTCGTTTTCATAAAGATCTAATTTGCATCGATAAAAATGGATTATTTAGTCAAATCAAAAGCCACAAGTAATCCGTTACTAAACAAAGATATGCAATAGACTACTCAATAAGAGAATACCGTAAATGAAAACTATGCCCTCAATAGAAAATACAACTTTTACTTAGCCGTACGTATATATCTGTTATGTCTCTCAAACTCACTTTTCTTAATACTATTGAACTAATTAATCTATATAGTCTTAATCCTCGCTTATAAACTCTATTTTAGTATAAATCAAATTTATATCTAGCTTGATTGACAAAATTCTAATCTTCTGTGCTATTACAACATTTACATTAAATGGTATTTGTTCATTCGGGCAGTCAGAACGGTTTATTGGAATAATAGATAATAATCTTGTAGAGGTTAATCCATTCACTCCGGACTTAAAATTGATAGCAGAAATTGATGTACCTATCGGAGCAGAATTAAGAAGAGGTCTCGCTTACCACCCCTTAAATTGCCTTTTTTATTATATTTTCGAAGGAGGCACAAATCCTCAATTAGCTAGTATTGATTTTGAAGGAAACTTCAATATAATAGGAGAAATAACTTATCCCAATGGTGATCTATCAATCGCAGAGGGTATCGCATATAACAGTCTTGATAATGAATTATATATCACTGGTAGTTTAGACGGTTTTGATTTTGGTTCAGAAACGCTATTTACAATAGATGTCAATACTTTAGAATTAACTTTTATTACCAGCATAGAAACTCAAGAAAACCGTTTTGATGTAGATAATATGGTCTTCGAAGATAACATCTTATATTTCAATGATATAGATCCAGGTCCTGCCATCACTAAGTTTTACAGTTTTGATATTACAAATGTTGCTCCTACTGTGAACCTATTTTCAATACTAACTATCCAAAGCGATAATAGCGGAGATGTAGCAATACTTGATGGGTACCTCTATTTTGCACTGCCTACTCAAGAATTCGCTAGATTTGATTTACAAAATCCAATATTAGATATTGTCGGACCATTCAGCACCTTACAATTTAATAACCAAGAGCTCCGAGGATTAGAATATATTAATGACTACATAGAAATAAATTATCAAGGCGATATAGGAGAAGATTTTTCAATTTGTAACGGAGAATCAATAACAATTGGTTTTGACTCGGGAGGTTATGACATCTTATGGAGCACTGGAGAAACTACAGACTCTATTAGTGTTACCCAGCCTGGCGTCTATAGTGCTCAAATAATTTTGAATGACTGTCCAATATTTACAAGCAATAATATTAATGTCAGCCCTGGAGATTTTGTTACAATCAGTCAAGAAATTGAAATATGTGAAAATGAAGCGATAGACATTTTTGGAACAGAAATTTCTGAAGCAGGCAATTTTGAAATTATGATACCCTCAATGATTGGATGTGACACAATATTAAATCTGAATGTAGAATTAACTGATCTAAAAACAATAGTTGAAGATTACGCCATCTGTGCTGATGATGAATTGTTCATTGATACCTTAGTAATCACTTCTCCTGGAGTCTATTCATATCGTACTAACGGAAATTCTAACTGTGACACACTTTTCATCATAGATGTTACACAAATAAACGTACCGGTTGAAAATTTTGAAATTCGGCTCTGCAATTCAGAGCCTGTTGAGATTAATAATATTACTTATTCTGTCTCTGGTAGTTTTACTCAAACCCTTGTAAGTACAACCGGATGCGATAGCACTTTATTAATAGAAGTCATAAATGAGATTCAACTTCCTACTACCTTAGAAGCATTCATTTGTGATGGATTATCTGTATCTATCAATGCAGAAACATATGATTCAGCTGGTACATTTAGTCAAATCCTCACTTCAGTATCTGGTTGTGATAGCCTAATTAATATCGTGGTCAATCAATCTGACATCTACATCCCCAATGTCTTCAGTCCCAAGTTAGAAGGTAATGATACATTTGGTCCATTCATACCGTGTGATATAGATTTCTACGAGTTCTACATCTATGACCGATGGGGGAATTTGGTTTTTCAGTCCTTAGAAAAAGATGAATTTTGGAATGGCACCTATGATGGATCTCCAGATTTGGTACAAGGAATATACACCTATATGATTCGATATGGCAATGTTAATTCCTTGAACTTAAAAAGCGGTAACGTATTGATGCTGTTATAGTTATAGTAATTAAAATGTCTTGCACAACAGTTGATATATTCTTATTTACATATTTGCAATTATTGATATACCTTTGCAGCTCTTATAATAATCAGAAACTAATACAATGACACGTATAATCATAGCTTTATCATTAGCATTTCTTTTTTCTTGTGGTAACTCTCCTCAGAGACCAGATCCTATTCTAGATCAAAATTATCAGCCTACGCCTGTACAAGGTGCTGCTACTAATAATGGACTCACTCCTCCTCCAGCTACTGCAGAACCAGCTCAAAATGCTGCAGGGGTATGGCATTATACGTGCCCTACAGGATGTTCTGGCGGAGCGGGATCAGCGGTACCATGTGCTACTTGCGGTACGACATTAGTTCATAATCAGACATATCACGCTAACAATAATCAACCGACGCCTACACCAGGAGCAACACCGGCTGCAAATCAACCTGCTATTAATTTAGGAGATGGAACTTCGATAGCCCCTATTGGTGGTGCTCCGACTGCAGCTGCACCTCCGGCGGCTAAGACTCCAGAACCAGCTCAGAATGCTGCAGGAGTATGGCATTACACTTGTTCAGCTGGATGTGCAGGTGGAGCAGGATCGGCTGTTGCTTGTGCTACATGTGGTGCTACATTGGTTCATAATCAGACTTATCACCAATAAGAGCCTCTTAGGAGCAACAATTTTCTTTATTTCTTGTACTTAATTAGGTCCGTTCATCGTGACTAACCTAATGGTTGTCTATTAATTGACTTGAAGTTAATTATATGACTATCAATATGCATAATTTAGTTTTCAGATATCAATCGAAAATATTAAAGTACCTCTATGCGATTATCAATTTTATTTTTCCTTCTGTTTTCTATTACAGCTCCCATTATTAGTCAAGTTACCGAATCTGAAAAAGTCACTCTCAATGGCTATATAAAAGATGCTGACAATGGAGAGACACTGATAGGTGCAGCAGCATTTATAACCGAAATTTCTGCCGGAGCCACAAGTAACGAATATGGATTCTATGCAATAGATGTTCCTATAGGAGAATATACTGTAGAATACTCTTACTTAGGATTTGAGACCCAAGTCAAAAGAATAGTGCTTGACCAGAACATGAGTCTCGATATAGAACTTTCGACAGCATCTACTAAAATAGAAGAGGTCGTCATCACAGCAGAACCTGAAGACGAAAATGTCACCAAAGTAGAGATGAGTGTCAATAAATTAGAAGTCTCAACTATAAAGAAAATGCCAAGCCTCTTAGGTGAAGTTGAAATAATCAGAGGACTCCAATTACTTCCTGGAGTAACAACTGTAGGAGAAGGTGCATCAGGATTTAATGTTAGAGGCGGTAGTATCGATCAGAATTTGATACTGTTAGATGAAGCGCCTATTTTCAATTCGTCACATTTGTTTGGCTTCTTTTCGGTATTTAATCCCGATGCTGTAAAGGACGTAAAACTATATAAAGGTGGTATACCTTCAAGATATGGCGGTAGGCTCTCTTCTGTTCTTGATGTGAGAATGAAAGAGGGTAACAACAAAAAATTAGCCGTTAATGGAGGTGTTGGATTTATATTTAGCAGACTATCTATAGAAGCCCCTATCATTAAGGATAAGGCCTCCTTCATTATCGCTGCAAGGAGATCATATATAGATGTCCTGTCTAAGCCATTCTTACCAGAAGAACAATCAGATTCAAGATTATACTTCTACGATCTCACTTTGAAGGCCAATTACAAAATAAGTAGCAAAGACCGACTTTTCTTATCAGGATATTTAGGTAGAGATAATTTTGTATTTGGTGCAGCAGCAGGATTTAGCTGGGGTAACTCGACAGGATCTTTCAGATGGAATCACCTATTCAGCGAGAAGCTATTTTCTAATATTACTATGTACTACAGTGATTACAATTACAAAATCAACTTTGGTGAAGATAATTTGAATGCATTTAATTGGGATGCAAGTATTATTAATTACAGCATCAAGCCAGAATTCACTTACTTCATGAATCCTAAGAATCAAATAAAATTTGGAGGACAATCCATTATTTATGAATTCTTACCAGGCAATGCTGTAGGGATAAGCGAGGGAGAAGTCAGAGACTTTTCTATAGACAAAAAGTATGCTATCGAAAGTGGACTGTTTATAGAAAATGAACAAACTATAAATGATAAGCTAAGTCTTAATTATGGAATCAGATGGTCTCATTTTAATTATACAGGGGAAGGTATTGCATATACTTTTGCAGACGCAGAAGTCTTAGGAGAAAGAAAAGAATTAGTCTCTACAGAATCTTTTGACCAATGGGAATCTATACAAGCTTACAATAATTTTGAGCCAAGATTTGCCATGAAGTACCAACTCAATACTACAAGTTCTGTAAAGGTGAGCTACAACAGGATGGCACAATATATCCAGCTTGTGAGCAATACTACCGCAAGTACACCTATAGATATATGGACTCCTGCATCTAATAATATCCGGCCTCAGGTCGCCGATCAGGTCGCTTTAGGATACTTTAAAAATCTTAAAGACAACACATACGAATTAAGCACAGAGATCTATTATAAAGTATTAGACAACATCGTGGACTATGTAGACAATGCAGACCTGGTTCTTAATCCTCTTGTAGAAGGAGACCTCATAGAAGGTGATGGAAGAGCTTATGGATTTGAGTTATTAGCAGAAAAAAAGAAAGGTGTATTGACAGGATGGTTCAGTTACACACTTGCGAGAACGGAAAGAAAAATCCCAGGCATTAATAATTCTGAGTGGTACCCATCAAGATTTGACCAGACTCATAATCTCAGTCTGTCAGGATTCTATGAATTGTCAAAACGGTGGTCCCTAAGCTCTACGTTCTCTCTCATATCAGGTACACCGATAACATTTCCTACATCAAGATACGAACAGCAAGGTTATGTGATACCTCACAATGCTTTGAACTCAAGAAATAATGTTAGAATTCCAACCTATCATAGATTAGATATCGGAGCTACTCTCAAGGGTAAAGAAAAACCTGGCAAAAAATGGTACGGCGAGTGGGTATTCTCAGTCTATAACCTATACAACAGAAGAAATCCATTTGCAATCTTCTTTGGTCCTGAAGGTGATACACGTCCTGCATTAAATGTCCCTATTAATACTCAAGCTACAAAGCTATCTGTCATAGGAAGTTTTATTCCATCTGTATCTTATAACTTTAAATTTAATTAAGATGAGAAAAATATTTTATTCAATTATTGTCCTATCTACTCTACTTGTATCGTGTGAAGATCCTATTGATGTAGAACTTATAGATGCAGAGCCACTCGTTGTCGTAGATGCTTGGCTTAATGATATAGACAAATCTCAGACTATAAAATTAACGTTCTCGCAGCCCTATTTTGATAACACATTTGCTACGGGAATAGACAATGCTCAGGTCACCGTCACAAGAGATGACGGAGAAGTTTTTGAATTTAATCACACAATAGATGGGAACTATATACATGATTTAGATGCTGACGAAATTATTGGAGAAGTAGGCAGTCAGTTCACTTTAGATATAAATCTTGACGGACAGGTATATACGGCGACGACAATACTTAACAGAACTGCTCCTATAGATAGTATCAGACAAGAATTTAGAGAAAATGAGATTTTTGGAGAAGATGGCATTTACTGCGAATTAATATCGAGAGACCCACTGGGATTAGGAGACACTTATTGGATCAAGACTTTTAAGAATGGCATGTATCTCAACAGACCATCGGAAATAAATCTTGCTTATGACGCAGGCTTTGATTCAGGAGGAGAAGTTGATGGCTTTGTATTTATAACTCCTATAAGAGAACTTATTAATGAAATAGGTGACGACTTACTCGTAGTCCCTTGGATGCCTGGAGAAGAGATAAGAGTAGAAGTACATTCACTAACTGAGGATAATTTCTTCTATATGGAAACAGTAAGGGACCAACTTATCAATAGTCAGAACGGCATATTTGCAGAGCCTCTGGCTAATACAAAAGGTAATATCACCCACGTGAATGGTGATGATACCGTCCTCGGAACATTTAACGTGGCATCAGTATCTGCTATTGATTACATCATACAATAGAGTCATCTCATTCATCTTTAAAGGTGAACTAAATAGTCTCTAAAATTAAAGTATCCCATAATTTCCAAGATGTATTGGATAAAAATTATTGTGGTTAATCGAATTGAAACTTTAATAAGTAAGGAAATAAGAAAGGACAAAAAAGTTGCACTATAGTGAAACATAGAGTAAATTTGTATAATGGGTAGATTCAGGACAATAAGAACCTATAAAGGTTATACGGTTGAATTTCTTGATACCCAACCTAACAAGGTAAGAGACAAAATAATCTGGACATTCCAACTCATCGAAGAAATAGAAGTAGTTCCAATTACTTATTTGAAACATATAGAAGATGGAATTTATGAAGTAAGAATTAAGTTAGGATCAAATATTTTTAGAATTATGTCATTCTTTGATAATGACAACTTAATCCTAACGATAAACGGATTTCAAAAGAAAACTCAAAAAATACCTAAATCAGAGATTGTCAAAGCAAAGAAAATCAGAAAAGAATATGAACAAGAAAAGTCCAAATACAAAAAGCCTTGATCAATTAAAAGAAAAGTATTATGGCAAAAGAGGAACAAGTAAGAGAGATGAATTTGAAAAAGCTTATGAAGAATTCAAACTTGGTTATATGATTCGTGAAGCAAGAATTAAATCTGGATTAACACAACAAGAACTTGCTGATAAAGTAGGTACAACTAAATCCTATATTTCAAAAATTGAAAACAATATCAAAGAAGTAAGAATTTCAACTTTAAAAAAAATAGTTGAATTTGGACTTGGAGGAAATCTTGAATTAAAGATAAGCCTAAACTAAAATTAGAAATTAAAATATGTAATAATACAATTCATCTACAGGTGCTCCCAAGTTATCTTTATCCCCTAACTCATATAAAATACAATGACCCACGAATATAAAATAGAAGGCATGTCTTGTATGAGCTGTGTCGCCAAAGTAAAATCCTCTCTTCTAAAATCTCCCAATGTTCTATCTGCAGATGTGGATAAAGCAACCGATACTGCGACTGTAGAAATGAGCCAGCATGTAAGTATTGACACTCTTCAAAAACAACTAAAAGACACTGATCCTAAATACTCTATTATGCCACTCGGCAATCACATTAACGCCATAAGTTCTGAAAACACCTCGGCAGGACTAACACAGTACAAACCTATATTTTTAATATTCGCATATATACTTACCGTAACACTCACAATACAATTTTTATCTGACAGCTTTAATAGTATGCAGTGGATGCATCACTTTATGGCAGGTTTCTTTTTGGTCTTTTCTTTCTTTAAGATCTTAGACTTGTCTGGTTTTGCTAATAGTTATATGTCTTACGATATCATTGCTAAAGTCTGGAAAAATTGGGGTTACGTTTATGCCTTTGTTGAATTAGGTTTAGGTTTAGCTTATCTCACTAATTGCTGTCCATTAGCAACAAATATCGCAGCATTTATAATTATGACAATTTCTATCATAGGTGTACTTCAGAGTGTCTTTAATAAAAAGAAAATTCAATGTGCATGTCTAGGTGCAGTCTTTGACTTACCTATGAGTACTGTTACTATTATCGAAGATGCACTAATGATAATAATGAGTGGTTACATGATATTAAATTTGATTTGAGAAATTGGGTAATTAATTATCATTATGTCTACTTTAGAATTCTATGCCTCAAAAAATCAAAAATAAGTTAGGTTATCATTTTTCTAATCCGAAATATATACTGTTCCTCATCAGTGTTATATTGCTAATTATAGTCCCACCTCTATACAGCATATCTGATTCTGCATCTATACTTTTTGATATAATATATTTTATCGTCATATTTTTGGGATCATTGTATACGAGCATCAATGTACGTAATCTCATAGTATTAATAATCCTTGGTACACTCACCTATCTTACACATATACTATCTGACGTAGTCTCACAACTACAATTACTCAATGCTATATTCACAATAGGCTTTTTTATTACCGTATTAGTAAATCTCATAAAATTTGTCCTCCACGAAAAATTTATAGATGCTAACGGGATATACGCAGTCATATCAGGTTACTTAACTTTAGGTCTGGCATCAGCACCTTTGTTTTTCATTATTGAAAAGTACTATCCTGGAGCATTTACGATACTTGATGGTCATACCCTCTACGATTTCATATATTACAGCTTTATCACACTGACCACTGTAGGCTTTGGGGATATATACCCTGTACATCCATTTGCGAAAGGGATAACAATAATTATAAGTATCAGTGGGCAACTTTACTTAACAATATTGATAGCTATTATCATAGGAAAATATATGTTTTACCTATCTAAAAAACATAGAGACTAATCCAATAGAAAAACAACTAATAGTATAAATGTAAAGAGGAGACATTTAAAATTCAGAATAAATAACAATCTTGCAGGATGAGCCAAAAGATTAGTTTTAAGAATTCTGACAACATCACTCTCTCAGCCAAATTAGAGATCCCTAAAGGTAGCACTCAAGCCTATGCTATATTTGCACATTGTTTTACGTGTAATAAAAACCTAACTGCAATCAAGAATATAGCTCGATCATTAAATGAAGCTAATATCGCAGTACTCAGGTTTGATTTTACAGGCTTAGGAGATAGTGAAGGCGAGTTTGCTGACACCAATTTCACTTCTAATGTTAATGATCTTGTGGCAGCAAGTGATTATCTAAGAGAGAACTATGCAGCTCCCAAACTTCTAATAGGACATTCTCTTGGAGGGGCTGCGGTATTATTTGCTGCTGGTGAGATACCATCCGTAGAAGCTATTGCTACTATAGGAGCTCCTTCTTCTCCTGATCATGTTGGGCATTTATTTGAGAGTCAGATAACACACATCGAAGGAGATGAGGCCGCTGAAGTTAATATCGGCGGAAGACCATTTAAAATCAAAAAACAGTTTCTCGATGATATCAATAGTAAAAATGCTAAGTCTACAATCAAAGCATTGAAGAAGCCGCTACTGATTATGCATTCACCTCAAGATACCATCGTCGGCATAAATAATGCCGCAGAACTATATACCTCAGCAATGCATCCTAAGAGTTTTGTTTCATTAGACGGTGCAGATCATTTATTGACTCGTAAGGAAGATTCTCTTTATGTCGGAGAATTGATAGCTTCATGGAGTACGAGGTACCTCAACATCACAAAAGAAGAGGCTGCTCCACAAGAATTTAAAAAAGAGAATATGGTTTCTGTCCAGATAGGAAAAGATAAATACCATACTAAAATTGCCACCGGAGTACATAATATGGTTGCTGACGAACCTATCTCATTAGGAGGTGGAGACTTAGGGCCAGGCCCATATGAATATCTACTTAGTAGCTTAGGGGCATGTACAGTAATGACCTTACGTATGTATGCGGATAGAAAAAAATGGCCGTTGGAGACAGCGACATTACATCTGGAAATGTCTAAACAATCTGATGCGACACTAATCACGAGACACCTTATTGTAGAAGGAGATTTAGATGATGAGCAAAGATCTCGACTTGTTGAGATTGCTGATAAGTGTCCTGTACATAAAACACTGGAAGGTGAGATTAAGATAGAGACAGTTCTCTCAACTAAATAAGACAACTCTTAGGCTCCATATATTATTCCTTGAACTTATTTTTCTCATCTCAAAAGCGGAAATGAGAAATACTTACCTTGTGTCCTATTATGTCACCGACTCTTATATCATCTCCACTTCAGGGTTTCACAGATTTTAGATTCCGTAATGCATTGCATAAGCATTTTGGAGGTATTGATACATACTATGCTCCATATATCCGGCTCAATGGGAAGTTTGAAATTAAACCGGGTTATCAGAGAGATCTTGATATCAAAAACAATGAATCAATACACGTCATACCCCAAGTCATGACATGCAGTGCTGATGAGTTTATCTTTGTCATCAAATATGTTCGATCTTTGGGGTATACTGAACTGAACTGGAATCTCGGATGCCCCTACCCGATGGTCACTAATAAAGGTATGGGCTCAGGATTAATAGTTGATCCTCAAAAAATAGATCATATCCTCGGAAGAGTGCATGATGAGACAGACATTACTATATCAATGAAAATGAGAATGGGTTATCATAATGCAGAAGAGATAATCCATGCTTTTCCAACTCTTAATAAATATCCACTCAAGAGCATAGGTATACATGCTCGGATAGGTCAGCAACTATATGTCGGAGGTGTTGATTTAGATGGCTTCAGTAGATGCTTAGATCATACTGGACATAAACTCTATTACAATGGGGATATAACGACTGTACAAGGATATAGAGCAATGGCAGAGCGCTTCCCAAGCATTGACCATTGGATGATCGGCAGAGGACTGATATCAGATCCTTTTCTACCTTCTATGATAAAAAATAATGAAACAGAGTATCCTGAAGATAGGACCTTTAGATTTAAAAGATTTCATGAGTCATTGTTAAATGAATATATAAATAAACTGTCTGGCGATAAAGCTGTCATTCAAAAGATGCTCTCATTTTGGAAGTACTTTTCTATGACTTTTAATGAGCCTCATAAATGTATAAAAAGAATAAAAAAAACTAAGACATTAGATGCTTACGATGATGCTGTCAATGAGAACTTAGAAATTATGGAGAACTCAATGTCGTACACCTAAGTTCAACTAAAAATTAAGAGTTTTTAATCCTTAAGTAAAATAATTAGTCTAAGATAAATTACCTCATAATTATGACTCAAAAAATATACATATTTCTCTTTACTGTTATCCTTATTTTCTTATCAAGTTCATGTTCTGACGAAGGTCCTGTAGGCCCAGGTATAACATCTGACAAACCTAATATTCTACTAATCATAGCTGACGATATGGGATTAGATGCTACGCCTGGCTATGATATTGGAATCGAAAAACCCGAAATGCCTAACTTAGAAAAGATGATTAATGAGGGTATCAAATTTAATAATCTATGGTCTTACCCATCTTGTACTCCGACACGATCAAGTATCATTACTGGCAAGTATGGATTTAGGACAGGGGTAACTCAGGTAGGTGATATCTTATCTACTTCCGAATTATCATTGCAAAGATATCTGGATAACAATAACTCTCAATATAGTCATGCCGTCATAGGTAAATGGCACTTATCACAAGATCCATCCCACCCTCGCGAGTTAGGTGTGGGACATTATACAGGACTACTGAGTGGTACTGCCCAATCGTATAATAGATGGAGTCTTACAGAAAATGAAGTTTCATCAACCACAACTGAATACGCTACATCTAAATTTACAGATTTAGCTATCGAATGGATCGAGGGTCAGGACAATCCTTGGTTTCTTTGGTTAGCTTATAATGCACCACATACTCCATTTCACCTACCCCCATCAGAATTACATAATCGAGAAAATCTACAAGATGATCAAGCGAGTATCGATGCTAATCCATTGCCCTATTACTTAGCTATGATAGAAGCAATGGATACTGAAATAGGCCGACTTCTAAACTCTATGGCAGTACAAGAAAGAGAGAATACAATTATAATTTTTATAGGCGACAATGGTACATCTGGGCAAGTGGTGCAAGAATACAATAATAGACGTGCTAAAGGATCCGTATACCAAGGTGGTGTTAATGTGCCTATGATTATATCTGGCGCAGGAGTCTCTCGAAGAGGTACAGAAGATGCATTGATAAATACGACTGACTTATTCTCTACTATTGCTGACATAGCTGGTGTAGCCAATTCTGACATCAATGATAGCAAAAGTTTCAAGCCACTATTAACCAATGAAATATCACCCATAAGAGATGTCGTCTACACAGAAACAGGTAGTAACACAGGAGGCTTAGATATTACGATTAGGAACGCAACTCATAAGTATATTTTATTTGAAGATGGTACAGAAGCGCTCTATAATCTTGAGGCCAATCCTCTTGAGAATCCTAATTTGCTTAACGCAAATCAGTTGCCATTAACTGAAAGCGATCAAGAAGTACTGAATTTCTTATTAGAGCAATTAGATGAGATTAGGT
>CAZBXL010000001.1:7349-12884 GCA_964495785.1 uncultured Saprospiraceae bacterium | reverse complement strand
CTTAGGCATTCGTATTTAATTTCTTGGCAGACGCCATTAAGCACTTTGACATCGGTAATCTCGCCAGTTTTCGTCACTACAAATTGTAATTTGACTTGCCCTTGAATGCCATTCACTTTTGCTCTATAAGGGTATTTTAATCCAGAATAGACAGCTTTCATAAGCTTCTTATCTGTACATTCCCTATATGCTTCTTTATCTAACCCTTGATCTTCACAACCTGAAATTTTTGGCAGTTCTTGTTTTACCATCTTGGTTGTAGAAATCAAAGCCCCAGCTTTATACTCAGATTGATGACTCACCTTACCTGTCGTATCATATCTTATTGCAGAACCATCTAACTGTCCCGTTACGTAATTCCATTCGCAGAGTAGAGTTGAATCTTTACTGAACTCTTTCCATAGACCTTCTTTATATCCATTTTTGTAATAACCTGATCGAAATACATCTTCTATCCAAAATCCTTCTTTTACATTATCAACAAGAAGTCCTTTTTCTACAATTGTCCCATCATCATAGGCTTCCATATACGGACCATTTAGTTTCTTGAATTGATTATTATTACTCGTTTCAAGTTGTGTGATCATCTTATTTTCAGGATAATACCTTTTATAAATGAAAACTTTATCTGGGGTTCTTTCTATTGTATAATTAGCAGCAGCTTTTATCAATTTAGAATCGGGTTCTAATTTTTCCTTGTAGTATCTTTTACTTGATTCATTTAAGTATTGTGCATTACTCTCAGACGAGTACGCTACCAATAAAATAAATAAAACAAGATAAAATTTCATAGCTTTCATATTATTTGAGTGATTCTATTCATATGAATTCTCAACTAAATTTTTCTTGAGACTATTAAGTACAAAAGTATGTTCTTGTTCTATACCCCATGTCTCGAGTGGCTGCCAGTAAAATCGCGGATGTAAGATAGAACGGTACGAACTTGTACGTGTTATTAGTGTACCATCACCATCAGCCTCCATTGCATAAGTTGCATCTACGAATTGAAACCACTTTCTACCTGTTAAGGTATAATCTATAACATCCATTTTAAGGATTTCTCCTCGCTCGTATTCCGTAATTTCTGCAATTATTTTTCCCTTCTTGAAGAAACAGTGTCTTTGGGCACCGATCGTATCAGCATACAACTCACACTTATATGGAGATGGCAAGCCGATCTTGAGACCTAGAGGTTTCTCAGCAGTCAATTGATCCATCTGCTTAACAGCATCAAAGACGGCTTCTGGTGGAAATGCCAGATAGGCCGTATTGACTATACTCACAACTTCAGGTTCTGGGACAATCATCCTCTCGATCGGGGTCAATAGAAGTAATATTAAGAGTGGAGTAATTGATATGAGTATATCTGTATTTTCTCTGGGAGGTCGCTTAACAATCTTATACTGGACTAAGTAACCTATGCCTACCATAATAAGAAATAATGGCAAGGCCATAAGGACACAAACCATTCCTTCAAACCCAAGAATTAAAAGGAATCCCATGAATACCAATATTCCCACAATCATAGATAAGAACACCTTCTTTTCTTTACTGTGGGTTCCTATGGCAAAACCGATACATGTGGGAAATACTAAAAAGAATGTCCACCCATAATCAACAATGTCTCTATCTAACAATAAGAATCCTGCTATAAGTATAACCGCAGTAGTTAACCAAGAAAACTTGCTGAGTCTGTTCATATCACAGTTTGACTAATTCTTCATTTCCGCTTCTTGAGGCCATACATTATTATCTATATCAACATCTGCTAATCTTCCCGAAGCATCTATCATAACTTTACTGATCTCACTTATTGGCTTATCTACTTCTATCGTATAATCTGCATGCGTCCATGGCCAGTCAGGAACTTGTTGTCCACTAAAGATATCTCCACTCTTCTCACCTCTCATCATACGTAAGGGTATGTAGTAGTTCATTACCGTACCATCTCTAAGTTCTACAGTAAGATCTATCGGCATAGGCATCTCTCCTACTTTCTTAAGAGAAATCATCGTCATATCACCATCACTGGATACATCTGATACAGCATAATCAATCTTCCGTGTGGTATATACAAAGTATTCTTTAAACCAGTCTAATTCTAATCCAGACACCTTCTCCA
Source organism: uncultured Saprospiraceae bacterium (assembly GCA_964495785.1). Taxonomy (GTDB): domain Bacteria; phylum Bacteroidota; class Bacteroidia; order Chitinophagales; family Saprospiraceae; genus RFSX01. The sequence continues at coordinate 10,762 of CAZBXL010000001.1, read as the reverse complement.
TGACTCTTATAAAATCATTTGGATTTGGATGCTTATATCTCCATTCATAATAATATCTCAACATGCCCTTATTGAATGCTTCCTCTCCTACTATATACTTGATCTCTTCTAAGAAGACTGAGCCCTTGGTATATGCACCTACACTGTACGCTGTATTCGTAGCAAAATGATCAGCATGGATAGATAATTGTTCTTCTCGTCCTGAGTTAGCAAACCTACAATACCCTCTAACGGTATTATAATGTGGGTTATCTACATAATCTCCTTTGATTAATTTTTTCTTTCTTAATTCATTCATAACCTCTGCAGAACCGTGAGATGTAAAGCCCTCATCCATCCAGGCATACAGAGCCTCATTAGTACCTAACAACATCTGATACCAGCTATGCATCCACTCATGAATCGATACACCGACGAGGCTTTCATATGTTCTCTCACCAGTGATCAACGTGGCCATCGGATATTCCATACCGCCATCACCACCTTGTATGAATGCATAAGTAGGATATGGATACTTACCGAATTTTTTATTCATAAACTTTTCAGCTTCATTCATAGCTGTGTGCAGTCTCTCCCAATTTTCTTTTGTCGCTTCGTTCTCTTGGTAGAAATAGTGTAGTACCGTTCCTGCATCAGTCACTTTAGAAAAATGAGTATAATCAGGATCTGCTGCCCATACAAAGTCATGAACTTTATCAGCCTTGAATCTCCAAGTCAATTTAGACTTACCAAAAAGTTTTTTCTTTTTTGTATTCTTATCAGAATAACCATGCCCCATGTCTTCAGGGTTTACTACAAGTCCAGACGCTGCTACCGTATATTTTCTATCTATCTTAATTGTCACATCAAAGTCTCCCCAGATGCCATAGAACTCTCTACCTACGTACGGATTAGCATGCCATCCTTGATAGTCATACTCACATAACTTAGGATACCATTGTGACATAGAAAGGCTGATACCTTCTGCATTATCTCTCCCACTACGTCTTACTTGGACAGGTACCTGAGCATTAAATTTCATCTTAAGTTTAGCTTTCTTACCAGGCATAATGGGCTTCGCCAACTGAACTTCTAAAATTGTCCCTTCTACGTGGAAGGTAGTCGCTTTTCCATCATGCTCTAAGCTTTCTATTTTTTGATAACCGATTTCACTCTCAGTTAATTTTGAGATTCTGCTTTCTACTCTTCTGTCAGGGTCAGATATATTTCTTGACCTGACATCCATCATACTATTAGGTTGGAAAGCATTAAAGTAGAGGTGATAAAAAACTTTATTAAGTGTATCAGGCGAGTGATTGATATACTCTATTGTTTGTTCTCCAGTAAACTGATATTTTTCTACATCAACATCTATCTCCATCTTATAGTTGGCTTCTTGTTGCCATCGATCTGACTGCCCGTAATTAAGATATGATATTAAGACGAGTGTAAGCGTTACTAAGTATTTCATTCTAAAGTGTGTTATATTTTTCATTTAAAATATTATCATCTGAAGTATCTTCTATCGTTTCGAAAATACTTGAAAAAGAGGCCCATTGATATTTTCTTTTCATATATAATAAAAAGCAAATTGATATTATTATAAAAAAGATCAATAATAAGACAGGATTAATATCATCTGTTTTGAATAATGCATCAGTTTGTATCGCAGCACCTGAATATCCCACAAATACAGCCCCAGAAAAATTAGTAGCAGCGTGTACACCCAAAGCGAGCTCAAGACCATTATCCATTATTGTCATAATACCTAAGACCAATCCTGCACTGATATAATAAGCTTGCATAATGCCAAATCCAAATTTTTCTATCTCCGGATTCATAGCATGTATTAGTCCAAATAGTACAGAACTTATAATCAGAGGCAACAACTTAGTCCTCTTCATAAGAAAGTGATCGTTAGCTAATTTTAAGTTTTGGACCAATGATATGAGTAGGTAATTTAATCCTAAAGAAATTAATATCAATGCTGTCAGCAATCCTGTTTTTCTTATGATAATCAGTAGGACTGAATCATCTAAGACATTCATAAAATCCAACTTAGATATGCTGGTATAAAAAATTATTGCCAATGCAATAGAACCTAAAATACTCAATAGCTTGTACGTAGGCGTAAGTCCTGTCCCTTGCATAATGTATCCTCTGAAGAATAATTCTTCTGTACTTGTCTGTATCGGTAAGATCAATAATGATATGAGCACAAGTGGGATGAAAGTATTCCACCTAAAAGAGAAAGTATAATTATCGGGATATACAAAATAAGCAACTACTTCTAATATGATCGTCATGACCAGCCATAGGCCAAATGAAGTATATATTCTATTCCATCTTATCTTAGAAAATGGATTAACGAGGCTTTTGAATTCTCTGTCATGGACTGGTTTAAAAATAAAATAAAACGCAGTCATAGCTCCTACAAACATCAGTAGCAAAAGAGCAAACCCCATATTGCTATTAATGCCAAAAGTTGAGAAATCAGGATTAGTACTGAATTCTTCTAAGTTGGATTTCTGGACCTCAGGATTATCCGAGGATGATCGCGTTATCGCTAATGCCAACGGAAACTGGCCAATCATATATCCTATACCCACAACAATGGTCACTACAATATATCGCCACCAATCATTATTACCATTCGTTGCTTTATTAAAAAACAATGTCCCCATCCTCAGTTGAATATTAAATTTTGCTCAATTAACGTGTAAAAATAACGATTGATAAGCACTTTTTTTGTTGATATTATATCAGATAAAATTGATATTAATGCTTCAAATATTCAGATATCACTACCAATTTTGGATATTTTAAACCATTTTTGCAATCAAATCATAGATATGAAAAATAATAAGGTCGGTATACTTGTCATGGTCATAATAGCTTGTGGAATCTACAGATTACTACCTCATATAAGTAATATCACTCCTGTAGGAGCTATGGCCTTAGCTGGGGGGATGTATTTCAATAAAAGAATCTTAGCTTTTATTGTCCCTATCATCACGCTATACGCAAGTGATCTTATTCTCAATAACACAGTTTTTGCAAGCGCTAATTCTGGTTTCGTGTGGTTCTCTGACTATATGATCACTGTATACGGAGCATTTCTACTTACTGTAGTATTAGGAATTGTTTTAACAAATAAAAAGGCTTCAACAAAAATAATAGGAGGCACTCTAATCGCTTCTATTTTATTTTTCTTCATTACCAATATAGGAGCTTGGGCTTCTCCTTTGTCTATCTACCCTAAGACTCTATCAGGTCTGTGGACGGCAATAATAGCAGGTGTTCCGTTCTTTAGAAATACGATGTTAGGTAATGTTATATTCATTCCACTCTTTGTTGCATTCTTTGAATATTATATGAATGGAAAAAGCGTATTTACAAAATTAGAGAAAGTAACCGCTTAAGGCTATTGACGT
>CAZBXL010000001.1:0-7249 GCA_964495785.1 uncultured Saprospiraceae bacterium | reverse complement strand
GTAACTCGTAACTAATAATTATTTAGCGTTCCACTTCACTTCATCTATTCCATCTAAGTGAGCAAGGTATCTTGCAACTACAAAGAAGTAATCAGATAACCTATTGAGATATATTTGTATAAATCGTGGCAATTTTTCATGGCTGTTTGACATTGTTACAACTCGTCTTTCTGCTCTACGACATATAACTCTACATATGTGAGCACGAGCTATACGAGAATTACCACCAGGCATAATGAAAGCCTTTAATTCTGGTAAGTCAGAAGTCATTCTATCAATAGAATTTTCTAAAACAGTAATATTATTATCATCCAGAGCCGGCAAGTAATCTGGCATCTTACCATCTGAGGCCAAGTGACTCCCGATATCAAACAGTATAGGCTGTATATCTTTAAGTTCTTGGCTCAATGGGGATTCATTGACTTCTGATATCAGAACACCTATGAATGAATTAAGCTCATCTACTGTTCCATAAGCTTCTATCTGTATATCATCTTTGGATACCTTAGTACCTCCAAATAAAGACGTGCCACCACCATCTCCTGTTTTAGTATAGACTTTCATATGATAGGTAAATTAGGAGATTTAATTTTTGTTGTAAAAGTGATCTGGATCATGTGCACTTACGATATTGTCGTTCTTGATATCAGACTCTAATAGTCCGTCTCTTAATCTTACGATCCTGTGAGCATGAGCGGCAATCTCAGGTTCGTGGGTCACAAGAATGACTGTATTACCTTGATTATGAATCTCTTCGAGTATTGCCATAATTTCGATAGAGGTTTTCGTATCAAGATTACCAGTAGGCTCATCTGCTAATATAAGAGCTGGATCATTAACTAATGCTCGAGCAATAGCAACACGCTGGCGCTGGCCACCGGAGAGCTCATTAGGCTTATGCCCTACTCTGTCTCCTAATCCTACTATACCGAGAACATCTTTTGCCTTTTTCAATCTTTTACTTTTGCTCAGCCCTGAGTATACTAAAGGTAATGCCACATTTTCTAAAGATGATAATCGTGGCAGTAGATTAAATGTCTGAAAGACAAATCCAATTTCTTTATTCCTTACATCAGCCAGCTCTGAATCTGTCATTTCACTAACAACCTGATCTTTGAGCAGATATCTTCCATTCGTCGGCGTATCTAATAAGCCCAGCAGATTCATTAATGTAGACTTACCGGAACCGGAGGGGCCCATCAGAGCCATATATGCATTACGATGTATATCCAAGCTTACACCATTAAGGGCATAGACTTTCTCTGTACCCATTGTGTATACCTTTTTGATAGTATCTATTTCGATTATTTTCTCATTCATAACAAAGCTGTAAGTTAATTATGTAACGGCGTTATTATTATTCTTAGCCTTTTCAGCTTACAATTTATAGATATATCTGAGTAATTATTAATTATTTAGATAATCATAAGCTCTTATCCGTCTAAATTGTATTTTAGCATCCTATAATACCGCTGAGGTAATTGTCTTAAAATAATAGAACTACTCTGAAATCTGACATAAAACATATAGCCGTAGCTGGTAACATAGGTGCCGGCAAGACCACACTTACAGAAATGCTCGGCAAGCACTTTAACTGGGATGTCCATTATGAAGATGCAGAGACCAATCCTTATCTAAGTGACTTCTACGATGATATGCACAGATGGTCATTTAATCTACAGATTTATTTTCTCAACTCTCGATATCGTCAAATATTAGATATAAAAGCTGGTGACAAAATTGTCATCCAAGACAGAACGATCTATGAAGACGCTAATATATTTGCTCCTAACCTTCACGAGATGGGATTGATGTCTACGAGAGATTTTGGAAATTACAAGAGCCTATTCGAGACAATGACGAGTCAGGTAGATCCTCCAGATCTTCTCATATATCTGAAAGCGAGTATCCCTAAACTTGTAGAACATATACATACCCGAGGTAGAGATTATGAAGGCAGTATCAGCCTTGATTATCTTAAGCGACTTAACCAAAAGTATAATGACTGGATCGATGGTTATAAGATAGGAAAGCTTCTGGTAGTAGATGCTGACGTGACAGACTTCAAAAAAAATCCAGAGGACTTTGGTATGATCATACAACAAATCGATAGCAAACTATTTGGTCTCTTTTAAGTTGGTATAAATACATAATTATAAGTCTATGTATGAAAAGCTAATGGCTCAGTTCAGAAAGAACAATGTGACTCTGGTTGCTGTATCGAAGACTAAGCCAGCCACTGCTATCCAAGAAATGTATGCAAAAGGTCAAAGAATCTTTGGAGAAAATAGAGTCCAAGAACTTACAGAAAAAAACGAGCTTCTTCCCAAAGATATACAGTGGCACCTCATAGGTCAGCTACAGAAAAACAAGGTCAAATACATAGCACCATTTATATCATGTATTCAATCTGTAGATAGCTTAGCCTTAGCTCAAGTGATCCAAAAAGAAGCTATCAAAAATGAAAGAAGCATCAACATACTACTACAGATTAAAATAGCCAAAGAAGATAGTAAGTCTGGCTATAATTACGATCAACTCATCTCCGAATTAGAAGAACTTAAGATGCTTAAGAATCTCAATATCAAGGGTGTGATGGGCATCGGAACATTTACATCTGACACGACAACAACAGAATCAGAATTCACAACCTTAAAAGGGTATTACGACCAACTTAAGACAGACTACTTTTCTCTCAATGATAATTTTTGTGAAATCTCCATGGGTATGTCTGGTGACTATGAGATGGCTATAGAGCATGGCTCGACCATGGTAAGGATCGGCAGTTTACTATTCGGAGCCAGATAGATATCTATACACAAGAATAATCAGTCTTTTAAGATACAGGACTAAACGATGCAAGCGTTTATCAAGCCTAACTATTTAATTTATAGATTATAATATATTATATAAAATAACAATATGTTATATCTTAATAAATTTCTGGACTTCTACTCTATTGTCATATCGTAACTCAATTAGATACATCCCATTCATTAAGTCAGAAAGATTTATCTGAGCACCATTGAGGGAGTTAGCTTTCACGACTCTCCCGTTCATATCCAATAATCGGTATTCTACATTGTAATATGATGACAACTCTACGTTGAGAATATTGCCAGCTGGATTAGGAAATATTTTAGATGTTTCAGTAGGCAGATCTGCAGTAGACACTATTCTATCATTAATAAATGTATTATAGAAAGAAAGTCCTCCTCTGAAGTTACCGACTAACATTTCCATCATACCATCACCATCTACATCTGCCATAGTCGGGATACTCCATCTGCTCTCATCTATATCTCCAAAGGTAGAATCTATTCTCTCAAATGTACCTTCAATATCAGATCCATCATATACGAAGTGACTGACAAAACCCTCCTGAGCACCAACATAAAAATGATATCCATCATTCTGTTTGATAATGAACGGAGCCGAAGCACCCGCAGCAGATGTCTGAAGTCCTTCTCTTGTTGTCATACCACCCAACACTGCTATATTAGGAGCAGAAAGTATATCACCAACAAATTGTGGATTACCCACTTCTCCTACATTTTCAAAATAATTAATATTACCTGTCATACCATCACGAGCAGCAGTTTTTCTTTGTCCAACTACGATATCCATAAGTCCATCTTCATTGAGATCAACTATAAATGGTCTTGACTTTTGACCCACAAGGATATCCATGTATTGATATATAGGAGTACTGAATGACACAGGAGCATCTGGCCCTGCAGTATTTTCAAAATAATATAAATATCCATTCTCCTCGCCCATGAGCATATCGTTATCGCCATCACCATCGAGGTCTCCTATGGTAGGAGAAGGATTACGAGATGTTGTCGCAAAAGCAGAAAAATCAAGATAATCATCATCGACAAGTTCATACTTTGGAGTTTGTAGTGACCCTGTATTTTCAAAAAGAAATAAGCTCATATCAGTAGTCGACCCGTCAAATCTTCCTCCAGAGCCCACAATAATATCTTGTAGGCCATCACCATTATAATCAATGAATGCAGGAGCAGAGTAGCTTCCTAAGTCAACCATCTCCTCTACAATCAGATCATTCTGTCTGAACTCAAATCTATTATTTGGATCACCTGTATTTTTATAATACCAAGCATTATTTACATTCTCAGCACTACTCACAACATTAGGACTTGCAAGCAGATCCTTAAGTCCATCTCCATCTACGTCTACATTGTATGAACCCAAAAAGACAGGCATATCAACTGATAAGTTATAAGAAGGGAACCTTGTATCGACAGATGTCATTAATGCTTCTTCTGCAGTGCCACCATTCTCGAGATAGACTAAATTATTATTGACAAGATCTCCTAACACAACTTCTAAGTCTCCGTCATTATCATTGTCAAAAGCCATGATTGTAGATCCAGCATGGAGCTTATGATCTACTTCATTTTCATCTTGCAGCCCAGATGCACAAGACCCATTTGTACTAAGGATGATATCAGATGATACACCACTTTCTTTAAATTTTCCAAAACAAAAATCACCTGTCTCATATTCTGACTCTGTCGCAGGTAAGTTATTTTCTACTTGAAGATTTCTATAAAATGAAAGATATGCTCCTCCTGGCTCAAAAGATAAAATATCTAAATCCCCATCTCCGTCCACATCAATAATCTCTGGAGTATCAGTGAATGAAAAATATACATTTGTAGATCCAGAACCTTCATCTATAAATATATAAGCCTCTTCTCTATCAGCTCCACCAACTTTTATAGGTTCAAACGACCATTTATTATTCTCAAATGTCCCTCTGTGTAGCTGAGCCCCTGAGATACCTTGAGAAGGATTAGAGTAAATATCAAGAAATCCATCACGATCATAGTCTCTTAATATAGCCCAATTCTCCATAGGAGGAAAGCTGCTGTTGTAATCTCGAGAATATGAATAAGCCTGAGACCCTATACCTACTCCATCATATAGGAAGACCATGGCAACACCAGCTCTATCAAATATAAATAGATCCTGTATCCCATCTCCATTAAAATCCCCACCAGACCACTGAGGAGCAGAAAAACCCCCTACAAACGGATACTTTAATGGCTCAGAGTCCATGATGACCTCACACTCAAATGGCTCCAAAGTCTGGGCAATTAAGAATGAACTCGAACAAAATAGAGTAATAAAGATGAGATTTTTCATAGATCAGGATTCATGTAATGAATTTAAACACATATCAAAATTAATTATATATGTAACTTTGTATGTAATGCTCAGATATTAAACGTCCAAAAGGTAAAGACAAATATCTGTCAATTATAACTGATAATATACCTTCAAGGTTGATAGTGCAGACTTTTTATATCGAAAGTACATATTGGCATATCTATTGAATTATATAATAGATTAAGGCGAAATGATTAGAAATAGCAATACTTTCTATACTTATTTGAAATTTTAATCTCTTTATAACAGTTTTATGACTGTAAATTAGAGTCTTACAATAAACCACACTTATGGCGAACGAATTATTACTCAACGAAGAAGCAACAGAAAGAGCTCACAAAAGAAAAGCCAACATGATATCTTTTGTATTTCATGTAGGGCTATTGTTATTAGCATTTTTCTCTACTTGTGAATATGAGAAAGCTATAGACAAGCAATATGCAGTAGCGCTCAACTTCGAAGAAATCATACCTCCCAAGTTGGAAGAATTCGTCGAATCTTCTAACAGTAATAAAGCTCAAGAGAAAGAGGGAGCACCACGTAAGAATGCTGATAAAGTCGCAGAAATTAAAGATCAACAGACGAAGACTGTAGAGACGAAGAGGCCGGAGGTTAAACTACCTACGCCAACGCCTACACCACCGACACCAACTACAGACCCTGTGGTATCAGAGACAACATTCGAAGATGATACTGAGATTACTGCTGCAGAAGAAGAGATAGAAATAGATAATCCAGAGCCAGAACCTATACCAGAGCCGGCACCAGAACCAGAAGTCGTAGAACCGACGCCTGAACCTGTACCAGAGCCTGCTAAAGAATCTGTACAGACTAAAATAGGAAAGATATTAGATGTCATAAAAGCTGGAGGTAGTGCTGATCAGGGCAATCCAGAAGGCGATCCATCGAGGTCAGATGGCACAGATGCTGGCACAGGAGAAGGTAAGACAGGTACAGGAGCAGGTAGAGACGAATCAGGAAATGATGGAGATAGTGGCTCAGGCACAGGCGGTGGAGGTGTAGGAGAATATGATGGATCAGGAAACGGCGTATTTGGTAGACGAGTTATAAAGAGAAATATTACTGAGATACTTTCTGTAGGATTCGAAAATCAAGAAGGTAGACTTATCACTGCTAAAGTGTGTGTCAATAGAGGAGGTAATGTTATCTATGCAGAGCTACTTGACTTAGAGACAGATGCTACAATCCCAAGAGGTAAGGAAAAAGATGTCCTCAAAGGATTCTATGGTTATAAATATGAGCCAGATCCAAAAGCACCGTCTGAGCAATGCGGAAAACTTAAGGTCAGACTGCAAAGAATTAACGCTTTCGGACAATAAATAAAAGATTATAATAAGCTTCCTATCTTAGCGCAAAATTAATATAGCCTAAGATTGGAAGCTTACTCATTATTCGAAGTTAATCAATATATCAAACGGGTCCTCGCTCTGAATTTTGAGGAACCTATATGGATAGAGTGTGAGCTCAATTCTGTATCCAATGCCAGGGGCAATCTTTATCTCGACCTAATAGAAAAGGACGAATCGTCAGATGATATTATCGCCAAAGCCTCTGCTACAATATGGTACCGCCAATTTCTTTTTATCAAAAAGAAACTCAACGAATTAACAGATTCCATTCTCAGCCCCGGTGTCAAGGTCAAACTAAAAGGCAATATTGTATTCAGTGAAAGGTATGGACTAAGTTTCAATATCATTGATATAGATCCCGCTTTTACATTTGGACAGTTTGAGATGAATCGACAAAAGATCATAGACAAGCTTAAAAGTAAAGAGCTCATCGATCTCAATGCTACCGTCCCAATGCCAAGCGTAATACAAAATATCGCTGTCATCTCATCAGAGACAGCTGCAGGATATCAAGATTTTGTAAGTCAACTATCAGAGAATGCTTATGGGTATGACTTTAATATCAATCTGTACGCCGCTGCGATGCAAGGTCAGAAAACAGAAAGAGAAGTCGTCGATGCTATCCGTTCTGCTAAAGAAGATGATAACCATATAATTGCGATTATAAGAGGTGGAGGCTC